>NZ_SMNT01000019.1 GCF_004348265.1 Methylobacterium segetis
CCGAGCCGGCGCGGCCGGCCGCCTTCGCGCCGCGGCCGATCCCGCCCCTGCCGCGATCGTCCGGGGCCGACATCGTCCCGGGCCCGGCCGGCGCAAGGCCGGAGCGGGGCGCCCGCGACGAGGCCGTCGTGGCGGCCTTCGACCGCGAGGGCCTGGAGGTGCACCTGCAGCCCGTGGTGGTGCTGCCGCAGCGCAAGGTCGTCTCCTACGAGGCGCTGGCACGGCTGCGGGTCGAGGGCGAGGTCCTGGCGCCGGAGGCGTTCCTGCCGGTGCTGGAGCGCTACGGCCGCACCACCGACCTCGACCGGCGCATGCTGCAGCGGGTCGCCACCATCGCCCGCCATCTCGCGGGGCGCGGCAGCGAGGCGGCGGTGGCCTACGGGCTCTCGCCGCTCTCCCTCTACGAGCCCGGCTTCCTGCGCTCGCTGGCCCGCCTCGTCGCCGCCGAGCCCGGCCTCGCGGGGCGGATCGTGATGGCGCTGCCGCAGGCGAGCTGGCGCAACCTCGACGCCGAGCAGGCGGCGGCGCTTGCCGCCCTCCGCGGCCGCATCGGCTTCATCCTCGACCGCCCGACGGACCTGCGCTTCGACGCCCTCTCGCTCGCCGAGCGCGGCGTCGGGCAGGTCAAGGTGCCGGCCGACCTGCTGCTCCGGCAGGCGGCGGGCCGCGGCCCCCTCTCCGACATCGCGGTGGAGGATCTCGTCGCGGCGCTCGCCCGGGCCGGCATCCGCCTCGTCGCCTGCGCCGTCGAGCACGAGGGCGACGTGCCCGACCTGATCGACCTCGACGTGCCCTTCGCGCAGGGAAGCGTCTTCGCCGCGCCCCGCGCCGTCCGGGCGGAGGTTCTGACCGCGCCCCCCGCGCCGCCCCCGCCTCAGCCCCCGGCCGACGACCCCGAGCCGCCGCCGCAGCGGCGGCCGTTCCGCGACTTCCTGCGCCGGGCGAGCTGAGGGCGGGCGTTGCAATCGGCGGGCGTGCCGCCTAACCGGGCCTGGACCAGAGCCATCCCGGGACGCTTCATGACAGCCTCATCCGCCGCGGCGGTTCCAGCCCAGGGCCGGGCCGCCGTCCCGGTCCTCGCCGGCATCGCGGACATCGCGCCGCGCTACGACCTCCTCCTGTGCGACGTCTGGGGCGTGCTGCACGACGGCACGGTCGGCCATCGCGCGGCGGGCGAGGCCCTGATCCGCTTCCGCCGCCTCGACCCCGAGGGCCGGCCGCGCCGGGTGATCCTCGTCTCGAACGCGCCGCGGCCCTGGCCGGGCGTGCAGCGGATCCTCGACGGCTACGGCGTGCCGCGGGAGGCCTACGACGCCATCCTCACCTCCGGCGACCTCACGCGGGACCTGATCGCGCGGCGCGCGGGGGCGGCCATCTACCATCTCGGGCCGGAGCGCGACGGGCCGATCTTCGAGGGGCTCGACCTCGATCTCGTCCCCGCCGAGGCGGCCGACCTCGTCGTCTGCACGGGCCTGTTCGACGACACGCGCGAGACGGCCGACGATTACCGCGCCGCACTCGCGGCCTTCCGCGCCCGCGCGGTGCCGATGATCTGCGCCAATCCCGATCTCGTGGTGGAGCGCGACAGGAAGCTCATCCCCTGCGCCGGGCTGATCGCGGCGGCCTACGCCGAGATCGGAGGCGAGGTCGTCTACGCGGGCAAGCCCTACCGGCCGGTCTACGAGGCGGCGCTGGAGAAGGCGGCGGCCCTCGACGGCGCCGGCCCGCCGGACAGGGCCCGGGTGCTGGCCATCGGCGACGCGCTCCGCACGGATATCGCGGGGGCCGCCGCGTTCGGCATCCCGAGCCTGCTCGTGGCCCGCGGCATCCATGCGGAGGAGCTCGGCGTGCTCGGCGAGCACGAACGGCTCGGCGATGCGGCCGACTGGCTCGCCCGCCAGAGCGTGCACCCCGACGCGCTGATCGAGCGGCTCGTCTGGTAGGCGCCTCAGGCGAACAGGGCGTCGATGTCGTCCTGGGAGGTGGCCGGCCCGCCGATCTGCGGCCCGTTGAGGAGGAGGCGCTCGGCCCGGCCCCGGCGATCGGCCTCGCTCGGATCGACGCCCGATTCGTCCCGCGCCTTCACGGCGTTCGCGAAGCGGGCGAGCCGCAATTCGAGCTGGCGCAGGGCCTCGACCACCTTCGAGATGCGCTGGCCGGTGATGTCCTGGAAGGCGCAGGCCTCGAAGATCTCGTAGATCTTCGCCTCGACGTTGACCCGGTAATCGGCGTCCTCGGGCAGGGACAGCATCTCCTCGGCGGAGGCCATGATCCGGTTGGTGGCGCCGGCCGTCGCCTCGAGCACGTTGCCGAGCTCCTCGTGCGCCATCGGGATGCGGTCGCGGGTGATCTCGTTGGCCCGCAGCGCCGCGATCTCCTGGCGCAGATGGCTGATATACTCCGCGATCTCCACGAGCTCGTGGATCACCGCCGGCGAGGGCCGCTCGGGAGCCGAATCCCGCGTCTTGCGTGCGAATAGCATCCGCGCTCACTCCACAGGGCGGCGCCGAACGGGCGCCGCCGGTACGCGTGCCGGCCCCTCCGCCCGGGGGGCCGTGATCGACAGGACGCCTCAGGCGCCGCAGACCGCCTCGATCTTGCTCTTGAGCGTGGCGGCGTTGAACGGCTTGACGATGTAGTTGTTCACGCCGGCCTTCTTGGCGGCGATCACGTTCTCGGTCTTCGACTCGGCGGTGACCATGATGAAGGGCGTGGTGCGCAGCGACTCGTCGGCGCGCACGTGGCGCAGCAGCTCGTAGCCCGTCATCGGCTCCATGTTCCAGTCGGAGATGACGAGGCCGTATTTGCGGCTCTTCAGCCGGGCCAGCGCCGCGGTCCCGTCGGAGGCGTCGTCCACCTCCTCGAAGCCGAGCTGCTTCAGGAGGTTGCGGATGATGCGGACCATCGTCTGGTAGTCGTCGACGACCAGGATCGGCATGCTGAGATCGAGGGCCATGGGGGTTCTTCGCTCCGTATTCCCGGGGGACGGTGCGGCGTCCCCTGCATATTGAGGGAAGCGCCCAGCGACGCGGCGCCTCGTAGTCGCGAAATTACCGGAGACCCGCTTGCGAAGCGGTTAACTGCGCGCGCATCCGTACGCGCCCCACCCGCGGGGCCCGTGCCCCTCGCTTGACCCCCCGTGCGGTTTTCGACAGGGTCCGCCCGGCCTCCTCCCCCAGAGCCCGGCCCACCCGCCCCGCAACGCCCCATGAGTCCGATGTCGTCCGCCGACGAGACACCCGCGCGGCCCTTCACGGTCTGCCGCGAGGACGAGCCGCTGCCGCCGCAGCTGCGCGGCGCCGTGGCGGCGATCGGCAATTTCGACGGGGTGCATCGCGGCCACCGGAGCCTCGTGGAGGCCGTGCGCGCGGGCGCGCGCGCCGACGGGCGCCCGGCCGTCGTCCTCACCTTCGAGCCGCATCCGCGGGCCTATTTCGCGCCGCACCTCCCCCTGTTCCGCCTGACCGACCCCGGCGCCAAGGAGATCGTGTTCCGGCGCCTCGGCCTCGACGGGCTCGTCGTGCGCCGCTTCGATGCGGGCCTTGCCGGCACGGGCGCACGCGACTTCGTGCGGGGCCTGCTCGTGGAGGATCTCGGGCTCTCGGGCGTGGTGATCGGGCATGATTTCCATTTCGGCCGGGGGCGCGAGGGAACGCCGACGCTGCTCGCCGGGCTCTGCCGGGATTACGGCCTGTCCTGCCGCATCCTTCCGGCGGTCTCGCTGGTCGACGAGGCGGAGCCGGTCTCCTCCAGCGCCATCCGCGCGGCGCTCTCCGGCGGCGACATCGCCCGGGCGAACGCGCTCCTCGGCTACCGCTGGTTCGTGCGGGGCGAGGTCCGCCACGGCGACAAGCGCGGGCGGGTCCTCGGCTACCCCACCGCCAACATCGCACTCGACGATTGCGGCCTCGCCCACGGCATCTACGCGGTGCGGGCGCGGCTGCCGGACGGGCGGGTCCGCGCGGGCGTGGCGAGCTACGGCCGCCGCCCCACCTTCGACGACGGGGCGCCGCTCCTCGAGGTCAACCTGTTCGATTTCGCGGACGACCTCTACGGGCAGGCGCTCGAGGTCGAGTTCCTCGCCTTCATCCGCGGCGAGGAGCGCTTCGCGAGCGCCGAGGCGCTGGTCGCCCGCATGGATGTCGACGCGGCCGAGGCCCGCGCCCTCGTCGCGACGGACCGGACGTCCTCGATGATCGAGGGCGGGCGGTAGGTCCGCCGCTCACCTCTCCCACCCGGGAGGCCGCCCTCGGCGGGCCGACCCGGACGGGTCTCGGAGAGGCCGATCGCCCCACTTAGAGCTTCTCCCGGCTCAGAGCTTCTCCCGGCCCATCTCGCCCGCGAGGTCGGCGGCCGCCTGCCGCAGGTCGGTCGCGTCGCGGGTGCCGCTGAGGGCGTAGGTGGAGCCGCCCGCCGTCCAGTAGGCGGTGGTGCCGTCGCTGGAGCGGACAACCTCCTTCTCGCGGGCGCCCGACTTGCGGTGCGTGGCGAACAGCGAGACCTCTCCGAGGGCGCCCGCGTCGATCGCGACCTCGACGCCCGCGCCGCGATGGGCGGGGAAGACCTGCACGTCCCGCACCGTCCATCCGGCGGGCAGGTCCGGCAGGCGGATGCCCGTCGCCGCCTCGATGTCGGCCCGGTCGTAGGCCGGCGTCGGCCGCTGCGAGGCCATGCGGGCGCGCAGCTGCGCCGTCTGGCGGGCCTGCGCCGCGTCCTCCACGAAGGTCGGATCGATCGGGGAGGCGAAGGTATCGGGCACGCCGAACCCGCCGACCTCGGCATGGGCGAGCCAGCCGGCCCCGACCAGGATGGCGATGGCCGCCGCGCGCCGCAGGCGGGCGCCGACGGAGCGCCAGCGGAGCGAGCGGTCGAGGCGGCGGGCGGCAGCCCGGTTGCGCTCGGGGCCGGGGCCGGGCAGCCGGGCGAAGGCGGCGCGCAGGGCGTCGCTGTCGTGCATCTCGGCCATCACGCGGGCCGCCACCTCGGGGTGGCGCGCGAGATGGGCCTCGACCTCCAGGCGCCTCATGACGTCGAGCTCGCCGTCCACGAAGGCGATGAGATCGGAATCGGTAATCGGGTCGACCATGGCGGCAGGTCCTCATGCCCTGTCCGGGCGCATCTTGAACGATCGCGAGACCGGCCGATGCGGCGGCCGGTGCGGGTGGCCTCAGGTTTCCCCGACGGCCCGGCTCTCGTAGCCGAGGGGCGGGGCTCCCCGGATCTCCGGCTGGCCGCTCGACGGCACGAGGCGCAGATGCGGCCGCTCCGAGCCTCCCCCTTCGCGCTCGGGCGGTTTGCGGGCGGGCCGGCCCTCCTCGAAGGCCCGCAGCGCCGCGCGTCCGCGGCCGAGCCGCGACATCAGGGTCCCGATGGGGATGCCGAGCACGGCCGCGGCATCGGCGTAGGCCATGCCCTCGATCGTCACGAGATGCAGGGCCGCGCGCTGCTCCTCGGGCAGGGTCAGGAAGGCCTCGCGGATCTGGGCGAGGCGCACCTGCCCTTCCTGGGCGGGCAGCGCCACCTCGTCGCTCATCTGCACCAGCACGTCGGCGTGGCGCGCCTCGACGCGCTTGCGACGCTGGTCGTCGATGAAGACGTTGTGCAGCACCGTCATCATCCAGGTGCGCAGGTTGGTGCTCGGCCGCAGGGTCGCCTGAGCCTCCAGGGCGCGCACGAGGGTGTCGTGCACGAGATCGTCGGCCCTCAGCGTGTCGCGGGTGAGCGAGCGCGCGTAGCGCCTCAGGGGCACCAGCAACTCGACGATATCGGGACGCTTCGACTTGTCGGATGTCATACCGGTTCAGACGGGTGCCGAGGCACCTTTAATCCCCGCCCGCGCCCGTCGCGGACGGGGTTTGTGCTTGAGACTACTGGTAGGCGGCGTGGAGATCGAGGGTGCATTCGTGGCCGACCCGCTCGAAATGCTCCGCGAGCCACGCCTGCGCGGCCGCGCGACCCCGGTCGCGCAGGCGCTCGAACACCCGCCAGCGCGCGTCGAGGCGCGAGGAGGCCGGGTAATCCTCGAGGGCGTCGGTGCCGTCGATCCGGTGGACCCGCACCCGCTCGTAGGCGCCCTGGCCGAGGACGCCCTCGTCGATCAGGTTGTCCACGAAGTCGATCGCGCGCAGCTCCCGCATCAGGTTGGCGTTGAACGTGATCTCGTTCAGCCGGTCCTGGATCTCGGCCTCGGTGCGGGGCGTCTCGCGCCGCTCGACGGGGTTGATCTGGACGAGGAGGATGTCCCGCGTGCGCGCCCCGCGATGCAGGGGATAGAGGGGTGGGTTCCCGAGATAGCCCCCGTCCCAGTAGGGCACGCCGTCGATCTCGACCGCCTGGAACACGGTGGGCAGGCAGGCCGAGGCCATCAGGTGGTCGACCGTGAGCCGCTCGCGCTCGAACACGGCGAGCTTGCCGGTCCAGACATTGGTGGCCGAGACGTAGACGCCCGCCGTCTCGGCCTCCCGCAGCCGCTCGAAATCGACCTGCTTGGCCAGAGCCTTGCGCAGCGGGTTCACGTTGAGGGGGTTGGCGACGTAGGGGCTCGGCATCAGCGCCTTCGTCCAGAACTCGGCGACCGGGTTGCCCTGCCACAGGCCGAGCAGCCCGCTGACGACGCGGCGCTGGGCCGGCCAGAGGTCGCCGTCGAGGCTGACCTCCCGCCAGAACCGCTCCAGCGCCTCGCGCGCCCCCTTGGGGCCGCCCGAGAGCCAGCCGTCGATCATCACGACCGCGTTCATGGCGCCCGCGCTCGCCCCCGTGACCGCCTCGAAGCCGAGGCGGCCATCCTCGATCAGCGCATCGAGCACGCCCCAGGTGAAGGCGCCGTGCGCGCCGCCGCCCTGAAGGGCGAGGGCGACGGTCTTCTCCGCCCGCGCACCGGCCAGGACGTGCATCGGCGGGCGCGCCTCGGACCGCGCCTCGATCCCGTCCTCGGACTGCACGGGCTCGGGCACGGCGGTGGCCGGGTTGTGCGGCTCCGGCCCGTGCGGGTTCGCCGCGGGCGGGGCTGGTCTCTCGGTGCGGCTCATGGGATCCGTCATGCCTCTCAACATGGTATGTTGCGCTGCAACAGCAACGGCCAGGCCAAACGGCCGGCCGACGCCTCCGTTCCGCGAATCGGCGCACGGGGCCGGGGCAGCCGATGAGGCGAAAGGGCCGCAAGCCCGGCCGCCCGCAGGGGCGGGGCGCCGGAATCGGGGAGAACGGCCCTCCGCCTCGACATTCGCGCCCGGATGCGACATGACACGCGCGATGCTGCCATGCGCGGCCTCGGCTTGACGCTGCGGGCCGGCAATCTCAGCTAAACCAACGCGCGCGTATCCTGCGCATCTCTTGAGTTGATCCTGGCGGCGCGCCGGCTCCGAACGAGCGGGCCCGGGCCGCCGGGGGCGGCGAAACCCGGAGACGGGCGGGGCGGGAGCCCTGCGGCCCGGGCCACGCGCGCCCCGAAGGATCGCAGACGAGATCCTGCAGACAAGGTCCATCGATGGAACTCACCACAGCCGCAGCCGCTCCCGAGACCCTCGGCGGAACCGGCCCCGAGATCGCAGGGCCGGCCCCCCGGCACCGCACGGTCGGCGTGCGCGTCGGCACGGGGGAGGGCGCGGTCACCGTCGGCGGCGGCGCTCCCGTCGTCGTCCAGTCCATGACGAACACCGACACGGCCGACATCGACGGCACCGTGGCGCAGGTCGCCCAGCTCGCCCGGGTCGGCTCGGAACTCGTCCGCATCACCGTCGACCGCGACGAGGCGGCCGCCGCCGTTCCGAAGATCCGCGAGCGCCTCGACCGCATCGGCGTGCACGTGCCCCTCGTCGGCGACTTCCACTACATCGGCCACAAGCTCCTCTCCGACCACCCGGCCTGCGCCGAGGCGCTCGCCAAGTACCGGATCAACCCGGGCAATGTCGGCTTCAAGGAGAAGAAGGACACGCAGTTCTCGACGATCATCGAGCAGGCGATCCGGTACGGGAAGACCGTGCGCATCGGCGCCAACTGGGGCTCGCTCGACGGCGAGCTCCTCACGCACCTGATGGACGAGAACGCGAAATCCCCGAGGCCCATCGACGCCCGCGCCGTGATGCGCGAGGCGATGGTGCAATCGGCCCTCTCCTCGGCCAAGCGCGCCGAGGATCTCGGCCTGCCGAAGGACCGCATCATCCTCTCGGCCAAGGTCTCGGCCGTGCAGGATCTGATCGCGGTCTACCGCGAGGTCGCCCGCCGCTCGGACTACGCGATCCACCTCGGCCTGACCGAGGCCGGCATGGGCTCGAAGGGCATCGTCGCGGCCTCGGCCGCCATCGGCGTGCTGCTCCAGGAGGGCATCGGCGACACGATCCGCTACTCGCTCACCCCCGAGCCCGGCGGCGACCGCACGCTGGAGGTCAAGACGAGCCAGGAACTCCTGCAGACGATGGGCTTCCGCACCTTCGTGCCCCTGGTCGCCGCCTGCCCGGGCTGCGGGCGCACCACCTCGACGACCTTCCAGGAGCTCGCCCGCGACATCCAGAACTGGATCACCACCTCGATGCCGGAATGGAAGAAGACCTATCCGGGCGTGGAAGGGCTGAACGTCGCGGTGATGGGCTGCATCGTGAACGGCCCGGGCGAGTCGAAGCATGCCGATATCGGCATCTCGCTGCCCGGCACGGGCGAGACCCCGAGCGCGCCGGTCTTCATCGACGGCAAGAAGGCGATGACGCTGCGCGGCGCCACCCTCGCCAAGGACTTCGAGACCATCGTCATCGACTACATCGAGCGCCGCTTCGGCCAGGGCGCCCGCAGCGCCGCCGAGTGAGGCTCGCCCGCTGATCCCGAGGCCGGGCCGATGGCCCGGCCGGGGCTTGCCGAAAGGTCGCTGTTTCCGCCGCTCCGGCCGCGTGCTAAGCGTGCCGGCACGATCCCCTTGAGCGGCCCGGCGAGCGCCGGGCGCGCGTGCCCCGGACGGCATCGCGTCCCCATGGCGTCCTCGATGCGCCGCGTCGCGAGCCTTCGGGCGGCCCTCACCCTAGATCGCCCTTCATGACGCACTCCGCCACACCGAGCGTCCCCGCCGCTCAAGCCGCCGCGGGCGCTTCCGGTACGGCCTCCGCCGCAGGCGCTTCCGGCACGGCCTCCGGAGCTCCCGCGCCCGGCGAGGGCGGAGGCACCCCGCCGACCTCGGCGGGGGTCCTGGACGGGCCCGAGGAGGGGCACGCCCCTGCGAGCTTCTGGACCCTCGTCGTCGGCTCGGTCGGCGTCGTCTACGGCGACATCGGCACGAGCCCGCTCTACGCCTTCCGCGAGGCGCTGGCGCCGGCGCGCGCCGACAACATCCTGCTCGCCGAGGAGGTGCTCGGCACCGCCTCGCTGATCCTGTGGGCGCTGCTGCTCATCGTCACCATCAAGTACGTCGCCATCCTCCTCCGGATGGACAACAACGGCGAGGGCGGCATCCTCTCGCTGATGGCGCTCGCCCGGAAGTCGCTCGGCGGCTCGCGCCTCGTCTTCACCCTCGGGCTCCTCGGCGCCTCGCTGTTCTACGGCGATGCCGTGATCACGCCCGCCATCTCCGTGCTCTCGGCGGTGGAGGGCTTGAAGCTCGTCACCCCCGCCTTCGAGAACTCCGTGCTGCCGATCACGGTCGGCATCATCGTCGCCCTCTTCCTCGTGCAGAGCCGGGGCACCAGCAAGGTCGCGGCCTTCTTCGGGCCGATCATGGTCGTGTGGTTCCTGGCCCTGGCGCTCGCGGCCCTGCCGCACATCCTGGCCAATCCCGGCGTGTTCTGGGCCTTCCACCCCTGGTATGCGGTGCATTACCTGCTCGGCCACGGCTCGGGCGCGCTGGTGGCGCTCGGCGCCGTCTTCCTCGCGGTGACGGGCGCGGAGGCGCTCTTCGCCGATCTCGGCCATTTCGGGCGCCGCCCGATCCAGGTGGCGTGGCTCGGCCTCGTCGCGCCCTGCCTCGTCCTCAACTACCTCGGACAGACCGCGCTGGTGCTCGCCAAGCCCGACACGACGGACCCGTTCTACCAGCTCGTGCCCGAATGGGGCCTGATCCCGATGGTGGTTCTGGCGACGCTCGCCACCGTCACGGCGAGCCAGGCGGTGATCACGGGCGCCTTCTCGCTCTCGCGGCAGGCGATCCAGCTCGGCCTGCTGCCGCGGCTCGAGATCCGCCATACCTCCGAATCCCATTCGGGCCAGATCTACCTGCCGCAGATCAACCTGCTCCTGATGATCGGCGTCGTGGTGCTGGCGGTGCTGTTCCGCTCCTCCTCGGCGCTGGCCTCGGCCTACGGCATCGCCGTGACGGGCACGATGCTGCTCACCGCCTCGCTCTCCTTCATCGTGCTCTGGCGCTACTGGCGCTGGTCGCCGATCGCGGCCGCGGCGGCGATCATGCCCTTCATCGTGGTCGAGTTCCTGTTCATGCTCTCGAACCTCCTGAAGGTGTTCGAGGGGGGCTACGTGCCGCTGCTCGTGGCGGGCTGCCTCATCGTGCTGATGTGGACCTGGGTGCGGGGCGTCACCATCCTGTTCAACAAGACCCGCAAGACCGACGTGCCGCTGGTCGAGCTCGTCGGGATGCTGGAGAAGAGCCCGCCCCACCACGTGCGGGGCACGGCCGTGTTCCTCACGAGCGACCCCGAGATCGCGCCCGCGGCCCTCCTGCACAACCTCAAGCACAACAAGGTCCTGCACGAGAAGAACGTCATCCTGACGGTCGAGACGGTCGACACCCCCCGCTCGAACCAGGCGGACAAGGTGCGCATCGAGCCGATCGGGCCGCATTTCTCGAAGGTCGTGATGAAGTTCGGCTACATGGAGCAGCCGAACATCCCCAAGACCCTGACGCTCCTGCGCAAGCAGGGCTTCAAGTTCGACATCATGGCGACGTCGTTCTTTCTGTCCCGCCGCTCGATCCGGCCGGCGGCGCATTCCGGCATGCCGCTCTGGCAGGACCGCATCTTCATCACGCTCGCCAAGAACGCCAACGACGCGACGGACTTCTTCCAGATCCCGACCGGACGCGTCGTCGAGGTCGGCACGCAGGTCACGGTCTGAACCGGGCCGCGCCCTGTGCGAAAGGGCACATACCATGCGCTCCGCGCAGGGTTCGCGGGCCGGGAGGCGATGCACCCGTGTTGCCGCGCGGCGGACAGCTGGCTTAGATTGAATTCATTCTGAAGACGGCGCGGACCGGGGGCGGTCGCGATTCCGGTCTCCCGTTCGGGAGGCCAGATCGCGGGCACCCTGGCACCGCTTGCGCTGCCTGGGGCACCCGCTGTGCCCCGGGGCCGGCCCCCGTGCCTCACGACAGGACGATGCTGATGATCAAATTCACCGTGAACGGGGCTGAGCGCAGCTTCGACGGCGATCCCGACATGCCCCTGCTCTGGTACCTGCGGGACGAGCTGGGCCTCACCGGCACCAAGTTCGGCTGCGGTCAGGCCCTCTGCGGCGCCTGCACCGTCCATCTCGGCGGCACGGCCGTGCGCGGCTGCGTGACCCCCGTCTCGGCGGCCGAGGGCCAGACGGTCACGACGATCGAGGGGCTCTCGCCGGACGGCAACCACCCGGTCCAGGCCGCGTGGCGCGACCTCAACGTCTCCCAGTGCGGCTATTGCCAGCCCGGGCAGATCATGCAGGCGGCCTCCCTCCTCAAGGACACGCCGAAGCCGACCGACGCCCAGATCGACGAGGCGATGAGCGGCAATCTCTGCCGCTGCGGCACCTATCCGCGCATCCGCGCCGCCATCCACCAGGCCGCCGGCCAGCCCAAATCCGCCCCCGGAACCAAGGGAGAGCGCCTGTGATCCACGACGCCAAGCTGATGGCCGAACTCGCGGCCGAGACCCCGAAGGCCGCCGTGCCGGCCGTGCTCGCCAATGTCAGCCGCCGGGCGGTGCTGGGCGGCCTGGGCGCCTTCGCGCTCGCCCTCTCGCTGCGTGACCGCGCGCAGGCCGAGGAGAAGAAGGACGAGCCCAAGAAGTTCGGCGCCGACGGCATGCCGAACGGCTGGAAGGACGATCCGAAGGTCTTCGTCGCCATCGCGCCCGACGGCACGGTGACCGTGACGAACCACCGCTCGGAGATGGGCCAGGGCGTGCGCACCTCGATCGCCCTCGTGGTGGCCGACGAGCTCGAGGCCGACTGGTCGAAGGTCAAGGTCGTCCAGGCCTGGGGCGAGGAGACCCGCTTCGGCAACCAGGATACCGACGGCTCGCGGAGCCTGCGCCACTTCTTCCAGCATTTCCGCCATGTCGGCGCCGCCGCCCGCCTGATGCTGCGCGAGGCTGCCGCCAAGCAATGGGGCGTGCCGGTCTCCGAGGTGAGCGCCGAGAACCACGTCGTCGTCCACGCCAAGTCGAAGCGCCAGATGGGCTACGGCGAGGCCGCGGCGGCCGCCGCCGCGCTTCCCGTCCCCGCCCGCGAGAGCGTGGCGCTGAAGGACCCGAAGGCCTTCCGCTACATCGGCAAGGGCGAGATCGGCCTCATCGACAACCGCGACATCACGACCGGCAAGGCGATCTACGGCCTCGACACCCGCCTCGACGGGATGCTCTACGCCCTCGTCGCCCGGCCGCCCGTCTACGGCGGCAAGGTCGCGAGCCTCGACGATTCGGAGGCCAAGAAGGTCCCCGGCGTCGTGAAGATCTTCCAGATCGAAGGGGCGCCCATCCCCTCCGAGTTCATGCCGCTCGGCGGCGTCGCGGTGGTGGCCAAGAACACCTGGGCGGCGTTGAAGGCCCGCGACGCCCTCAAGATCACCTGGGACGACGGCCCGAACGCGGGCTACGACACGGACGCGTTCCGGGGCGAGCTGGAGAAGGCGGCCCGCGCGCCCGGCAAGGTCGTGCGCAACCAGGGCGACGTGGACGGCGCCATGGCCAAGGCCAAGAAGCGGATCACGGCCGAGTACTTCGTGCCCCACCTCGTCCAGGCGCCGATGGAGCCCCCGGCCGCGGTGGCCTTCGTGAAGGACGGGGCCTGCGAGGCCTGGGCCTGCACGCAGGGGCCGCAGGCCGCCCATGACCGCCTCGTCAAGGCGCTCAAGCTCCCGGCCGACAAGGTCAAGGTGAACGTGACGCTGCTCGGCGGCGGCTTCGGCCGCAAGTCGAAGCCCGACTACGTGGTCGAGGCCGCGCTCTGCTCGCAGGCCGTCGGCGGCGTGCCGGTCAAGCTGACCTGGACCCGCGAGGACGACATCCACCACGGCTACTACCACACGATCTCGGTGGAGCACGTGGAGGCCGGCCTCGACGAGAAGGGCATGCCGGTGGCCTGGCTCCACCGCTCGACGGCGCCGACGATCGGCTCGATCTTCGCGCCGGACCCGAAGCACGAGCTCCCCTTCGAGCTCGGCATGGGCCTCGTCAACACACCCTTCAACCTGCCCAACATCCGGCTGGAGAACCCGGAGGCCCCCGCGCATGTGCGCATCGGCTGGTTCCGCTCGGTCTCGAACATCCCGCACGCCTTCGCGATCCAGTCCTTCGTGGCCGAACTCGCGCACGAGGCGGGCCGCGACCCGAAGGAGTACCTGCTCGAGCTGATCGGACCCGACCGGAAGATCGACCCGACCGACATCGGCGACGTCTGGAACTACGGCGAGGATCCGAAGCGCTACCCGATCGAGACGGGGCGCCTGCGCCGCGCCATCGAGGCGGCGGCGGGCGGCATCGGCTGGGGCCGGAAGATGGAGAAGGGCCGCGGCCTCGGCATCGCGGGCCATTACAGCTTCGTCACCTACACCGCGGTCGCGGCCGAGGTGGAGGTGAGCGACAAGGGCCAGGTCTCGGTCAAGCGCGTCCACATCGCGGTCGATTGCGGGCCGCAGGTGAACCCGGAGCGGGTGCGCTCGCAGATGGAGGGCGCGGTGGTGATGGGGATGGGCCTCGCACTCACCTCCGAGATCACCTTCAAGCAGGGCCGTGCGCAGCAGAACAACTTCGACGGCTACGAGATCGTCCGGATCGACGCCGCTCCGGAGGTTCACGTCCACCTGCTGCCGAACCCGGATTACCGGGCGCCGCTCGGCGGCGTCGGCGAGCCGGGCGTCCCGCCCGTCGCGCCGGCCATCGCCAACGCGGTCTTCGCGGCCACGGGCCGGCGCATCCGCGAGCTGCCGATCCGCGACAAGCTCAGCGCCTGAGCGCTCCGCAGGTCTCCGGGGTGACGCCCGGGACCTGCGGGCCTTCCGTCCGCGCACCCGCGTCGTTCCGAGGGGCCGACGCGGAGGCTCGGTGCCTCCCGCAGGGATCGGGAGCCGCGCCTGAAGCGGTCCTCCCGCGACCGGCACCCGCGGCAAGCCTCGCGCTGTAAGCCTCGGCCTGCACGGATGCCGCCAGCAATCGAGGATCTTCCGCCCATGATGCGTCTCGTCCGGCCGTTCGCCGCCTGCCTCTCCGTCGCCGTGGCGACGCTGCCCGGAGCGGCCTACGCCTCGCCCTGCTCGGACCAGATCGCGGCCCTCGACAAGCGTGTGAAGGACGAGGCCCGCGACGCCATCTCCGCCTCGACGAGCGGAAAGTCCGTCGCCGCCGCCCGCGAGGGCCAGGGCGCCGAACCCGGCCGGGCCGGCCAGCCCGCCGTGGCCGAGGCCCCGCCCGAGAAATCGGCCGAGGCCGGGAAGGGCGCCGACACGGCGCAGCAGGCCAAGGTCGCCCTCGACGAGGCCCGGACCGCCGACAAGAAGGGGGATGCCAAGGGCTGCGAGGCGGCCCTCGCCCGGGCCAAGCAGCAGCTTTCGCAGAGCCCCTGACAGGTACCAGCCCGCGGCCCCGGTGGGGCGGAGCGCCCGTGCCGGACGCCCCGCCCGCTGCTCCGTGGGTTTCCCCTAGACCCGGGCCGCCGAACTGCCGCCGGCGCTTCCCGCGTTCCCGATCCGGCGGGAACGGCCCGGCCTACGCACGCGGCGCTCGAAAGGTTTCAGGCCGCCCCGAGCGGCGCTCCGCCCCTCATCGTTGCGCCCGCAACGCAATCTTTCGGCGGCGCGACGCAACAGGCGTGAAAGACGGCCCTGCTAGACCCTACCCCAACGAGAGCCGGCCGCGACGCGGGCTCCACCACGAGGGGACAGACCATGCGCGATCTCATCAAGCTCTTCGCCGCCGGCACCATCCTGACGGCCTACGCGCTCGTCGTGCCGAGCCTCGCCGATGCGGGGCTCGGGCCGCACCCTGCGGCGGCCCGGATCGTCCAGGTGTTCTGAACCCGGTCCGAATGCGCGTTGAAATTGCAATGTGGGGTGTGGCCGAGAAATCCGGATCGGCCCGTCCGAGATAGGGGCGGATCACTCCGCCCCGAAGTCGCGCTCAGGCGCTGGCGCGCAATGCGTGCTTGTTGCCGTTCAGGCCCGCACACAGATCATCGACTTCGGTCAAATCCAGAGCGTCGCCATTCTCACTCGCGATGGCATCGATGAGATGATCCTGCCGCGGATCGAAAGGATGACCCTGCATCCTATAGAATTGATAATAGCGTAGAGCCGCAAGAACGGTATCACGTTCGCGGGCAGTTACAGTTATGTTCTGCATGGGTCTATTATTCCCCTAAGGCTGCAACGAACGCTTGGACGAGGCCGCGCGACGACTCAACCAAGCTTGACTGTTGTAACCCTTCGGCAACCCGGGCGTCCATATCTTGACGCGCGCCCCCCTGGTGATTCGGGAGGCTCTCCCGTCGCGGCCGGACCCGCAGCGATCCGGTAAGTCGTTGGGCCGCGTTGCGTCCTGCAGTTGCAGGCGCGTCTCCGTACTGAGGGAGCGCAGGACCGGGCCGGATCGTAGCCCGGCAAACAGCCCCTGCCGAGCCCCCGACGCGCCTCAGCCGAGCCCGTATCCGGCGAAGAAGGCGGGCACGACCTCGCTCGCCGGGCCGTAGCACGTCTCGTCGAACAGGCCCGCGTTGTCGGAGGGCTCCAGGTTCAGTTCGCAGGTGCGGATGCCGAGCGTGCGCGCCTGCGCGGCGTAGCCCGCGGCCGGGTAGACGGAGCCGGAGGTGCCGATCGAGACGAAGAGATCGGCGCGCGTGAGGGCGGCGTCGATCGCCTCCAGGTGCATCGGCATCTCGCCGAACCAGACGATGTCGGGCCGCAGGGTGCCGGTGCGCGCGCAATGGGGGCAGGGCTGCGCGCGCAGGATGTCGTCGCGGCGGCCGAAAGCGTGGCCGCAACCCGTGCAGCGCGCCCTCAGAAGCTCGCCATGCATGTGCACGACCGCGCCCGCGCCGCCGCGCTCGTGCAGGTCGTCCACGTTCTGCGTGCAGAGAAACAGATGTCCGCCCGCCTCCGCCGCGCGCGCCTGGGCCCGGGCGAGGGCCCGGTGGGCCGGATTCGGCTCGGCCGCCAGCGCGTTGCGGCGGCGCCAATTGTAGAAGTCGAGCACCGTGTCGGGATCGGCCGCGAAGGCTTCGGGAGTGGCCAGCCGCATCGGATCGAAGCGCGCCCAGAGGCCGCCCCGGTCCCGGAAGGTGCCGAGCCCGCTCTCCGCCGAGATGCCGGCGCCGGTGAGGACGAAGATCCGCGGGACGGGGGAGGCCATGCCCGCGACTGTACGCGGCCCCTCAGATCAGTTCCACGGCCGCGTTGGGGAAGCGGATCGCGAAGGTGGCGCCCCGGCCCGGTCCCTCGCTCTCGGCCGTGGCCCGGCCCCCGTGCAATTCCGCGATGCGCTTCACGATCGAGAGGCCGAGGCCCGTCGAGCCCTCGCCCGCCGTGGGCTTCGCCGAGAGGCGCTGGAAGCGGCCGAACAGGCGCCCCGCATCCTCCGGCGACAGGCCGGGCCCGTGGTCGGAGACGGCGCAGACCGTCTCGTCCGCGTCCCGCCAGACCGCGACCCGGATCGCCCCGCCGGGGAAGCTGTACTTGATCGCGTTCGAGACGAGGTTGTCGATCGCCTCGCGCAGGCGCTCCGTGTCGCCGCAGAGCCAGGTCTCGCCCGGAAGTGCCGCCTCCAGGCCCTGGTCCTTGAGGTCGGCCAGGGGCCGGTTCGCCTCGCAGACCTCGCGGGCGAGGGCGGCGAGGTCCACGGGCTCCCGGCGCAGGGTGATGTCGAGGGCGTCGTTCATGGCATCCGCCATCAGGCTCTCGATCATGCCGGTCAGGCGCTTGGCCGAGCTGCGGATGTGGTCGGCCTGCGCCCGCATCTGCTCCACCGGCGGCGGGCTCATGCCGGTGAGGTCGTTGAGCATCTCGGCGCGGCCGAGGATGACCGCGAGCGGGTTCTTGAGATCATGCGCGATGGTGCCGAGGATCTCGGTCTTGAGGCCGTTCGCCCGGCGCAGGTCCGAGCGCTGCATGCCGAGGCGGCGGTTCGCCCGGATCAACTCGGCCGTGCGCTCGACCACGCGCTGCTCCAGCCCGACATTCGCGCGCTGCAATTGCTCGTAGAGGATCACGTTGTCGAAGGCGATGGATAGCCGGCTCGTGAACAGGTCGATCAAGGCCCGGTCCGTGTCTGAGAGCGAACGGTCGGCATCGATCAGGGCGACGATCTCGCTGCCGCTCGCGGTCTCGAGGTAGAGCGTCGAGCAGCGGGTCCCGAAGCTGTGGCGGCGCTCGGCGAAGGTGCGGGCGACGATCGGGTGCACGTCCGCGTCGAGGGGCCAGGCCGGCTCGCGGCCCATGTAGTGATGGTAGCAGCCGGAGCCGGCGAGCACGCAGAAGCGCTCGTCCGTCTCCCCGTTCTCGCGCAGCACCAGGATGCCGGCGCAATCGACGTTGAGGAGCGAGGCGACCTGGGTCAGCATCCCCTCCGCGAGGAGCTGCATCGACTTGTGGTCGAGGAGCATCGGGGCCGCGTCGATGATGATCTCCAGGCCCCGCCGGGTCTCGTGGAGGCGCTTGAGCTGCTGGTAGGCGCGCAGCGCCGCGGTGAGGCTCGTGAAGAGCTTGTCGGCGGTGAGCTCCGTCTTCGCCTTGTAGTCGTTGATGTCGTAATCGACGATGACGCGCCGCTCCGGCGCCTGCCCCGGCTGGCCGGTGCGCAGGATGATCCGCGCGGTCTCGTCCCGCAATTCCCGGCGGATGAAGTCGACGAGGACGAGGCCCGCGTCGTCCGTCTCCATCACCACGTCGAGGAGCACCACCGCGATGTCGCGGCGCGCCCGCAGGAGCGCGCGCGCCTCCTCGGCGGAATGGGCGGAGAGGATCTCGAGCCCCCGCCCGTCGAGCGTGTAGCCGGCGAGCGCGTAGCGCGTGCCCTCGTGCACCGCCGGGTCGTCGTCGACGACCGCGACGGCCCAGGTCCCGGCCCGCTCGGGCAGGGACGGCACCTCGTCCGGGATCAGGTGGAGGATATCGTCGTCCATCGTACCGTTCCGACCAAGCCGCAACCGCGGGTTTCACGTATCCGGCGCCGATGGGCCGCATTGTCCTCAAGCCGATCCGAGATGAAAGCCCTTTGTGGCCCCTGTGCGGTCGGCTCGGTGCGGGAGGGCACAAACAAAAGAGACCCCCCTCCGGCAAGCCTCATCAGTTGATCGGGCGTCTCGTCCAGCCATTCCGCCCTCATCAAGACTGTGGAATGACGCGTCGACGCCGTGGCATCGGACCCGCCTTCAGGCTTGATGGCTCCGGCCGGCCGACCTCGACAGGTTTCGGGCAGCTCTGACCGGAGCCGGGCGGCGGCGAAACCGGTCGTTGACAGAACGGGGCGTGCATCGCCAGAGGGGCTCGCATGATGCATGATGCAATCTTGCCGTGTAACGGCGCCGGGCATCCGCCGATGCCCGCCCCCTGGAAGCGAGACCCCTCGATCCGCGTGCCCGCGAGCGTGATGCGTCAGATTCCCAACGAGCCGGGACGGAGCGGCCGGTGAGCGCCAGCGCCGCTCACGTCGTCGTCGTCGACGACGAGGCCGAGGCCCGCGCGATGGTCGGCGACTACCTGCGCCTGCACGGGTTCGACGTGACCCTGTGCGACGGGGGACGCGCGCTGCGCGCGCACATCGCCGAACGCACGCCCGACCTCGTGGTCCTCGACCTCAACATGCCGGAGGAGGACGGGCTCTCGATCGTGCGCGATCTCAAGGCGCGGAGCGCGATCCCGATCATCATGCTCACCGCCACGGCGAGCCCGATCGACCGCGTCGTCGGCCTGGAACTCGGCGCCGACGATTACCTCCCCAAGCCCTGCGAATTGCGCGAGCTCGTGGCGCGGGTCCGCTCCGTGCTGCGGCGGGCGCAAGCGACCCCCCGTTCGGAGGCACCCGTGGCCGCACCCGAGGCCACGCGACGGATCCGTTTCGGCACGAAGTGGCTGGAGCCCGATTCCCTCCGCCTCAGCGACGATGCCGGCCTCGAGCAGCCCCTGACCCGCTCGGAATACGACCTCCTGAAGGCCTTCGCGGACCACCCGAAGCGGGCGCTCTCCCGCGAGCGGCTCCTCGACCTCGCCGACGCGCGCGATCCCGACGCCTTCGACCGGGCGATCGACGTGCGCATCAACCGCATCCGCAAGAAGATCGAGCCCGACCCGGCCAACCCCCGCTTCATCCGCACCGTGCGCGGCCTCGGCTACGTCTTCCGCCCCGAGGGCGATTGAGGAGGGGCGGTCCGAAACGCGCTATGACGGGGTCATGCGCGTCCTCGGCCGTCTCGTCCTCATGGCTCTCGGCCTCCTCCTGGCGATTCCCGCCGGCGCCGGGGCGCTGACCCTCCTGCTCGTCCTCGATCCGGCCGCCCAGGGCTGGCTCGCGGACGGCGCGCTGGCCGGGCTCGACGCGCTCCTGCCCGATCTCGCCGCGGGGCTTTCCCCCGAGACGCTGCCGATCGTGCTGGCCGGCCTCGCGCAGGCGCTGTTCGTGCTCCTCGTCGTGCCCCCTTGCCTCGTCGCCCTCGTCGGGGAGACGCTGCGGCTGCGCAGCCTCGTCTGGTACGGCGGCGCCTGCGGCCTGCTCACCGCCTCCCTGCCCTGGCTGGTGCGCGGCGCCCCGCGGCCGGGCGGCGCGGCGGGCCAGCTCGCGGCGGAGGGGCACCTCAGCGCGATCCTCTTCCTCGCGGGTGCCGCGGCGGGCCTCGTCTACTGGCTCGTGGCGGCCCGCGCCACGGATCCCCGATAGGTCCGGGGAGAGGGTCGCAAGGCCGTGACCCCGGCCCCCCGCGGCGACGGGGCCGCGCGAGGGGGCTCGGAGCCCGGCCGTCAGACAGAGGAGGGCGGCACCGACAGAAGACCGGGACCGGAGACCCGACGAAGCGTCGATCCCTGACGATCGCCCGTGCCCTCACCGCTGCGGCCTGCCTCGTGCCCCCTGCGGGAGGGACGCTGGCCGGCTCCGCCGCCCGGCCCGGCCAGACCGGGCTCGCCGCGCCGCTCGCCTGGATCTCGGCCAGGATTTCGGCGTCAGCGACCTGTGCGGCGGCTGCCTGCCGGCCGACACCCGCTTCCTGACGCAATCCGCCTCGCCCTCGCACCCTCGTCACCCGGCGCCAGGGGGAATAGCCCTTGCGGCCAGCGCGACGCTTGCGCCCTATCTGGAGCGCCATGACCCGCACCGGCTCCCTCGCTCTCGCCCTTCTCCTGTCGGTCTCGGCGCCCGCCGGCGCGCAGGGGCCGCCCGCGCCCGAGACCGCTCCGATCCAGGCGGACGACGCGCGGTTGCTGCCCGTCCTGGCGAGCCACGGCATGGTCTCCTCGCAGGAGGAACGGGCGAGCCGCGTCGGCGTCGAGATCCTTCGGCGGGGCGGCAACGCCGTCGACGCCGCGGTGGCGGTGGGCTTCGCGCTCGCCGTCACCCTGCCGCGGGCGGGCAATCTCGGCGGCGGCGGCTTCATGATGGTGCATCTCGCCGCCCGCAAAGAGACCGTGGCGATCGACTACCGGGAGACGGCGCCCGCCGCCGCCAGCGAGACCATGTTCCTCGGCCCCGACGGCGAGCCGGACCGGGCGGCCTCGACCCGCACCGGCAAGGCGGTCGGCGTGCCGGGGACGGTGCGGGGGCTTGCCGAGGCGCATCGCCTCTACGGCTCCGGCCGCCTCAGCCTCGCGGACCTGATCGCCCCGGCGGAAAGGCTCGCCCGGGAGGGCATCCCGGTCGAGGCGGGCCTCGCCGATTCGCTGCCCCGCGCCTCGGGCCTCCTCGGCCAATGGCCGTCGAGCCGGGCGATCTTCTTCTCGGGCGACCGGACGCTCCAGCGCGGCGAGACCCTCGTCCAGCGCGACCTCGCCGACACGCTCCGCGCCGTCGCGGAGGGCGGGCCGGACGCTTTCTACCGCGGGCCGGTCGCCGCCCGCATCGCCGCCGCCGTGCAGGGGGCGGGCGGCGTGATGACGGAGGCCGACCTCGCCGCCTACAAGCCCGAGACCCGCAGGCCCGTGCGCGGCACCTACCGGGGCTACGACATCGTCTCGATGCCGCCGCCGAGCTCGGGCGGGGTCCATCTCATCGAGATCCTCAACGTGCTGGAGGGTTTCGACCTGGCCGGGATGGGGGCGGGCAGCGCCGCCGCGATCCACACGCTGGCCGAGGCGATGAAGCCGGCCTACGCCGACCGCGCCACCTGGCTCGGCGATCCGTCCCGCACGCGGGTGCCGGTGAAGGGCCTCATCGCCAAGCCCTACGCCGACACGCTTCGCGCCGCGATCGACCCCGAGCGGGCGCGGCCCGCAGCCGCCGTGAAGGCCGGCGACCCGCTGCCCTTCGAGCATACCGAGACCACGCATTTCTCGGTGGTCGACGCGGAGGGCAACGCCGTCTCGAACACCTACACGCTCAATTTCTCCTACGGGATCGGGCTCGTCGCCGAGGGCACCGGGGTGATCCTCAACAACGAGATGGACGATTTCTCCGCCAAGACGGGGGCGCGCAACGCCTACGGCCTCGTCGGCGGCGCGGCGAACGCCGTGGCGCCCGGCGCCCGGCCGCTCTCCTCAATGACCCCGACCTTCGTCTTCAGGGACGGGCGCCTCCTCCTCGTCACCGGCAGTCCCGGAGGCAGCCGCATCATCACCACCGTCCTGCAGGTGATCGTGAACGTGCTCGATTTCCGCATGAACCTCGCCGAGGCCGTGGCGGCGCCGCGCATCCACCACCAATGGCAACCGGACGTGCTGCTCGCCGAGGAGGGGCTCTCCCCCGACACCCTGGCGATCCTGAGAAGCGGGGGCCACACGGTGAAGGTGGGGACGAGTTCCGGCTCGGCGAATTCGGTGATGCGGGTCGACGGGCTGCTCGCCGGCGCCTCGGACCCGCGCCAGCGCGGCACCCTGGCGGAAGGGTACTGACGGTTGGTGGTGGCGCGCAGGGCAGGCTAAAGGGAGCCCGCGCCGCTCCCGGCGCACGATTCCGGTCGCCCATGCTCGCCCTGCGCTCGCTCGCCTTCAACGTCTGCTTCTACCTCTTCACCACGCTGCTCGCGGTCGGTGGCCTGCCCACCCTCGTCTCGCAGCGGGCGGTCATCCGGCTCGCGCAGACCTGGGCGCGGGGGACGCTGTGGCTCCTGCGCGTGGTGGGGGGCTTGCGGGTGGAGTTCCGGGGCCTCGGCAACATCCCCGAGGGGCCCGTGCTGATCGCGGCCAAGCACCAATCCGCACTGGAGACGCTCGCCCTCGTCACGATGTTCGACGACTTCGCCTACATCCTGAAGCGCGAGCTGCTCTGGATCCCCCTGATCGGCTGGTACCTGTCCCGCAGCGGCATGGTGGCGATCGACCGCACCAAGGGCACCCGCGCCATGGCGCTGATGAACGAGGCGGCTCTGGGCGCGATCCGGCAGGGGCGCCAGCTCATCATCTTCCCCGAGGGCACCCGCCGCCCGCCCGGCGCGCCGCCGGCCTACAAGCTCGGCCTGACCCATCTCTACGTGGCGCTCGGCGTGCCCTGCCTGCCCGTCGCCCTCAATACGGGGCTCTACTGGCCGCGCCGCAGCCTCAAGCGCCGCCCCGGCACCGCCGTGATCGAGTTCCTGCCGCCGATCCCGCACGGGCTTGCCCGGGCGCCCTTCCTGGAGGTGGTGGAATCGCGCGTCGAGACCGCCTCGAACGCGCTCCTCGCGAGCGGCCGCGCCGACCTCGCCGCCGCCGGCCTGACCGTGCCGTCCGCGGAGACGCCGCCGAAGCCGGAGCGGAGCCGCAGCAGCGCCTGAGCCGCGCGGAAATCCCGTTCCCGAGGTGCGATATCACGCCTCGGGAGCCCCGGTTCCGCTTGTGGATAACCCTCCGAATACCCACCTTTCGGGTACGGTAGCGGCGTCCTTGACGCGGGCGAATCGAGCGGGATAGTGTAGAACAAATGGCGAACAAGAGAGCTTTGTCCTGGTCGGCCGCGCTCCGCGACCTCAAGGACGATCGGTCACGGAGACAGGACGTGCGCGAAGAGCGTCTGAGAACGACGGCGAGCCTGCGCGGTACCCCGGCGCTGGCGCTGAGCGCGTGGCGCGGCCGCTCCGGCAAGCGCTACGTGGTCGGCGTCCACGACCTGAGCGAGCCCGATCTCGAGGAGATGGGGGAGGCTGTGGTGATCGCGGTGCGCCGCGACGAGGCGGGCATCGCCGAACTCGTGGCCGTGGCCGCCGCCGGCGAGAGCCCGCGCGAGCGCCTGCACCGCAACTGGCTCGCCCGCGTGCGCACGAATGGCGCCAACGAGATGCACGTGCACCGGCTGGCCGGCAGCGCGGACGAGCGCAGCGCCATCGTCGACGACCTCAAGAGCGACGTGGGCGCGCCTGCCCGCGTCTGAGCGGCGGCCGCTTCGTCGGGGGATCGGGGGCGGCTGCCATGCTTTCGCCCCGTTGGACCGACCATGACGCTGCCTGAGGCCGCAGGGACGCCAACCGAGCCCTTGCGCGCCCGCCGCCGGGCCGCGTCGAGCCCGCGGACCTGTTCAGGGAGCGGACGAGATGGTGGGTGATCCGGAATCGCGGGCCGAGCACTCCGTCCGCGCGAAGCCCCGCTCGCGGATCGGCCTCTTCCTGCCCTTCGGCCTTCTCCTCGCCCTCGTCGTCCTCTGGTCCGCCGGCTGGGTCTTCATCCGGGACCGGGCCGCGAAGGAGATGGACGCCTGGATCGCCCGCGAGGCGGCAGCCGGCCGCGCCTGGACCTGCGCGGACCGCTCCATCAGCGGCTATCCGTTCCGGATCGAGCTGCGCTGCGCCTCCCTCAAGCTCGCCCGCTCCGACGGCGGCTTCACGCTCGGGCCGATCACCGCCCTCGTCCAGATCTACCAGCCCCGGCACGGGCTCCTGATGGCGCAGGGGCCCTTCCACGTCGACCAGGGCGACCTCACCGCCGACGTGACCTGGACCGCGCTGGAAGGCAGCTTCCACGGGGCATCGGACGGCTTCGTGCGCGCCTCCCTCGTCGTCGACGACCCGAAGGGCAGCGTGCGCGGCGCCGGGCCGGAGCCGATCGACTTCGCCACGAAGCACCTCGAGCTCCACGCCCGGCCGACGCCCGGCCGCTTCGAATCGGACGGCGCCGTCGACGTGAGCCTGCGCGCGGCGCAGGTGCTGCTGCCGGTGATCGACGCCTTCGTCGGCAGCGCGGCGCCGGCCGACCTCTCCCTCGACGCGACCGTGAACCGGGCCACGGTGCTGCGCACCGGCCCCGTCCCGCAGGAACTGGAAGCGTGGCGCCAAGCCGACGGCAGCCTCGACCTGACGATGCTGTCCTTCGCCAAGGGCGACCGCCGCCTCCAGGCCCGCGGCACCCTCGACATCGACGACGCGCATCGCCCGGCCGGTCAGCTCGACCTGCGGGCGGCGGGCCTCGAATCGATCGTCGGCCAGATCATGGGCCAGCGCATGGGCGCGGAGAAGGGCGCCCTGATCGGCAACCTCGTCGGGCAGCTCCTCGGCGGGATCCGGCGCAAGGATCGCGGACCGGATGCGCCGGCCGAGGGCGGGACGGCGGGAGACGCCGCGCTGAAGCCGCTGCCCCCGTTGCGGCTCGCGGACGGGCGGCTGATGCTCGGGCCCTTCCCGATCCCGAACGTGCAGCTGCCGGCCCTCTACTGAGGCCTCAGCCTTCCCAGCGCCCGGCGGCGAGATCGTCCGCCGCCGTCGCCTCGACCCAGCCGCCGACGCTGCCGTCCGTGAGATGCTCGCGCTTCCAGAACGGGGCGCGCGTCTTGAGGTAGTCCATCAGGTAGCTCGCGGCCTCGAAGGCAGCCGTGCGATGGGCCGAGGCCGTCAGCACGAGCACGATGCCGTCACCCGGCGCCACGCGGCCGTGCCGGTGCACGACGCGCACCCCGGCGAGCGGCCAGCGGGAGCGGGCCTCCTCGACGACGCGGGCGATCTCGGCCTCCGCCATGCCCGGATAATGTTCCAGTTCCAGGGCGGTCAGGCGCCCGCCCTCGTCGCGGCACAGGCCGGTGAAGGTCACGACCGCGCCGGCACGGCCCGCCGTCTCCGCGGACAGCCGGGCGATCTCGGCGGCGACGTCGAAGGGCTCGGCCTGGATGCTGACGGGGGACGTGGTCACGGCAACTCCCGATGCGGGGCGGGCGCCGCCGCGCTCGGGTGGCCACCCCGCGCGAACGGCGCTAAGAGCCTGTCGCAGAACTCGCCCCGCGATGCCAGGGCTCTCGGCCGGACGCGCCTTGGCCGGACGCGCTCGGGTCGGCGCGCGGAAACGCTCGACTCGGTGGCCGTGCGCGTGCGCCTATGGGCCTTGAGCGAGTCGCGGCCGGTTCGCGATCCGAAGGACGACCCGTGTGACGCCAGACCTGATCCTGCCCCATGACGGCGTGCTGCCGCAATTCGCCTCCCGCCCCGTCTGGTGCGGGCGGGGCAGCACGGTGATCGGCGCCGCGACCCTCGGCGCGCAGGCTTGGCTCGGGGACGACGCCGTGATCCGCGCCGACGGCCAAACCGTGACGCTGGGCGACCGCTTCTGGCTCGGCCACCGCTCGACCGTTCACATCGCCACCTTCACCCACGGCACCCGCGTCGGCGACCGGGTGACGGTCGGGCGCAACGCCGTGGTCCATGCCTGCGCGGTCGGGTCCGATGTGGTGATCGAGGACGACGTCGTCATCCTCGACGGCGCCACCGTCGAGGGCGGCGTGGTGATCGAGGCGGGCTCGACGGTGTTCCCCCGGGCGAACCTGCCCGCCGGCTTCGTCTATTCCGGCAGCCCCGCCAAGCCGCAACGCCCGATCACGCCCGAGGAGATCGCCGAGCGCGCCGAGCGCCTGCGCGAGGCCAGCGGCGACAGCGCCCCCGTGCCGCCGGCCGACGCGCCGGAGGTCGAGGAGAGCGTGTTCGTCGCCCGCACCGCGCGGCTGCGCGGCCGCATCGCTCTCGGCGCCGGCTCGACCGTGCTGTTCTCCTGCGAGTTGAGCGCGGAGGCCGGCCCGATCGTGGTGGGCGCCGACACCAACATCCAGGACAACAGCGTCCTGCGCAGCCGGGGCGAGGGCATCGTGATCGGGCGCGACACCACGATCGGCCACAACGTGCGCATGGCCGATTGCCGGATCGGCGCTCGCAGCCTCATCGGCATCGGCGCCGCCATCGCGCCGGGCACCGTCATCGCCGACGACGTGATGCTGGCGGCCGGCGCCACCACCGACCCGGGCCAGCTGCTGGAGGGCGGCCAGCTCTGGGGCGGGCGCCCGGCCCGCATCCTCGGGGCGCTCGACCCCGAGAAGCGCGCCATGATGAGCCGCATCGTCGAGGGTTATTGCGAGCACGGCCGCGCCTACCGGAAGCTTCAGGCGGAGGTCCCTTGAGGGAGTCTCAGGCCTCGTCGAACAGGCCGGTCGGCAGGCCGTCGAGGCTGCGGGCGTTCTTCTCCCGCCGGTAGGCGTCGAGCCCCGCCTCGCCCTTCGCGGCGGCCCAGCGGTCGAGGTTTGCCCGCTCCTCGCGGTAGTCGAAGAGAGGCACGGCGTAGCCGCAGGAGGTCTGCACGAGGTCGATGGCGAGGTGCACGATCTGGCGGGCGCCGGGGGGCTCCGTGCCGCCGAAGGCCGTGTCGAGGAGGCGCGCGTAATCCGCGCCGCCCCGCGCCAGCACCGTGCCGCGCCCGTAGAGCCGCAGGATCATCGGCAGGCCCTCGAAGGCGCAGAGCATCAGGGTCAGTCGCCCGTCGGCCAGGAGATGCGCCGCCGTCTCGTTGCCGCTGCCGGTGAGGTCGAGATAGGCCGCCGCGTCGTCGCCGAGGATGCGCAGCTCCCGCGTGCTGCGCGGCGACACGTTCACCCGCGTGCCCGCGGCGGCCGAGGCCGTGAAGAAGACGTGCTGGCGGCCGATGAAATCGCGCAGGCGTTCGTCGAGCCTTGGAAACTGCTTGGCCATGGATGACCCCTCCCTTCAAGACCGATTACCCGAGGAACCGCCTGACCAGCATCTGCCCCAGCGCCCGCGGCGATTCCGCGGTCAGCATGGCGAGCTTGCGCGAGGTCGAGAGGGCGGCGAGGCCGTGAAGGCCGGCCCAGAGGGCGGCCACCGCCTGCCGCCGCTCCTCGGCCTCCGGGATCAGCGGCGCCAGGACCGCGTCGACCGGGCGGATCGCCTCGGAGAGCGCCTCCGCGTACCAGTCCGGAAAGGGGGCGCCGGGCGCGGTCGTGTATTCCGAGACGAGGCTCCACACCGTCGGGTCCGCGGCCACGAAGGCGAGGTAGGCGTCGGCGAGCGCCAGCGCGTTCTCGCGCGGCGACACCTCCGGCCGGGTCGCCGCGAGCAGCGTGTCGCGCAGGCGCCCGAAGGTGCGGGCATTGACCCGCAGCACCACTTGGTCGAGGTCGCCGACCGCAGTGTAGATCGAGTTCGGCGCGTAGCCGATCGCGCTCGCGAGCCGGCGCATCCCGAGGCCCCGCAGGCCCTCGGCGCGCAGGAGCCCTTCGGCGGTCTCCGTCACGAGGGCGAGGAACGCCTCCCGGTCGTGCTCGCCGCGCGGACCCGTGCCGCGCCTCGCGCTTCGCTTTCCCGCCACCTTTGCCACGCATCCTCCCATCGGCGTGCGCGCCCGCACCCGGCGGGCCTTCTAGATTGTACGGCGTGCAAATTCAACGTTGCAGGCCGAACGGAGCGGATCTAATTCTTGTACACCGTTCAAAAACGGCGGCCGCACGGAGCGGGCCACGCCGGATTTGACGCTTTACCGATCGGCGGGCAGTCATGCGCTCAGCCGGGGAGGCAACCATGTTCCGCTCGCTGATGACGGCGCGACGCTTCGCGCCCTTGTTCTGGTGCCAGTTCTTCTCGGCCTTCAACGACAACTTCCTCAAGAACGCGCTCGCCTTCCTGATCCTGTTCAAGATCGGGGAGCACGATCCGGGGCATTCCGGCATCCTGATCACGCTGGCGAGCGCGGTCTTCATCGGCCCGTTCTTCATCCTGTCCGGCCTCGGCGGGCAACTCGCCGACCGCTACGACAAGGCGATCATGGCCCGGCGGCTCAAGTTCGCCGAGATTTTCGCGGCGGCGACCGCCGTCATCGGCTTCTTCCTCCATTCCGTGCCCGTCCTGTTCGTGGCGCTCGGCCTGTTCGGCGTGATCGCGGCCCTGTTCGGCCCGATCAAGTACGGCATCCTGCCCGATCATCTGCGGCGCGAGGAATTGCCGGCCGGCAACGCGCTCGTCGAGGGCGCCACCTTCCTGGCGATCCTGCTCGGCACGATCGTGGCGGGGCTCGCCACCGCCGCGGGCGGCAGCGGGGCGGCCTTCGGCGCCATGATCATGGGCTTCGCCCTGCTGTGCTGGCTCTCGGCCCGGCTGATCCCGCGCACCGGCGAGGGCGCGCCGGACCTGCGCGTCGACCCGAACGTCGCCCGCTCGACGGTGGAGCTTCTGCGCGACCTCTGGTCCGATTCCCGCCTGTGGCGCGGCTCGGTGATCGTGAGCTGGTTCTGGCTCGTCGGCGCCGTCGTGCTGTCCCTGCTGCCCGTCCTCGTGAAGACGGGGCTGAACGGCTCCGAGACCGTGGTGACGCTCCTGCTCGCCACCTTCTCGGTCGGCATCGCGCTGGGCTCCGGCCTCGCCTCCTGGCTCGCGAGCGGGCGCATCGTTCTCCTGCCGGTGCCCGTCGGCGCGGTGCTGATGGGCCTGTTCGGCCTCGACCTCGCCTGGACGGTGGCGCACCTGCCCCCCGCCTCGGGCCCGATGGTCGGCGCCGCCGAGTTCCTGGGCACCGGCACGGGCCTGCGGGTGGCGATCGACTTCCTCGGCCTCGCGATGGCGGGCGGCCTCTACATCGTGCCCTCCTTCGCCGCGGTGCAGGCCTGGACCGACAAGGCCAAGCGCGCCCGCGTCATCGGCGCCGTCAACGTGCTCACCGCCGCCTTCATGGTGGCGGGCACCCTGGCGCTCGCCATGCTCCAGGGGGCGGGCTTCTCGATGGCCGCCCTGCTGGCCCTCGTCGCGATCCTCAACCTGATCGTCGGCGCGGTGATCTTCGCGACCCTGCCCACGAGCCCGTTCCGCGATTTCCTCTCGATCCTGTTCCGCGCCTTCTACCGGCTGGAGGTGCGGGGCCTGGAGAACGTCGAGAAGGCGGGGCCGAACGCCATCGTGGCCCTCAACCACGTCTCCTTCCTCGACGCGCCGCTCGCCCTCTCGCTCCTGGAGCAGGAGCCCGTCTTCGCGATCGACCACGGCATCGCGCAGCGCTGGTGGGTGAAGCCATTCCTGACGATCACCAAGGCGATGCCCCTCGACCCGACGCGGCCGCTCGCCACCCGCACGCTGATCAACGCGGTCAAGGGCGGCGAGACGCTGATCATCTTCCCCGAGGGCCGGCTCACGGTCACGGGCAGCCTGATGAAGGTCTATGACGGCGCGGGCCTCATCGCCGACAAGTCGGGCGCGATGGTGGTGCCGGTGAAGATCGAGGGGCTGGAGCAGACCGCCTTCTCGCGCCTCTCCCGCGCCCAGGTCCGCCGCCGCTGGTGGCCGAAGGTGACCGTGACGGTGCTGGAGCCGGTCCGGCTCACGGTCGACCCGGAATTGAAGGGCAAGGCGCGCCGCCAGGCGGCGGGTGCGGCCCTCTACGGCATCATGTCCGACCTCGTCTTCCGGACCGCCGACATCGACCGCGGCCTGATGGAGGCCCTGATCGAGGCGGGCGACCGCCACGGCTGGCGCCGCAGGGCGGTCGAGGATCCGATCGGCGGCACGCTCTCCTACGGCCGCCTCGTGATGGGCGCCAACATCCTGGCCCGCAAGCTGATGCCGCTCGCCCCCGTCGGCCGGCCGGTGGGCGTGATGCTGCCGAACGCCAACGGCGCGGCCGTCACCTTCTTCGCCCTCGCCTCGGCCGGCCGGGTGCCCGCGATGATCAACTTCTCGGCCGGACCCGCCAACATTCTCTCGGCCTGCAAGGCGGCGGAGGTGCGCACGGTGCTCACCTCCCGCGCCTTCATCGAGAAGGGCCGCCTGAGCGGCCTGGTCGAGGCGATCCGCGGCGAGGTCGAGATCCTCTACCTCGAGGACGTGCGCGCCACCGTCACGCTCGGCGACAAGATTCGGGGCTTCCTCGGCCCCCGCAAGCCGCTCGTGGCGCGAAGGGGCGACGATCCGGCCGCGATCCTGTTCACCTCGGGCTCCGAGGGCACGCCGAAGGGCGTGGTGCTCGCCAACCGCAACATGCTGGCCAACACCGCCCAGGCCGCCGCCCGCATCGATTTCGGCCGCACCGACAAGGTCTTCAACGTGCTGCCGGTCTTCCACGCCTTCGGGCTGACGGTCGGCCTCGTGCTGCCCCTGATCTCGGGCGTGCCCGTCTACCTCTATCCCTCGCCGCTGCATTACCGGATCGTGCCGGAGCTCATCTACGGCTCGAACAGCACCATCCTGTTCGGCACCGACACGTTCCTGGCCGGCTACGCGCGGGCCGCCCACGCCTACGACCTGCGCTCGCTCCGCTACGTGCTGGCCGGCGCCGAGGCGGTGAAGGACTCGACGCGGCGCACCTGGGCGGAGAAGTTCGGCCTGCGCATCCTCGAGGGCTACGGCGTCACCGAATGCGGGCCGGTTCTCGCGCTGAACACCCCGATGTTCAATCGCTTCGGCACGGTCGGCCGGCTGATGCCCGGCATGGAGGCGCGCCTCGAAGCCGTGCCCGGCATCGACACGGGCGGGCGCCTCTTCGTGCGGGGGCCCAACGTCATGCTGGGCTACCTGCGCGCCGAGAAGCCGGGCGTGCTGGAGCCGCCGGCGGGCGGCTGGCACGACACGGGCGACATCGTGACGATCGATCCGCCGGGCTTCATCACCATCACGGGCCGGGCCAAGCGCTTCGCCAAGGTGGCGGGCGAGATGGTCTCGCTCGCCGGCATCGAGGCGCTCGCCGCCGATCTCTGGCCGGAGTCCCCGAGCGCGGTCGCGGCGGTGCCCGATGCCCGCAAGGGCGAGCGGCTGATCCTGTTCACCGAGCGGAAGGGGGCGACCCGGGCCGAGTACCAGAGCTTCGCCAAGGGCCGCGGGGCCACCGAGATCGCCATTCCCGCCGAGGTGGTGGTGCTCGACCGGATCCCGATGCTCGGCACCGGCAAGGTCGATCAGGTCGGCGTGACGCGGCTCGCCCGCGAGCGGGCGCAGGCCGTCGAGGCGGCCTGAGACGGGCCTCGGGCGCGTCGGAGCGCCCGCGATGCGATCATCGGTGCGATCACCGTTCGGGGGCCTGGGACGTTGATCGCGATCATGTCGCGCGCGGGGGGCTCAAGCCCGCAAGTCCCGCACGGCCTCGGCCAGCGCGTCGACCTGCGCCTCGCTGTGGGCGGCCGAGAGGGCGATCCGCAGGCGGGCGGTGCCGGCCGGCACGGTGGGCGGGCGGATCGCCACGACGAGGAAGCCCCGCGCCTCGAGCGCCGCCGAGAGCGCGAGCGCGCCCTCCGCCGCGCCCACGAGGATCGGCACCACCGCGCTCTCGGCCTCCGGCAGCCCGAGCCGGGCCGTGAGGCGGCGGGCGAGCACCAGGGGCCGGGCGGCGCGCTCCGGCTCCGCCTCCAGGATCTCGAGGGCGGCGAGCGCCGCCGCGGCGGAAGCCGGCGGCAGGCCCGTCGTGTAGACGAAGCTGCGCGCCCGGCTCGTGAGGAGGTCGACGACGGCCCGGCTCGCGCAGACATAGCCCCCGTAGGAGCCCAGGCTCTTCGAGAGCGTGCCCATCTCGAGCGGCGCCCGCGCCCCCGGCTCGACCACGCCGAGGCCGTGCGCGTCGTCGACGAGGGTCCAGGCGTCGAAATCCTCCGCCAGGGCCAGGATCTCGGGGAGCGGCGCCCGGTCGCCGTCCATGCTGAAGACCCGCTCGGTCAGGATCAGCGCCCGCCTGCGGGCCGGCCGGTGCCGGTCGAGGAGGCGCCGCAGGTCGGCGAGGTCGTTGTGGCGGAAGCGGACCACCTCCGCGCCCGAGACCCGCGCCCCCGCCCAGAGGCAGGAATGGGAGAGCGCGTCCGCGAGCACGAGGTCGCGGGGGCCGACGAGGGCCGGCGTGATGCCGAGATTGGCGAGGTAGCCGCTGCCGAAGACGAGCGCCGCCTCCTTGCCCTTGTGGCGGGCGAGCCGCTCCTCGAGCGCGGCGAGCAGCGGGTGGTTGCCGGTCACGAGCCGGGAGCCGCCGGCGCCGGCGCCGTAGCGGGCCGTCGCCGCCTGCGCCGCCGCGATCACCCGCGGATCGTTGGCGAGGCCGAGATAGTCGTTGCAGGAGAAGGAGATCAGCCTCCGGCCGTCGCGCTCGGCCAGGGCGCCCGCCGTGCGGATCGTCGGCCGCAGGCGGCGGCGCAGGGCCGAGGCGTCGAGCTCGGTGAGCTTCTCGCGCGCGAAGGTTTCGAGGCTCGTTCCGGAATCGGACATCGGAGCGTGAAGCACGCGCAGGCCGGAGGCTGTCAAGCGGCGGCCCGGACCGGGCTTGGGTCAGTTTGAAATGTGAGCGCGGCCAAGTCCGCTCCGCGTTCCCGCGTCGTTCCCTCCCGCATTTCCTCCCGCAGGCGTATGCTTGGCGCCAAGCAGGAGGAATGTATGTGGAAGCCCTGGCAGGGACAGCGTTATGGAAATCACCTGCTGCTAGGCGAGAGTTGATATGCATGGCGGAATAATGGGAAACTCCGCCATCCCGAGCCGCACCATCCAGTCAACATTGTCGAAGCAGCAATGGAAGACCGGCCCGGCTATGGCGGGTTCATGATCTGCCTGACGCGGGCGCGTCGAATCGGCTTAGGAGCATCGAGGACATCGCCGCGCTTGTTGAGGCTGCGGCGCTCGCGCCGGGCAAGCGTGGGCCGTACCAGAAAAGAGCGGTCTAAGCTGCTTGCGTCGTCTCGCCATCGCGGTGGAAGTCGGTTTCTACAGTTCCGCCAGCCTCAGTCACGACATAATGAAATGACCGACTAATCTCTGGAAGCTCTGAATCGGCCGCGCCATACCAGAACACATCAACTCTGAACTTTATATCTGATTCGTTGACGAGGGCCTGTATTTTTGCAAGCGTCTTATTGGGCCATTGAGAAAATTCACCAATGACCAATCGCTCCAGAGCGGCAAGGTGTTTCTTTAAACTACTTGAATGTACGACATTCCGAGTACTATAGACCCAAAGGCCAAACTGCCTTTCGCGTATCTCGTGCTTGATGCGATACGTATCGCCGCGCTTGTACGAGAGCGTAGGCGATGTCTCCATGATCGCAGAGATCAGTTCAGGATCGAGGTCGACGCCCTGAAATACGACAGACGCATACGTAGCGGGGAGCGGCCTAGAGTCAGTGCTCGTCATGCAGGTTTCCGATCTCATCGCCGCTTAGCTTTCCGACCACGTCGCCGTTGTCGTAAATTACTGTGTCATCTCTAGGACTCAGTCCTGCCGCCTGCTTGATCGTGTGCAACGCATCGCTGCACCTATAGGGGTCTATGCCCAACTCCTTGCTAACGTGTGGAACCGGATTGCCGCCCCGATCCCAAATGACGCGGCGTGGCAACCGGGTCTCTCATAGGGTTGCTACGTCGCTCAGCGCGCAGCCTCTCGCCAAGGGTGCCACGGTATCCCATCCCGACTGCCAGGCAACCCCCGCGCCATGCTCAATCGGTGCCTGAGCCTGAATGCCCAAAGCAAACGATCCCTCGCCGACGCGCGGTGCAAACGGCGTCGTTCGGTGGCTTCGGCGAGCGAGGTCGGCGGATTCAATCTGAGACATTCCTCCTAGGCCGGAAGCCTGGCCGCGGGCCCGGGGCCGTGCGATCCTGGACCGAGGCCGGGATGCGGGGAAAACCCGTTCCGTGCGGGGGCCGCTGCCCTTTAAGATCGGGAGAGACGAGGGTCGGGTGAAGCCATGATCGGCGGCAGAAGAGAGCGGGTGCCGGATTTCTCGAACCATCCGGATCTCGTCGTCATCTATCTCGGGATGAAGGTTCGGGCCCTCTACGGCCTGAAGACCCTGATCGGGTTCGGCGCGCCGATCGAGAAGGCCGGCGCCGGCCGCCCGGACGGGCTCCTGCATTACGAGAACAACATCATCTTCAGCCTGCGCCCCCTGCATGTGGGCATGCGCTGGTACTGGCGCGACATGGACAGCCTCGTCGCCTGGTCGAGATCCGAGCCGCACCGGCAATGGTGGGCGGATTTCCTGAAGGACACGCGCGGCGTCGGCATCTGGCACGAGACCTATCACATGCGCGGCGGCATGGAGGCCATCTACAACGACGTGCAGACGCCGGTGGGCTTCTCCGCCTTCCTGCCGATGCAGGAGGCGCGGGGCTCCCTGGCGAGCCGCCACCGGCTGCACGCCGCATCCGACCTCGGCGCCCTGCCCTCCGAGAACCGCCCGGACGCCGCCGCGCTCCCCTGAGCCCGGGCCGGTCCCGCCCCTTGACCGCGCCGCCCGCGCGCCGCAATCCCGGCCGCGATGCCCGCGCACGACACCCATCTCTGGCGGCCCTACACGCAGATGAAGGGGGCGGCCCCGCCGCTCGAGGCGGTGCGCACCCACGGCAGCCGCATCGTGCTCGCGGACGGGCGCGAACTCGTCGACGGCATCGCCTCGTGGTGGACGGCGGTCCACGGCTACAACCATCCCCACATTCGCGAGGCCCTGGTCGCCCAGGCCGGGGCGATGCCGCACGTCATGTTCGGCGGCCTGACCCACGCGCCGGCCGAGCGGCTGGCCGCCCGCCTCGCCGCCCTGCTGCCGGGCGACCTCGACCACGTCTTCTTCACGGATTCGGGCTCGGTCGCCGTCGAGGTCGCCCTCAAGATGGCGGTCCAGCTCTGGATCAACCGCGGCGTTCCGGGCCGGACCCGCATCCTCGCCTTCCGCGAGGGCTATCACGGCGACACCCTGGGCGCGATGTCGGTCTGCGATCCGGACGAGGGCATGCACCGCCGCTTCGGCGCCTACCTGCCGGGGCAGGTCTTCTGCGACCTGCCGCGCGACGCCGGGACGGAGGCCGCCCTCGACGCGGCGCTCGCGCGCCACCGCCACGAACTCGCCGCCGTCATCGTCGAGCCCCTCGTCCAGGGGGCGGGCGGCATGCGGATGCACCCGCCCGAGACGCTGGCGGCGATCGCCCGCCTCGCCCGCCGCCACGGCCTGCCCCTCATCCTCGACGAGATCTTCACGGGCTTCGGGCGCACCGGCACCCTCTTCGCCTGCGAGCAGGCGGGAATCGTGCCCGACATCCTGTGCCTGTCGAAGGCGCTGACCGGGGGCACGCTGGCGCTCGCCGCCACGGTCGCCCGCACCGACATCTTCCAGGGCTTCTGGTCGGACGACCCGGCCGCCGCCCTGATGCACGGGCCGACCTTCATGGCGAACCCGCTCGCCTGCGCGGCGGCCAATGCCAGCCTCGACCTGTTCGAGCGGGAGCCCCGCCTCGCGCAGGCCCGCGCCATCGGCGAGCAGCTCGCCGAGGGAATGGCGCCGCTCGCGCGCCTACCGGGCATCCGGGACGTGCGCGTCCTCGGCGCGATCGGCGTCGTGCAGTTCGAATCACCCCCCGATCTCGCGGAGCTGAAGCGCGGGCTCGTCGCCCGCGGCACCTGGGTGCGCCCCTTCGGCGACATCCTCTATCTCACGCCCGCCCTCACCATCGGGCAGGACGATCTCGGCCATCTCCTCGCGAGCGTGGGCGCGAGCGTGCGGGAAGCGGTTTCCCCCTGAGAGAGTGCTGCAACCCGGAGGATGGTTCCACAGTTGGGATTGCGACACGGTTCACCGGGATGCCCGCCCGGTGCGCCGGCCCTGGATCTGGGAGGATGCACACGGTGACGAACGAGACGACGAGCCCCTCGGACGACCGGCCCGTGATTCTCCTCGTCGAGGATGAGGCCCTCACCATCATGGATCTCGGAGACGTCCTGGAGAATGGCGGCTACGAGACCGTGCAATGCGCCTCCGCGGAGCGGGCGCTCAGCATCCTGCAGGCGCGGCCCGACATCTGCGGCCTCGTCACCGACGTCGAATTGTCGGGGCGGACCAACGGGTTCGACCTTGCCAATTCCGTGGCGGAGGCTCGTCCGCAACTCCCCATCGTGATCGTCTCGGGGCGCGCCGCGCCCGATCCGGAGCGGATGCCGGCAGGCGCCCGCTTCATCGCCCGCCCCTGCAGCGGCGAGGACATCCTCGACCAGTTGCGGAGCCTGCTTCCCTGCTGAGGCGGCGGACCGGGCCCCCGCCGCGCCGCGCTGTCATCGCAGCTTCACACGAAACCGTCACATGCCGTTCCGGTCGGCACCCGACCCCGTCCGGGGCCGGGCGCTCGGCCTTGGCCGTTTCGGCCGGACAGGCAGCGTGAGAAGGTGTAGGCGATGAGAGCGGCGGAGGATGGTCTGTCGGCCGCGTCGAGCGACGAAGTCTCCGGCATGCAGGCGAGCGGCAAGGTCAAGCCGGGGAAGGAATCCGGCAGGGAACCCTCCCTTCCGGAGGGCAAGCCGGGGCGGGAGGAGCAGCGGCGCCTGCGTCCCCCCGGCGCCAAGAGCGTGGGCTGGGCCCTCGTCCAGGCGGCCCGCCTCCACCGCTCCCGCATCGGCGACCGGCTGGCCGCCCTCGACCTCTTCGCCGGCCAGGAGCAGGTGGTGCAGGCGCTCGCGGCCGCCGGCACCATGACGATGGGCGATCTCGCCGCGACCCTGCGGGTCCGCCCGCCCACCGCCTCGAAGACGATCTCGCGGCTCGCCGCCCTCGGCTTCGTGGAGCGCCGGGCCGAGGCCGGGGACGGCCGCATCGTGCGGGTCCGGCTCACCGAGACGGGCCTTGCCCGGGCGGCCGCGATCGAGCGGCTCTGGGACGAGGTCGAGGCCGAGCTTCTCGACGGGTTCGACAACAAGGAGCGCCGCCGCCTGCGCAAGCTCCTGCGCAAGGTCGCCCGTAACCTCGCCGACGTCACCGGCGCCGCGGGCCACGAGGCGGAGGCCGAGCTCGACGGCGAGGAGGAGGACGAGGCGGGGCTGATCGCGCCGGACGCGGTGATCCGCCCGCTGTAAGTGGCGTCCTCTCGCGCCTTGCGCCGGCGGGTCCTGAGAACGCGGCCGGCCGCCTAAAGGGGCCGGCCGCGCGGCGCGCCTCAGCGGCGGTGATACCGGCGGTGGTGGCGGGAATGGCGGCGCGAGCGCAGGTCGGTGCGGTAGGCGCGCCGGCCCGGATCGATGCCGAGCGCCCCGTTGACGGTGCCGACCGCGCCGCCGACGGCGCCGCCCACGATGCCGCCGACCGGGCCGGCGACCCGGTCGCCCTCGGCCGCGCCGCGGCGGACGCCGCCCGGCAGGCCCTGCGCCTCGGCGGCGCCGGACAGAGTGAGCGCCGACAGCGCGAGCGTGGCGGCGACGAGAATGCGTTTCATGGCAGGTGAGTCCTCATTGCGTTGTCTCGCTTCCTGAGAGGCCGGCCTGCGGCACCCGGAAGGTTGCCGGATCAACGGCCGAGCTTGGAAAAAGTGGCAGGCTCGCGATCCGAAGTCGGCTGCGTCGCGAATGCGCAACACTCCGGCGCGCGCATGGCCGCTGGTCTCCGGCCCGCGCCGCTGCTAGAAGCGGCGTCCCATGCGCGACGTCTTCGATCCGCGCGGCTTGCGCCGCCCCACCCGAATTACGGGCCCGGCCTCCGGGTGAGGCCCCGCGCCCGCGCGGGAGCCCCGGATGCCGGGAGAGCGAAGCCGCCGGTCGACGGCCGGCCCGACAGACCCGCCAGACGAGCGCGAAGACGCCTGACCTCATGAGCGACAGCACCGACGCCCCGGCCACCCGGGACTATTCGCAGACCCTGTTCCTGCCCCGCACCGAGTTCCCGATGCGGGCGGGCCTGCCCGTGCGCGAGCCGCACCTCCTGGAGCGCTGGGCCGGGATCGACCTCTACGGGCGCATCCGGAAGGCCGCCGCGGGACGGCCGAAATTCGTGCTGCACGACGGCCCGCCCTACGCCAACGGCAACATCCATATCGGCACGGCGCTCAACAAGATCCTCAAGGACGTGATCGTCCGCAGCCAGGGCGCGCTCGGCCACGACGCCAATTACGTGCCGGGCTGGGACTGCCACGGCCTGCCGATCGAGTGGAAGATCGAGGAGCAGTACCGCGCCAAGGGCCGGAACAAGGACGAGGTGCCCGTCATCGAGTTCCGGCAGGAGTGCCGCACCTTCGCGGGCCACTGGCTCGACGTGCAGCGCGAGGAGTTCAAGCGCCTCGGCGTCACCGGCGACTGGGACCATCCCTACGCGACCATGGCCTTCCCGGCCGAGGCGGCGATCGCCCGCGAGCTCCTGACCTTCGCCATGACGGGCCAGCTCTATCGCGGCTCGAAGCCGGTGATGTGGTCGGTCGTCGAGAAGACGGCCCTCGCCGAGGCGGAGGTCGAGTACGAGGACCACGTCAGCGACACGATCTTCGCCGCCTTCCCGATCCGCGAGGGCGCGACGGGCGACCTCTCGGGCGCCCGCATCGTGATCTGGACGACGACGCCCTGGACCATCCCCGGCAACCGCGCCGTCGCCTACGCGAAGAAGGTGGCCTACGGTCTCTACCGCGTCACGCAGGCACCGGACGACAATTGGGCGCGGCCCGGCGACACGTTCATCCTCGCCGACGCGCTGGCCTCCGGCGTCTTCTCGGCCGCCCGCGTCGAGGCGCAGGAGCGCCTGCGCGACGTGGCGCCCGAGGAACTCGCCGGCCTCACCCTGTCGCACCCGCTCGGCGGCCATGTCCGCGGCTACGACTTCCCCGTCCCGCTCCTCGACGGCGAGCACGTCACGGAGGAGGCGGGCACCGGCTTCGTCCACACGGCGCCGGGCCACGGCCGCGAGGATTTCGAGCTCTGGATGGCGAGCGGGCGCCTGCTCGCGCAGCGCGGCATCGACACGCGCATCCCCTACACGGTCGACGCCGACGGGGCGCTGACCGGGGAGGCGCCCGGTTTCACGGGAAAACTCGTTCTTAACCATAAGGGCGAGAAGGGCGACGCCAACAAGGCCGTCATCGCGGCGCTGACCGAATCGGGCAACCTGATCGCCCGCGGCGTCCTGCGCCACAGCTACCCGCATTCCTGGCGCTCGAAGAAGCCGGTCATCTTCCGCAACACGCCGCAATGGTTCATCGCCCTCGACAAGCCGGTCGAGAGCCTGGGCAACCGGACCCTGCGCGAGGTCTCCCTCCGCGCGATCGCCGACACCGAATGGGTGCCGCCGCAGGGGCGCAACCGCATCAACGGCATGGTCGAGAACCGGCCCGACTGGGTGGTCTCGCGCCAGCGCGCCTGGGGCGTGCCGATCACCGTCTTCGTGAGGAAGGGCACGAGCGAGGTTTTGCGCGACGAGCGCGTCAACGCCCGCATCGTGGACGCCTTCGCGGCGGAGGGCGCGGATGCGTGGTTCACGGATGCGGACGGCGCCCGGTTCCTCAGGCCCGACCACGACCCGGCCGATTACGAGAAGGTGACGGACGTCCTCGACGTCTGGTTCGATTCGGGCTCGACCCACGCCTTCGTGCTCGACGATCCGGAGGCGTTCCCGGGGCTCTCCGGCGTGCGCCGCAGGCGCGACGGGGGCGCGGACACCGTGATGTACCTCGAGGGCTCCGACCAGCATCGCGGCTGGTTCCAGTCCTCGCTCCTCGAATCCGCCGGCACGCGGGGCCGCGCGCCCTACGACATCGTCCTGACCCACGGCTTCGTCCTCGACCCGAAGGGGCTGAAGATGTCGAAGTCGAAGGGCAACGTCGTGGCGCCCCAGAACGTCATCAAGGATTCGGGCGCCGACATCCTGCGCCTCTGGGTGGCGGCCTCCGACTACGCCGACGACCTCCGGATCGGGCCGGAGATCATCAAGACCTTCGCCGAGACCTACCGGAAGCTGCGCAATTCGCTCCGGTGGATGCTGGGCTCGCTCGCCCACCGGGTGCCCGGGCAGGACGTCGCCCTCGGGCAGATGCCGGAGCTGGAGCGCTTCATCCTCCACCGGTTGGCCGAGCTCGACGGCGAGGTGCGCGAGGCCTACCGCACCTTCGACACGAAGCGGGTCGTGGCGCTCCTCAACGGCTTCATGACGGGCGACCTCTCGGCCTTCTACTTCGACGTCCGCAAGGACACGCTCTACTGCGACCCGATCTCCTCGACGGCCCGGCGCGCGGCGCTGCAGGTCATCGACGAGGCCTTCCGGCGGGTCACGATCTGGCTGGCACCCGTGCTCGCCTTCACCGCCGAGGAGGCGTGGCTCGACCGCTACCCGTCCGAGGACGGCTCGGTGCATCTGCAGACCCTGCCGGAGACGCCGGCGGAATGGCGCGACGAGGCGCTCGCCGCGCGCTGGCACAGGATCCGCCGGGTGCGGCGGGTGGTGACGGGCGCCCTCGAGATCGAGCGGGCGCAGAAGCGCATCGGCGCGAGCCTGGAGGCCGCGCCCAGCGTGCACGTCTCGGACCCCGACCTCCTCGGGGCCCTCGACGGGATCGACTTCGCGGACATCTGCATCACCTCGGCCATCCGGATCGAGGCCGGCGAGGGACCGGCGGACGCCTTCCGCCTCGACGAGGTCCGCGGCGTCGCCGTGGTGCCGGGGCTCGCCGAGGGGCGCAAATGCGCCCGCTCCTGGCGCGTCAGCCCGGATGTCGGGATGGATCGGGACTATCCCGACGTGACCCCCCGCGACGCGCAGGCCCTGCGGGAGTGGGATGCGGCGCACGGCACCGCGAGCGCGGCGTGAGGCTGGACCCGATCGGTTCTCACCCATCCCCTTCCCCGCGCGGGGCGGGGAGGGCCTGCGGCGCGCGCCCATGAGGCCCATGACGACGCCCATGACGTCCATGACGCCCTTCCGCCTCGGCCTCGCGGCGCTCGTGGCCACCCTCCTCCTCGATCAGGCCTCAAAGCTGTGGCTCTATCTCGGCACGGATCTCGTGCTGACCCAGCCCTGGCACTTCGGCCCCTACGCCGAACTCGTCGTGGTGTGGAACCGCGGCGTCTCCTACGGGCTGTTCCAGCAGGAGGGCGGAATCGGGCGCTGGCTCCTCGTGGCCCTGTCGCTCGCCGCGGCCCTTGGCCTCGGCCTCTGGATGCGCCGGGCACCCTCGCGGCTCCTCGCGCTCTCGCTGGGACTGATCGCGGGGGGCGCCCTCGGCAACGCCGTCGACCGGGCGGCCTACGGCGCCGTGTTCGACTTCGTGCATCTGCACGCGGGCACGTGGTCCTGGTACGTGTTCAACGTGGCGGATGCGGCCATCGTCGCGGGCGTGATCGGGCTGATCCTCGACGGGCTCCTGCCGCAGCGGCGATCGGCCGGGCCGACGGAGAAAAATGCTCCGACCGTGTGATCCGTAAACCACAGCGGCGTTCTCTCGCCGCCGGACCCTGGTGCAGTGCAGTCAAGGCGCCATACGATCGCCCGAAACCGGGATCAGGCCGGACGGGTCGGATCAGGCCGCCGCGAGCGCGACCGCCCCGGGCCCCGTTCAGGGACCTCGAGGCCCGGCCGGAACCTGTGGGGCAGCATGACCGGGTATCGCCGTATCCTCCTTGCAACCGTCGCCGGCCTCCTCGCCGCCGGGACCGCCCAGGGCCAGGAGCGGGGCGAGCTCATGCGGGACACGCTGAGCAATCTCGGCCTCCTCGAGAAGGACCAGCCCGCGATCAACTACCGCGAGCGCGCGCCGCTCGTGATGCCGCCGAAGCTCGACGGCAAGGCGCTGCCCGCGCCCCGGCCCCGCACCGCCTCCCCGCAATGGCCCAAGGAGCCCGAGGTGCTGCAGCGCGAGCGCGACGAGGCGGAGCGCCGGGTGCCGAAGGGCAACCAGCCGCGCGGGCGCTACAACGACAACAACGCGACGCTCGGCATCGACGACATCCGCGCGGGCCGGCGCGCCGACGCGAACATGACGACGCAGCCCGAGCGCAAGCCCGGCGACAACAACCGCGACTCGTTCTGGGTGAACCCGCTGGAGCTGATGCGGGGCGTCGGCCAGGAGAAGACCGAGCCGTCCGTGGCCGAGCCGAGCCGGGACACCCTCACCGATCCGCCGACCGGGTACCGCAAGGCGCCGCGCAAGGTCGTCGTCGAGGGGCGCGACCCCGTCAACAATGCGAGCCGGGAACGGGAAGAAGCCGATCCCGGGCTCTATCTACGCTCTCAGGGCCGCTGAGCGGCCGCCCCGTCCCCAGGCAGGGTCGCGGTACGAGATTTGCCCGGCTGCCGGCTGACCGAGATCGGCGCCAGGGCGTGAGCCAGAACCGGACGGCCCGCGGGACGGGCCGCAAAGGACATCAGGATGCACCTCTTCCGGAAGCCCAAGCCCGCCGGACTCCTGCGCCGGCCGAGCCGCGCCGAGGCCCCCCTGCTCGCCCATGCCGGGCGACTCGAGGCCGCGCCGTTCGGGCGCTCGGAGGCCGGCGGCCCTGAGGTCTCGTCGTTCAGCCTCGACAACGGCCTCGACGTCGTGGTCGTGCCCGACCACCGCGCGCCCGTCGTCACCCACATGATCTGGTACCGCAACGGCTCGGCGGACGATCCGCTCGGCCAGTCCGGCATCGCCCACTTCCTCGAGCACCTGATGTTCAAGGGCACCGAGACGCATCCGGTCGGCGCCTTCTCCAAGGCGGTCTCGGGGCTCGGCGGCCAGGAGAACGCCTTCACGAGCTACGACTACACCGCCTATTTCCAGCGCGTCGCCCGCGACCACCTCAAGACCATGATGGAATTCGAGGCGGACCGGATGACCGGCCTCGTCCTCGACGATGCCGTGGTCGCGCCCGAGCGCGACGTGGTGCTGGAGGAGCGGCGCATGCGGGTCGAGACCGACCCCTCCGCCCAGCTCTCCGAGGCGATGGCGGCCTCCCTCTTCGTCCACCACCCCTACGGCATCCCGATCATCGGCTGGATGCACGAGATCGAGGAGCTGAACCGCCACCACGCCCTCGACTATTACAAGCGCTTCTACACGCCGGAGAACGCGATCCTCGTCGTCGCGGGCGACGTCACGCCCGACGAGGTGCGCCGGCTCGCCGACGGCACCTACGGCCGCGTCACGCCCCAGGGCGCCCGGCCGAAGCGCATCCGGGCCCGCGAGCCGGAGCCGAAGGCGCTCCGCCGCCTCAGCGTCGCCGATCCGAAGGTCGAGCAGCCGACCCTGCAGCGGCTCTACCTGACGCCCTCCTGCATCACGGCCCGCGACGGCGAGTGCCATGCGCTCGAACTCCTCGCCGAGGTGCTCGGCGGGGGCGCCACCTCCTACCTCTACCGCAAGCTCGTCCTGGAGACCGGCATCGCGGTGAACGCGGGCGCCTGGTACATGGGCTCGGCGATCGACGACACCCGCTTCTCCGTCTACGCGGTGCCCGCCGAGGGCGTCAGCCTGGAGACGCTGGAGGCGGCGGTGGACAAGGTCCTGCGCCGCGCGCCGGCCGAGGCGCTGGAGCCCGAGGCGATCGAGCGGGCCAAGACCCGGCTCGTGGCCGAGACCGTCTACTCCTCGGACAGCCAATCCTCCCTCGCCCGCATCTACGGCTCGGCGCTCGCCATCGGCGAGACGATCGAGGAGGTGCGCCGCTGGCCCGTCGACATCGAGGGCGTGACGAAGGAGCGCCTCGCGGCGGTGGCCGAGCGCTACCTCGTGCCCGCCCGCTCCGTGACCGGCTACCTCGTCAAGTCCCGCGACCCGGACGCGCCGGTCTCCGTCGCGGCTGCCTGAGGGCGCCGCTGCCGACATCTCGGGGCGCGGCCGGATCAGGCGCCGCCCCCGCACAAGAACAACGAGGTTCCCATGAACTTGGCCGAGACTCCCACCCGCACCGCGGCCTCGCCCACCCAGGCGAAATCCGTCGCCACCGTCGGCGGGGTCGAGGCGTGGCACGTCGAGTCGCCGGTGGTGCCGATGGTGGCGCTGGCCTTCACCTTCGAGGGCGGCGCCGCGCAGGACCCGGACGGCAAGGCCGGCTGTGCCCAGATGCTGGCGCGCCTCCTCGACGAGGGCGCGGGCGACCTCACCTCCGACGCCTTCCAGGAGCGCCTCGCGGCGCGCGCCGTCGAGCTCTCGTTCCATGCCGGGCCCGACGCGGTCGGCGGCTCGCTGAAGACCCTCGTCAAGCACACCGACGAGGCGATCGACCTTCTCGCGCTGGCCCTGACCAAGCCCCGGCTCGACCCGGACGCGATCGAGCGCGTGCGCGCGCAGACCATCGCCGGCCTGCGCTACCAGCAGAACGATCCGGGCGTGCTGGCCTCGCGGCGCTTCTTCAAGGAGGCCTTCGCCGGGCACCCCTACGGCCGGCCCTCCTCGGGCACGATCGAGAGCATCTCGGCCATCACCCGCGACGACCTCCTCGCCCTGCACGCGCAGGTGATCGGGCGGGGCGCCGTGAAGGTCGCGGCCGTCGGCGCCATCGACGCGGCGGCTTTGGCCGACGCGCTCAACCGATCCTTCGGCGCCCTGCCGGAGGCGGGCCCGCTGCGCGCCGTGCCGCGCACCACCGTGCAGGATCTCGGCCGGCGCGTGGTCGTCGATCTCGACGTGCCGCAATCGGTGATCCGCTTCGGCATGGCGGGCGTCCCCTGGCGCGACCCGGACTTCATCCCGGCCTACGTGCTGAACCACATCCTGGGCGGGGGCGCCTTCACCTCCCGCCTGTTCCAGGAGGTGCGCGAGAAGCGCGGCCTCGCCTACTCGGTCGGCACCTCCCTCGTCAGCCACCGCTCGGCGGCGATGACCTGGGGCTACACCGCCACCAAGAACGAGCGCGTCGGCGAGGCGCTCGCCGTGATCGGCGACGAGATCGGCCGCTTGATCACCGAAGGCCCCTCCGACGAGGAGCTGCAGAAGGCGAAGGACTATCTCACGGGCTCCTACGCGCTCGGATTCGACACCTCGACCAAGATCGCGCACCAGATCGTGCAGATCGCCTTCGAGGGGCTCGGCATGGACTACATCGCGCGCCGCAACGACATGGTGGCGTCGGTGACGCAGGCCGACATCCGGCGCGCCGCGGGCCGCACCTTCGCGGACGGGCGCATGCTCGTCGTCGCCGCCGGCCGGCCGACGGATTTCTGAGACCGGCCGCGGCGCGCCGGCCCAGGGCTGGCAACAGGGCTGGCAACCGGGCGCGCCGTCGCCATCTCAGGGGTCCCGGACGCCAGCGGACAGGCTCCCGATGCACCTCACCGGACTTCACCACCTCACCGCGATCACGGCCCGGGCGGCGGACAACCTCGCCTTCTACACCCGGATCCTCGGCCTGCGCCTCGTCAAGAAGACGGTGAACCAGGACGATCTCTCGGCCTATCACCTGTTCTACGCCGACGGGGTCGCCGCACCCGGCACCGACATCACCTTCTTCGACTGGCCGGCGCCCCCCGAGCGGCGCGGCGCCAACAGCATCGTGCGCACCGGCCTGCGGGTCTCCGGCCCCGAGGCGATCGCGTGGTGGCGCGAGCACCTCGCCCGCGAGGGCATCGACCACGCCCTCCCGGTCGAGCGGGACGGCCGCCTGACCCTCGACTTCGAGGACGGCGAGGGCCAGCGCCTCAGCCTCGTCGACGACGGCGGTGCCGGCCCGGCCCATCCCTGGAGCGGCAGCCCCGTGCCCGCCCCCCACCAGATCCGCGGGCTCGGCCCCGTGCGCCTCGCGGTCGCCGAGGCCGGGCGGACCGAGGCGGTGCTCACCGAGGTGCTCGGGATGCGCCACGACCGGACCTTCGAGCTGCCCGAGGGGGAGGTGCGGGTCTACGCGATGGGGGAGGGGGGCGCCGGCGCCGAACTCCAGGTGATGCAGGACGCCTCGGCCCCGGCGCGCCAGGGCGCGGGCGCCGTGCACCACGTCGCCTTCAGCATCCCCGACGCGGATTACGCGGCCTGGGCGGACCGGCTGAAGACGCGGCGGATGCCCTCCAGCGGGCCGGTGGACCGCTACTACTTCCGCAGCCTCTACTTCCGCGAGCCGAACGGCATCCTGTTCGAGATCGCCACCGAGGGGCCCGGCTTCACCGCCGACGAACCCCTGGAAGCCTTGGGCGAGCGCCTCGCCCTGCCGCCCTTCCTGGAGCCGCGCCGGGCCGAGATCGAGGCGGGGCTGAAGCCGCTGTGAGACGGCGCCCCCTGGGGCCGTCAAGAATTCAGAGCCGTTCTAGACAGTAGAACCATCCCCCGCATGCGCTGCTGCCATGCCTTGACGGGCGTGCTGCACATGCGAGAAGACGCGCCAAAAGTCCGCGAGATTCGGAGTCACCTGTCCCGATGAGCAAATACAACGAGGAGCGGGTGCTCTCGGTGCACCACTGGACGGACACGCTGTTCTCCTTCCGCACCACCCGCGACCCCTCGTTCCGCTTCCGCAACGGCGAATTCACCATGATCGGCATCGAGGTCGAGGGCAGGCCGCTGCTGCGCGCCTACTCGGTGGTTTCGGCCAATTACGAGGAGGAGCTGGAGTTCTTCTCCATCAAGGTGCCGAACGGCCCGCTGACCTCGAAGCTCCAGCACCTCAAGGTCGGCGACCCGATCATGGTCGGCAAGAAGCCGACCGGGACGCTCGTGCTCGACAACCTGCTGCCGGGCCGTCACCTCTACCTGCTCGGCACCGGCACGGGGCTCGCGCCGTTCCTGTCGATCATCAAGGACCCGGAGACCTACGACCGCTTCGAGAAGGTGGTGCTGGTGCATGGCTGCCGGCAGGTGCAGGAGCTCGCCTACGGCGAGACGATCACGCAGGACCTGCCCCGCCACGAGTTCCTGGGCGAGATGATCAGCCAGCAGCTGGTCTATTACCCGACGGTGACGCGCGAGCCGTTCCGCAACCGGGGCCGGATCACGGACCTGATGACCTCGGGCAAGCTGTTTGCGGATGTGGGCCTGCCGGTGATGAGCAAGGAGGCGGACCGGTTCATGCTGTGCGGCAGCCCGGAGATGATCCGCGACACGCGCCAGCTCCTGGCCGATGGCGGCTACGAGGAGGGCAACCACGGCGAGGCCGGCCACTTCGTCATCGAGAAGGCCTTCGTCGAGAAGTAGACGGCCTCGATGCGGGCCCTGTTCGTCGCCGGCGCCGGGACCGAGATCGGCAAGACCTACGTCACCGCGGCGCTGACGCAGGCCCTGCGGGCGATGGGCCGCCCGGTCCGCACCCTGAAACCCCTGGCCAGCGGCGTCCCGCCCCTCGGCCACCCGGATTTCGCCGAGAGCGACACCGCCCGGCTGCTCGCCGCGCAGGGCCTGCCGGTGGGCCCCGAGACGGTCGCCGCCTGCTCGCCCTGGCGCTTCGCGGCGGCCCTCGCGCCCGATCTCGCCGCCGCCCGCGAGGGCCGCAGCCTCGCGCTCCCCGATCTGGTGCGATGGTGCGAGGCGCAGATCGCGGCCGCGGAGCCCGGCACCACCGTCGTGATCGAGGGCGTCGGCGGGCTGATGAGCCCGATCACCGGGGCCGAGACCGGCCTCGACTGGCTCAAGGCCCTGCGCCTGCCCGCCCTCCTCGTCTCCGGCAGCTATCTCGGCGCGATCAGCCACGCGCTGACGGCGGTCGAGACCCTGCGGGCGCATGACTGCCCCCTGGTCGCCGTCGCGGTGAGCGAGAGCGCGGGCGCGCCGACGCCCCCCGAGACCGTCGCCGAGGCGATCGGAAGCCGGATCGGCGCGCCCGTCTTCTGCCTGCGCCGCGGAGCGGAATGCCCCGAGGCGCTCGCGCTCCTCGCCGCCGCTTGACCGGGGCGGCCGGGGCGGGCCGACACGAGCGCGTGATTCCCGGCTCGCGCCCCGCACCGGCCCTGGACGAGCGCCCGCCGCCTTCTACCTTCGCGGAACACGGCCGGGCCCGGATCGGCGCGGCCGGAGGTCGGAGTCGCCCCCGTGAGCCAGCTCGCAACCCATGAGACCGCCATCGGGATGGGAGCGGAGGGGCAGCGCGGCGGGGCCGTCCGGCCGGCCATCCTGCTCGGCGCCCTCGGCATCGTCTACGGCGACATCGGCACGAGCCCCCTCTACGCCTTCAAGGAGGCGGTGCGGGCGGCGAGCCACGGCACGGGCACGGCCGAGCCCGCAGCCGTGATCGGCGCCGTCTCCCTGATCCTGTGGGCGCTGATCCTGATCGTCTCGATCAAGTACGCGGTCCTGATCCTGCGGGCCGACAACCGGGGCGAGGGCGGCATCGTCGCCATGCTGGCGCTGCTCGGGGCCCGCCACGCCAAGCCCGGATCCTGGCAGGCGCTCCTCCTCGTCGTCGGCCTCGTCGGCGCGGCCCTCCTCTACGGGGACGGGGCCATCACGCCGGCCATCTCGGTCCTCTCGGCGGTCGAGGGCCTCAAGGTCGACGCCCCCGCCCTCCACCGGTTCGTGGTTCCGATCACGCTGGCGATCCTGGTCGGGCTGTTCCTCGTCCAGAGCAAGGGCGTCGCCTTCATCGGGCGCATCTTCGGCCCCGTGATGCTGGTCTGGTTCGCCGTGCTGGCGCTTCTGGGCATCGGCGGCATCCTGCACCGGCCGGAGATCCTGCGGGCGCTCAATCCCTTCGAGGCGGTCGACTTCCTGACGCATGCCGGCTGGCATGTCAGCTTCGCCATGCTCGGCGCGGCCTTCCTGGCGGTGACGGGCGGCGAGGCGATGTATGCCGATCTCGGCCATTTCGGCGCGCGCGCCATCCGCCTCGCGTGGTTCGCCCTCGTGCTGCCGGCCCTCGTGATCAACTATTTCGGCCAGGGCGCAGTCCTCCTCGCCGAGCCCGCCGCGATCGAGAACCCGTTCTACGCGCTCGCGCCGGACTGGGCGCATTATCCCCTGATCGCGCTGGCGACGCTCGCCACCGTGATCGCCTCGCAGGCCATCATCTCGGGGGTGTTCTCCCTGACCCAGCAGGCGATCCAGCTCGGCTTCCTGCCGACCATGCGCATCGTCCAGACCGCCTCCGACGAGCGCGGCCAGATCTACGTGCCCGCCGTGAACGGGCTCCTCGCCATCGCGACGCTCACCGCCGTCGTCGTGTTCGGCTCCTCCGACGCGCTCGCGGGCGCCTACGGCATCGCGGTCTCGATGCTGATGGCGATCACGACGCTGCTCGCCGCCTTGATCGCGCTCAAATGGGGCTACAACCCCGTCGCGGTCGTGGCCCTCAACGGCTTCTTCCTCGTCATCGATCTCGTCTTCCTCGGCGCCAACAGCGTGAAGCTGTTCGAGGGGGGCTGGTTTCCCCTCGTGCTGGCCGGCCTCGTCGCGATGATGATGCTGACCTGGCGGAAGGGCACGGCGATCATCGAGGAGACCCGCGCGTCCCTGCGCATGCCGGAGGCGGAGTTCCTGGAGCGCCTGCGGCGGGACCCGCCGGTGCGGCTTCCCTGCGCGGCGGCCTACCTCTCGGCGGCCACCCACGGCATCCCGCTGCCCCTCTCGCGCTTCCTGGAGCGCAGCCACGCGCTGGCCGAGCGCCTGCTCATCATCACCGCCCTCTACGAGGAGACGCCGACCGTGCCCGAGAGCGAGCGGGCGGAGGTCTCGCAGATCGCCCCCGACTTCTACCGGATCATCCTGCGCTACGGGTTCATGCAGGACGCCTCGATTCCGGAAGGGCTCGCCTGCGCCGTCGGGCACGGCCTGCTGCCGCCGGGCTTCGTCGAGGACGTCACCGTCTTCATCGGCCACGAGACGGTGATCCCGAAGAACGACCGGCGCGGCATGTCGCACTGGCGGGAGAAGCTCTTCGCCTTCATGCAGCGCAACGGGGAGCGCACGGGCGCCTTCTTCTGCGTGCCGACGCGGCAGGTGATCGAGGTCGGCACCGAGATCGAGATCTGATCAGGCCGCCCGGAGGGCTGCCGAGACCTCGATCCGGTTCCGGCCGTTGCGCTTGGCGCGGTAGAGGGCGGCGTCGGCGTGGCGCAGGAGGGCGTCGAGCTCGCGCCCGATCACCGCGCTCTCCGCCGCCCCGATGCTCACGCTGACCGCGAGCCCCGGCAGGCTCGGCACGGAGAGCCGGGCCACCGCCGCCCGGATCTGCGAGGCGTGGCGGAGCGCGCTCTCGACGTCGCGGTCCGGCAGCACGCAGGCGAATTCCTCCCCGCCCATCCGGCCGAACAGGGCGCCCGGCGGCAGCAGGGCCTGCACGAGGCAGCAGAAGCCCACCAGGACCCCGTCGCCGACCATGTGGCCGTGGGCGTCGTTGATGCTCTTGAAGTGGTCGAGGTCGAACAGGAGCAGGGTGACCGGCCGGTCGGAACCGGCGAGCAGCGCCTGCGCGCCCGCCACCAGGGCCCGGCGGCTCGCGATGCCGGTCAGCGGGTCGGTCTCGGCCGCCTGCCGCTGCACCCGCTCGACCCGCTCCTTAGTCAGCGCCATGAAGGTGAAGGCGATCGCGACCGTGAACAGCATGCCGACGAAGCAGAGGATCGCGAGCCAGGCCGACTGCATCACGTCCTGGTTCGTCGGCAGGGGGGTGAGCAGGGCCAGCGGGATCCGCATGACGTAGACGAGGGCGTAGGCTCCGAGCAGGACCATCGCCGGATAGCGCGAGACCAGGGCCTCGGCCCGCCCGCGCCAGATCTCGTAGGCCCCGGCGGCGCAGAACCCGCCGGCGATGGCCGAGGCCAGGATCACCCGGGCCGCGAGAGAGGCGTAGAAGTCGGGCACGAAGCAGAGGGCGCCCCAGAGGGCGCCGCCGGCCAGGGCGAGATCGAGGCGGAGGGGCCTGCCCTCGAAGGCGCGCACGCCGCTCCAGATCAGGCCGTAGGCCCCGATCATCAGCGTGTTGGCGAGGCCGATCGAGGCCGCGTCGGGAATGACGCCGCGAAGCGCGAGGAGGCCCGAGGCCGCCGCGCCCGTCACGTGCGCGACGCCCCAGATCGCGAGCGGGCGGGCCGTCCGGTCCTGGCTCCAGGACAGCAGGAACAGCGTGCCGACCACGAAGGTGACGATCACCGTCACGAGCAGCAGGGTCGGGGTGTCGAGGCGCATCGATCCGTTCCGGTAACGGCCCGGCTCGCCCGGGCATCGCTGCCGGTAGAGTCGATAGACGGCCCATGCTGTCGGGATCGTAAAGGCAGGGCCGCAAATGCAACCTATTCGGTGCATCGTGCGGTCTCAACACTTCAGGGTCGAATACTGGAGCGGCACAGGTCGAGGCGCGCGGATAGAGCCGGACCTGTGGCCCCCGGGCATCGACGCGCGGTGGCGAATTCAGGTTTCCGGCCTGTCCGCCCGCCGCGCGGACGGGGCGGGCGCGAGCGGCGTGATGCGCAGGGTGGTGATGCGGTTCTTGGCCTTGCGCAGGACCTGGAAGCGGAAGCCGTGGAAGTTGAAGGCGGTGCCCTGGTCGGGGATCGCCCGGGCCTCGTGGATCACGAGGCCGGCGATGGTCGTGGCCTCCTCGTCGGGCAGGTTCCAGTCCATCGCCCGGTTGAGGTCGCGGATCGGGACCGAGCCGTCCGCGTTCACGGAGCCGTCGCCCTGCGGGCGCACGCCGGAGACCGTCACGTCGTGCTCGTCGGCGATGTCGCCGACGATCTCCTCCAGGATGTCCTCCAGGGTCACGAGGCCCATCACCTCGCCGTACTCGTCCACGACGAGGGCGAAGTGGGTCTTCTTGGTGAGAAAGGCCTTGAGCTGGTCGCGCAGCGAGGTGGTGCCGGGCACGAACCACGTCTCGAGGGCCAGCGCCTCGACCTTGAGGCCGGACGCGTCGCCGCCGGCCGCGTCGAGGGCGCGCAGCAGGTCCTTGGCGTGGAGCACGCCGACGATATTCTCCGAGGTCCCGCGCCAGAGCGGCATCCGGGTGTAGGGCGAGGACAGCACCTCGCGCACGATCTCCTCGGACGGCAGGTCCGCGTTGATCGTGCGCATCTTGGTGCGGTGGACCATCACCTCCGAGACCGTGAGGTCGGAGAGGTCGAGGAGGCCGCCCAGCATGTCGCGCTCGGCCTTGGCGACGCCCCCCTCCCGGTGCAGCAGCGCCACCTGCCCCCGGATCTCCTCGGTGGCGGAGAGGATCGACTGGTGCTCCCCGATGGTGATGCCGAAGGGGCGCAGCATCAGCCGCACGAGGTTCTCGATGGCGATCGCGAGGGGGCCGAGGAGCGCCACCGTGAAAGCGACGGGCCGCGCCGTCAGCAGCGCCGCCTGGTCCGGCTTCGAGATGGCGAGCGTCTTCGGCAGCACCTCCGCGAAGACGATGACGAGCACCGACATGCCGGCGGTGGCGTAGAGCACGCCGCTCTTGCCGAAGATCGCGGTGAGCACGCTCGTGGTGAAGGCCGAGGCCCCGATCGCCACGATGTTGTAGCCGATCAGCATGGAGCCGATGAAGCGCTCCCGGATCGCCAGGATCCGGTTGACGATGGCGGCGCGCGGGTCGCCCGAGGTCTCGAGCGAGAGCATCCGGGCTCGCGAGGCCGCGGTGAAGGCGGTCTCGGCGCCCGCGAAGAAGGCCGAGAGCAGGAGCGAGATCGCCACGATGCTCGCGGCGAGCCAGAGGTCGGTGTGGGATTCCATCGGACCCGTAACGTCGCCGCGCGGCCGGTGTGCCGAGGAAGCCGCGTGCGAGCGCCCCTCTTAGAGCATTTTCACGCCGAAGTGGTTCCCGGTCCGGCGCGGCCCGGCCCGACGCCCCCTAGCGGGCCCCGGCGCCCGACGGGACCGGGCCGGGCACGCGCCGCGGCAGCGCCCGGGCCGCGACGAGGGCGAGGGTGGCGAGGGCGAGGGCGAGGCCGAGGGAGAGGCCGGTCGCGCCGGCGACCGGGCGGAGCGCGGCCGCGGCGAGCGGGGAGGCGATCAGGAGCGCCCGCTCGGCCCCGGTGAGGCCGCCGCGGCGATGCGCCTCGATCGCGAGGAGCGCGCTCGCGGGCACCAGCGGCGCGAGGTCGTAGAGGGGGACGTAGGGCGAGACGAGGGGGGCCGCGGCGAGCAGCGCCGCCGCCCGCAGGGTCAGGGGCGCCCCGCCCGCCCAGACCCGCCACGCCGTGCCGACCGCCAGGAGGGCCACGGCGACCTGCCCGGCCCAGGCCGAGGCGAGCGAGCCGCCGAGGAGGCGCACCGCGCCGAAGGCGCTGGCGTTGATGTCGAGCCCGGACCACGCCTCCCGCAGGGCGATGCGGTTCGTCTCGGCGAGGGTGGCGAGGAAGGCCTGCCAGGGCGCGAGGCCGAAGGCGAGGCAGGAGAGGGCGCACAGCCCCGCGACGCCGGCGAGGCAGGCGGCGAGCGCCCGCCAGCGGCCGGTGACGAGCAGGAGGGCGGGGGCGAGGGCGGCGAGCTGCGGCTTGTAGGCGACGCAGGCGAGGAGGAGGCCCGCCAGCACGGGCCGCCGGTCGACGAGGAGCGCGCCGAGCGTCAGGAGGCCGGCGGTGAGGAGCCCGTTCTGCCCGTAGGCGAGGTTGCACAGGACGAGGGGGTGGGCGCAGGCGATCAGCACGCCGTCGCGGCTGCCCGTCGCCTGCCGGAGGGCGAGGGCGAACAGGCCGAGGGTGACGAGCATCCAGAGCGGGAAGGCGGCGCCGTAGGGCAGGAGGCCGAGGAGGGCTGCCGGCAGCAGGAAGACGGGCGGGTAGTGCCACGCGAAGCGGTCCGCGTCGGGGCCGAAGGCGGCGGCCTGCGCGGCGAGATGGGCGTTGAGGTCGTAGGCACCCGCCGCCCGCCCCTCCAGCGCCCCGCGCCCGGCGAGCCAGACCTGCGAGAAGTCGTAGCCGAGGAGGTCCCCGAGCCAGTTCCGCCCCGGCACCGGCCCGGTGCCGAGGAGCCCGAAGGCGATGAGGAGGGTCAGCGGCACGAGGGCGAGGGCGGCGCGCCGGGCGAAGGCGCGGAGCCGGGCATCGCTCGTCAGGAGCGCCGAGAGCTCGCCCCGCGGCGCTCCACCGACCGTCGATACGCTCATCTGGCTGAACCCGTCGCGGCGCCCGTGATGCGGGATGTTAGGCGCCGGAGGGTTAAGGAGTCGCGCTGAGCGGGGAGGGGCCGGAGGCGGCCCCGTCCCTCACTCCGCCCGCAATTCGTCGTCGAGGAAGGCGCGCACCTCCGCCCGGTCGATGCCCGGCGCGATGAAGCTCTGCCCGATCCCGCGGGCGAGGATGAAGGTCAGGGCCCCGTCGCGGACCTTCTTGTCCTGGGCCATGGCGTCGAGGATCGCCTCCGCGCCGCCGCAGCCGCCCGGCACCTGCTGCAGGCGGGTCGGCAGGCCGGCGAGCGCCAAGTGGTTGGCGACGCGCCCCGCCTCCTGGCCGGGGCAGAGGCCGAGCCGGGCCGAGAAGCGGAAGGCGAGCGCGAGGCCGATCGCCACGCCCTCCCCGTGGACGAGGCGCCCGGAATCGTAGCCCGTCAGGCGCTCCAGGGCGTGGCCGAACGTGTGGCCGAGGTTGAGCAAGGCCCGCTCCCCGTCCTCGCGCTCGTCGCGGACCACCACGCCGGCCTTGGCGCGGCAGCAGATCGCCACCGCCTCGTCGCGCTGGGCCTCGCCCGCGAAGATGCCGCGCCAGTTCGCCTCGCACCACGCGAAGAAGCCCGCATCCCCGATGAGGCCGTATTTCGCCACCTCCGCGTAGCCCGCCCGCATCTCGCGCTCGGTGAGCGTATCGAGGGCGGCGGTGTCGGCGAGCACGAGGCGGGGCTGGTGGAAGGCGCCGATCAGGTTCTTGCCGAGGGGCGAATTGATGCCGGTCTTGCCGCCGACCGAGGAATCGACCTGCGCGAGCAGGGTCGTCGGGGCCTGTACGAAGCGCACGCCCCGCCGGAGCGTCGCGGCGGCGAACCCGGCGAGGTCGCCCACCACGCCGCCGCCGAGGGCCACGACGAGGTCGTTGCGCTCGACCCTGTGGGCGAGGAGCCCGTCCGAGACGGCCGCGTAGGTCGCGTAGGATTTCGAGGCCTCGCCCGGCGCCACCGCGATCACGCCGGAGCGCAGGCCCGCCGCCTCGAGGCTCGCGCGCACCCGGTCGCCGTAGAGGCCGGCCACCGTCTCGTCGGTCACGATGACGGCCGCCCGCGCGCCGAGCGCCGCCACGCGGGCGCCCGCGCCCGCGAGCAGCCCCCGCCCGATCAGGATGTCGTAGTCGCGCCCCCCGTCGAGGGGGACGTGAACGGTGAGGGGCTGCCGGATGGCCTCGGCCCCGGTCTCGGTCACAGTCTCGGTCAGGGTCTCGGTCACTGGGCGGCGACGCCTCGGTTGGTGGGGCCGGTGAGGTGGGTGTCGAGGGCTTCGAGCACGTCCTGCACCACCCGGTCGTGGGACACGTCGCGGGAGAGCACCATCACGTCGGCTCCGCCGTAGACGGGGTGGCGCGCCTCCATGAGCTGGCGCATGGTCTCCTCCGGATCCTCCGTCTGCAGGAGAGGCCGGTTGCCGCGCTTGCGCACCCGCCGCATCAGCACGTCGAGATCGGCCTTGAGCCAGACCGAGATGCCGCCCTCGGCGATCCGCGCGCGGGTCGAATCGCGCATGAAGGCGCCCCCGCCCGTGGCGAGCACCATCGGGCCCTCGCGGATCAGCCGCGAGATCACCCGCTCCTCGCCCTCGCGGAAGCTCGGCTCCCCGTAGATCGCGAAGATGTCGGGGATGGTGAGCCCGGCGGCGGCCTCGATCTCGTTGTCGGCGTCCTTGAAGATCATGCCGAGGCGGCTGGCGAGGCGCCGGCCGACCGTGCTCTTGCCCGCGCCCATCAGACCGACGAGCACGATCGACCGCGGCCCGAGGGCGCGGCGCAGACGCACTTCGATCGGTTCGCCTGCCGGTTCAGGCTCTGTCATGGCTCGGATCTACGCATGGACCAGTCTGCACGGGATCCGGGGGTCTTACCGCGTTTTGCCGCGGGCGTGAAACAGCCGACATGCCCGCATCCGAGCCGGGCGCGCAATGCGCGCGCGAGAGCCCGGCCGCACGCAGCGAGACCCCGGCTGTGGCTTCGCGGGCCTTGCCAGCGGCCGGCCCGCGTGATGGAACCCCTTGACGCCGCAGTGCAACACCCGCTCCCGCCCGAGGTTCGCCCGACGTGCCGACCCTGTTCCGTTTCATCGCCACCCTGGCGATCCTGGCCGGCCTCGTCTTCGCCGGCATGTTCGCCCTGGCGACCTTCGTCGAGCCGACCCCGCGGGAGATGAGCGTGCCGATCCCCGCCGCGAAGCTCCAGCCGGGCAACCGGTGACGCGGGGGCGCGCGGCCGACGGACCGGCGAAAGGTCAGCCCGAGCGGCGGCCCGGGCCGGCCCCCGAGATCGCCGCCTATCTCGACATGCTGGCCGCCGAGCGGGGCGCGGCACGCAACACCCTCGACGCCTACCGGCGCGACCTCGACGATTATCTCGACTTCCTCTCCGAGGAGGGGGTCGAGCCGGCGGAGGCCGAGGCGGGGACCCTGCGGGCCTACATGGCGGGGCTGGAGACGCGGGGGCTGAAGAGCTCGTCGGCCGCCCGGCGCCTCTCCTGCATCCGCGGCTTCCACAAGTTCCTCTACGCGGAGGGCATGGCCGAGGGGGACCCGAGCGCGCCCGTCTCCGGCCCGCGCCGCGGACGCGCCCTGCCGAAGGTGCTCTCGGTCGCCGAGGTCGACCGCCTGCTCGCCGCGGCGCGCGCGCAGGCGAGCATCCCCGACGCCTCCCCCGGGGAGCGCGCCCGGGCGTGGCGGATGCTGTGCCTGATCGAGCTTCTCTACGCCACGGGCCTGCGCGTCTCGGAGCTGATCGCGCTGCCGCGCACGGCCGCCTCGACGCGCGAGCGCTTCCTCGTGGTCAAGGGCAAGGGCGGCCGCGAGCGCTTGGTGCCGCTCACCGAGATGGCGCGGGCCGCCATGCGCGAGCACCTCCCCGCGAGCCCCTCCGACCAGACCTGGCTGTTCCCCTCCGACAGCGAGAGCGGGCACCTCACGCGGCAAGCCTTTGCCCGCGACCTGAAGGCCGTGGCGGGCGCGGCCGGCCTGCGCGCCGACCACGTCAGCCCCCACGTCCTGCGCCACGCCTTCGCGAGCCATCTCCTGCAGAACGGGGCGGACCTGCGCATCGTGCAGGAACTGCTCGGCCACGCCGACATCTCGACGACTCAGATCTACACGCACGTCCTCGACGAGCGCCTGAAGGGCATGGTGCGCGACCTGCACCCGCTGATGGACGAGGCGAACGAGAGGCCGGCGGAGGCGTGACGCGGCGCGGTCCGGACCTCTCCCGGACCGCGCCGGGTTGAGCGCGACTCCACCCCGCGCTAAGCGGTCGGCTCCCGCGCTCGAACCGTCCCGAAACCCGCCGATGTCGTCATGGAAGCAGGCCGTCGCGCGCGCCTTCGACGGCGCCGAAGGCTACGACCGGGCCGCCGAGGTTCAGGCGCGGGTCGCCGGGCACCTCGCGGAACGGATCGCCGGCCTGCCGCTGGCGCCCCACCCCCGCGTGCTGGAGATCGGCTGCGGCACCGGCCTGCTGACGCAGGCCCTGCGGGACCGGCTCGCACCCCGCGCGCTTCTCGCCACCGACATCGCCCCCGGCATGGTCGCGCGGGCGAAGGCGCGGGCGCCGGAGGGCGCGGATCTGCGCTATCTCGTGATGGACGGCGAGCGTCCGAGCCTCGCCCCCGGTCCCCGCTTCGACCTGATCGCCTCCAGCCTCGCCGCGCAATGGTTCGAGGATCTGCCCGGCGCGGTCTCGACGCTCAGCGGGCTCCTCGCCCCGGGCGGCTGGCTCGCCCTCGCGACGCTCGCCGACGGCACGTTCGGGGAATGGGGGCGGGCCCACGCGGCCCTGGGCTACGCGCCCGCCACGCCCGCCTACCCGACCCTGCAGGCCCTGCGGGCGCTGGCGCCCCCCGGCTGCACGCTGAGCGTCGAGGAGGAGCCGTTCCTGGAGGCGCACCCGAACGGGCGCGCCTTCCTCGCCGCGCTCCGGGCGATCGGGGCCGGCACGCCGCGGGGCGGGCGGCCCCTGCCCGCGGGCGCCCTGCGCCGCGTGCTGCGCCGCTTCGATGCGGAGGGCGCCCGAGTCACCTACCGGGTCGCCCTCTGCCTCGTGCGGCGCCGGCCCGATCAGGCCGCCGAGACGTCGACGCGGATATTGCCGCGGGTGGCGTGCGAGTAGGGGCAGACCACGTCGGCCCGCTTCACGAGATCCTGCGCCTTGTCCGGGTCGATGCCGGGCAGGGTGGCCTTCAGCGTCACGGTCAGGCCGAAGCCGGTGCCGTCGTCGCGCTTGCCGATGCCCACGGTCGACTCGACCTTGGCGTCGTCGGAGATCGTCACCTTGTCCTGCGCGGCCACGAACTTGATGGCGCCGAGGAAGCAGGCGGCGTAGCCCGCGGCGAAGAGCTGCTCCGGGTTGGTGCCGGCACCGCCGCCGCCGCCGAGTTCCTTCGGGGTCGCGAGTCCCACCGACAGGCGGTCGTCGTCGGTGGCGGCGGAGCCTTCGCGGCCACCGGTGGCGTGCGCATGAGCGGTATACAGGGCTTGCATGGGTCTCTCCTTCGACGGGGATCGATACCGCACCGGGAGGGGTGCGGAAACGCGACATCGATTGATCTTTGATATGGCGCCCCTTCGCAGAGGGCCGGATTTTGCGATGCGTCCGGCATCGCATGCCGAACATCGATTGCGCGCGATCTGATGCCGGGTCTCGCATATTATTCGATTGCGCGCAACCTAGTTGGGGCCGGTGCCTTGATTGTGCACATGATGCAATGTGGCTAGGATGTTGGGGATCGTGAGTTTTTTCCGCGCGACGGCGCGGCGAGGGGAGTGACGCCAATGCCGGGCCGAGAAGTCCCGCGCGGGGCAGGGCCGCGAGGCGCGCCGTCGACGCAACGGAGCGCCGAGGCGTCGAGCGACGCCCAGCGCTTGAACAACCAGCTCTGCTTCGCCGTCTACGCTGCGGCGCACGCCTTCGGCCGCGCCTACCGCGCGCTCCTGAGCGAGCACGACCTCACCTATCCGCAATATCTCGTCCTGCTCGTCCTCTGGGAGGAGGAAGGGCTGACGGTGAAGGAGATCGGCACGCGCCTGTTCCTCGATTCCGGCACGCTGACGCCGCTGCTGAAGCGGCTCGAGGCCTCGGGGCATGTCCGCCGCGCCCGCGACCGCGCCGACGAGCGTCAGGTCAGCATCTTCCTCACGCCGAAGGGGCGGAGCCTGCAGGAGCGGCTCGCCTGCATCCCCGACCAGGCGGGCGGCATGACCGGGCTCGATCTCGAGGCGCGCCAGGCCCTCCTCGACCATCTGGTCACCCTGCGCACGGGCCTGCACGAGGAGACCGGCGCCGAGAAGCTGGCGGCGGCGAGCGCCAACGCCGCCTGACCGCGGGCTTCGCCGGCGACATCCCGGCAGCTCGGAACGGGTCGAGAAAAAGGCCGCCCTCGCGTCGCGAAGGCGGCCTCGTTCGCGCGGACGTGCCGCGCGGGTCTTACGACTGGGTCTTGAGGTAGGCGATCAGGTCGCTGAGCTTCTTGTCGTCCTTCAGGCCCGGGTAGACCATCTTGTTGCCCGGCACCTTGGCCTTCGGGTCCTTCAGCCACTCCTTGAGGTTCGCCTCGTCCCAGGTCAGGCCCGAGCCCTTCAGGGCGGCGGAGTAATTGTAGCCCTCGTGCGTGCCCGCCTTGCGGCCGACGACGCCCTTCAGGTCGGGCCCGACGCCGTTCTTGCCGAAGGCGTGGCAGGCCTTGCAGGGCGCGAAGGCCTTCTCGCCGGCCGCCGCGTCGCCGGCGTCCTGCGCCTGGGCGGAGAGGGGCAGCATCAGCGCGAGGGCGGCGCCGAGGATGAGGTGACGCATCTTTTTTCCTCCGTGGTGACGGTCGTTGGAGACCGCCGAGGCTTATAGCCGAGCTTGACGTTTAGAACAGATCGAGACTGCGACGCTAGGCCGGCATCTAGGGCATCCGCGACGAAAGGAAGCCCTCCTGCCGCAAAACGGTTCCGGATGCGCACCGCCCGGGTTTCGTCTAGAACGGTGCGGAGGCCCGAACGGGACCTCGCGCAGGATCTTGGGCGCACGAACCTGAGCGCGCGCTGAAGGCCGGGCGACCCGCCGGCCGGTCACTCTGGGAGAACGCCATGTCGATCGCCTTCCCCGCCCCCGATCCGGAGATCGTCGCGCGCCGCGAGGCGATCATCGAGGGGCTGCGCCCCCTCGTGGCGGCGGAGGCGCTGATCACCAGCGAGGACGAGCGCCGCGCCTTCGAGACGGACGGGCTGACGGCCTACCGCAAGATGCCGCTCGCCGTGATCCTGCCCTCGACCACCGAGGAGGTCTCCGCGGTGATGGCCTATTGCCACGCCAACGGCGTGCGCGTGGTGCCCCGCGGCGCCGGCACCTCGCTCGCCGGCGGCGCCATCGCGCAGGAGGATGCGGTCATCCTCGGCGTCGGCAAGATGACCCGCGTCCTCGACCTCGATTTCGCCAACCGCACCGCGCGGGTGCAGTCGGGCATCACCAACCTCGCGATCTCGGGGGCGGTCAGCCACGAGGGCTTCTTCTACGCCCCCGACCCGTCGAGCCAGCTCGCCTGCACCATCGCGGGCAACATCGCCATGAATTCGGGCGGCGCGCATTGCCTGAAATACGGCGTGACCACCAACAACCTGCTGGGCGTCACCCTTGTGATGAACGACGGCACGGTGGTCGAGATCGGCGGCCCGCACCTCGACAGCGGCGGCTACGACCTGCTCGGGCTGATCTGCGGCTCGGAGGGGCAGCTCGGCATCGTCACCGAGGCGACGGTGCGCATCCTGCGGGCCGCGGAGGGCGCGCGGCCCGTCCTCGTCGGCTTCTCCTCGGTGGAGGATGCGGGCAATTGCGTCGCGGCGATCATCGCGGCCGGGATCATCCCCGTGGCGATCGAGTACATGGACCGCGAGGCGATCCTGATCACCGAGGATTTCGCGCAGGCCGGCTACCCGCGCGACGCCGAGGCGATGCTGATCATCGAGGTCGAGGGCTCGGACGCCGAGATCGACGACATGCTCGGCCGCATCGCGGCGATCGCGCAGGGCTTCCGGCCGACGAGCCTCAAGGTGTCCCGCTCGGAGGCGGAGAGCGCCGCGATCTGGAAGGGGCGCAAATCCGCCTTCGGCGCCACGGGCCGCATCTCGGACTACGTCTGCATGGACGGCACCATCCCGACCGGGCGCCTCGGCGAGGTGCTGGAGCGCATCGGCGCGATCTGCGCCGGCCACGGCCTGCGCGTCGCCAACGTGTTCCACGCCGGCGACGGCAACCTGCACCCGCTGATCCTGTTCGACATCAACAAGCCGGGCGAGCTGCAGAAGGCGGAAGCCGCGGGCGACGAGATCCTGAAGCTCTGCGTCGAGGTCGGCGGCTGCCTCACCGGCGAGCACGGGGTCGGCATCGAGAAGCGGGAGCTGATGCGCTTCCAGTACAACCAGGCCGACCTGGAGCAGCAGATGCGGGTCAAGAACGTGTTCGACCCGGCCTGGCTGATGAACCCCGCCAAGGTCTTCCCCCTGGAGGGGCGCATCGCCGCCTGAGGCGGGCCGTGCCCTACTTGACCTGCACGCTGTCGACGACCTCGCGGAACTTCGCCAGCGTGCCCTCGCGCTGGTCCTCGCGCACGACGCCGACCGCGCGCAGGTAGCCGTCCGGCGCGAAGCGGATCGTCTGCGAGACGACGACGGGGACGTTGGTCGGCAGGTCGGTGGCCCGGGCCACGATCTCGTGCCAGTCGACGCCGTTCTGCCGGTAGCTCTGCGAGCGCTCGATCACGAAATCCTTCATGGTCTGGTTGGCGTAGAGGGCGGCGCGGGCGAAGCCGTCGCGCTGCTCGGGAGCCGGCGGCGGCTGCACGGCCTGGGCCAGAACCAGGATCGGCTGCTCCAGGCTGACCATCTGGTCCTTCGGGCCCTGCGTCAGCAGCACCGAATTGCCGCCGAGCACCCGCACGGGCCGGAAGCCGGCCGGGTTCGCGATGCGGAAGGGCAGGGACTCGACCTGCTGGTCGAGGCTGAGCGCGGGCCGGATCGTCACCCCCGTCACCATGCCGCGCATGGTCTCCTCGGTCTCGGCGCCGGGCAGCGCCTGGGCGATGATGATGCCGGTGACGGTCGGGTCGCCGACGAGGAGAAGCCATTTCTGAACCGCGGGACCCACCGCGCCGCCCTCCGGCGGCTGCTCGCCCGTGAAGAGCACCGCGTCGGCCCCGCCCGCGACCTTCAGCGCCTCGCGCTTCTGCACCACGAAGCCCTGGCTCTTCAGGTTCTCGTCGGTGAAGTTCTTCTCGAGATCCCCGAAGGCCGCCGCCGGCAACTCGACCACCGAGACCGTGGCGCCCCCCTCCTTGCGCTCGAAGCCGGAGAAGCGGCGCGAGGGCGCCATGTCGGAGGGCGGCTCGAAGCCGAAGCGGGAGCCCGAGGGGAAGATCGGCTCGGCCAGCGCCGGCCCGCACAGGAGGGCGGCGAGGCCGAGGGCGAGGACACCTGCGATCGGGCGCGCAGGGAGAGAGGTGGCGTGACGCAGCCGCATCGAACAGGATTCTCCGCTTCTCGCCCCGGTTCGTCCGAGGATTCGGGGACCGGCGCCGCTGCCCGGGCGCGTCTCCTCCGGATGCGATGCGTCGGCGCCCGTGGCGCCGGTGTCAAGCCGCGGGAGTCCCTCCCAGCCGCGTCACGCGGCGCAGGGTCAGGTTGCAGCGCCAGCCCGGCGGCAGGAAGTCCGGGCGCGGCGCCGCCGGCTCCGCGAGGAGGTCCGCCGCCTCGGCGAGGATGCGGTCGATCCCGTGGAAGGCGAGGCGGGAGGGACCGCCGATCACCAGGGCGTCGCCCGGTTCGAGCCGGACGGACCGTGTCGGGTCGCCCCGCCTCGTGCCGCCGTAGCGGAACAGGGCCGGGGCCCCGAGGGAGAGGGACAGGACGGGGGCGTCGAGATCCTCCTCGTCCCGGTCCTGGTGCAGGCCCATCCGCGCGCCGGGGGCGTAGAGGTTGACGAGGCAGGCCTCGGGCGGCGGCGCGTCGGCGGCGAGCCGCTCCCAGGCCGCCCGTGCGACGGCCGGGATCTCAGGCCAGGGCGCGCCCGTCTCCGGGTGCCGGAGCTGGTAGCGGTAGCCGTCCGCGTCCGAGACCCAGCCGAGCGGGCCGCGATTGCTCATCCGCACCGAGAAGGGGCGTCCCGTGCGCGGCATGCGGGGCGTATAGAACGGGGCGCATGCAAGCCCGCCCGCGAGTTCGCGCCCGAGCTCGGCCTGCGCCGCCGCGTCGAGATGCCCCGGATGGTGGATCAGCCCCGGCGCGAGCGCGACCCCGCCCGTCACCGGCGGCCCCTCGACGGGCGCGACGGGCCATCGTCCGGGCGATCGGGCCCGGCATCCCTGCCCCGCGCGCGGCTCGGCGCAGACGAGAATGGTCGCATCCGTCTCTCCTGTCGGCCCACCCCCCTGCGGGCCGGGCCGGGCCGGCGCCGGGCGCGGGAAAGCGGGGCCGGACAGCCCGGCCCGACGATGGCCCGCGACAGGGGCCTGCCCTCGCGAGGACCTCGTCGCGCGGGAGGGGACCGAACGGTTTCCGCCCTCCGCGCGTTCCCATCGTCCGTCGGCAGGGGTAGGCAGGGGAGCGCAGGATGATGAGCTGGCGGCCCATGGACAGGGCCCCTCGGGATGGCCGGTGGATCATCGCGATCGACCGGCACGATCCGGACCGGCGCGCGGTGATCCGCTGGGATCCGCGCCGCTTCGGCGATGCGCGGCCCTGGCGGGTCGCCTCCTGCGAGCACAGCTACCCGCAGGACGCCTTCACCGACTGGCAGCCCTTTCCCGACTGCCCGGCCGGCGCGGAGGGACAGGCGCACGCGCGCGAGCCGGAGCCGGGCTGAGAGCTCAGGCCGGCACGGCGCCGTCGACGCGCGCCCCGAGCGCGCCCGAGAGGGTGGCCCGGGCCCGGCTGACCCGGCTCTTCACGGTTCCGACCTGGCAGCCGAGCCGTGCGGCCGCCTCCTCGTAGGTGCAGCCCTCGGCGCCCACGAGGATCAGGGCCTGGCGCTGCGGCAGGGGCAGGGCCGCGATCCTCTCCCAGACGGCCCGGAGCGTCGAGGCGTCCTCCTGGTCGGCCGGCGCGGTGAGCTGGCCGGCATGGGTGCCGTCCGCGTCCTCGACCTCGCGCTTGGCCCGCCGCAACTCGGTGTAGAACTGGTTGCGCAGGATGGTGAACAGCCACGCCGTGAAGTTGGTGCCGGGCCGGAAGCGATCCTGGTTCGCCCAGGCCTTGATCATCGTCTCCTGAACGAGGTCGTCGACCCGGCTGACATTGCCGCAGAGGGAGAGCGCGAAGGTGCGCAGGGCCGGCAACGACCGGATCAGGTCGTCGCGGAAGCCGCTCGCGACCGCAGCCCCGCGCGCGGCCAGCGCCGCCTCGAAGCGCGTCACGAGGCCCGCGAGGCGGGGGGTGAGCGGCTCCTGCTCCGTGAGCTGGAAATAATCGCGCAGCGGCAGGGAGAGGTGGTCGCGCAGGGCGGCCGAGAGACCGTCCCGGTCGAGACGGGGGATGTCGTCCGCGCCCTCCTGCCTGCTGGTCCCTCTGGTCCCTCGCAAGCCGCTCGTCATACCCGCCGGACACCCTCGGAGGCCGAAGCTCGGCCGCACATTCCACTCAGCCGTTTAAAGTCATTCCAAATTCTTTGGCAATGAAAACTTGGGAGGGATCGGCAACGATCTGCGCGCCGTCGCCCCCGAGCCACCCCGCGAACCCTGCGCGCGGCGCGCCCCGCCCGCCTCAATCCTGATCGATGTCGCGCTCCAGCACGGTCTTCATCAGGACCGTGGTGTCGGCCTTGAGGCGGTAGACGAGGGGGATGCCGGTGGCGATCTCGAGCCCCGCGATGGTGGCGGGCGTCATCCGGTCGAGGACCATGACGAGGGCGCGCAGCGAATTGCCGTGGGCGGCCACCAGCACCCGGTCGCCCGCCATCACGCGGGGCAGGATCGTCTCGATGTAGTAGGGCAGGACGCGCGCGGCGGTGTCCTTGAGGCTCTCGCCGCCGGGGGGCGGCACGTCATAGGAGCGGCGCCACTTGTGCACCTGCTCGTCGCCCCAGCGGTCGCGGGCGTCGTCCTTGTTGAGGCCGGACAGGTCGCCGTAATCCCGCTCGTTGAGGGCCTGGGAGCGGACCACCTCGATGTCGGAGAGATCCATCTCGCCGAGCATCAGGGAGCAGGTGCGCTGCGCCCGCTTCAGGTTCGAGGTGAAGGCGACGTCGAAGCCGTAGCCCTGGTCGCGCAGCCAGCGCCCGGCCTTGCGGGCCTCCTCGATGCCGAGCTCGGTCAGGTCCGGGTCGCGCCAGCCGGTGAACAGCTTCTTCAGGTTCCACTCGCTCTGACCGTGGCGAGCGAGGACGAGCAGGCGGTCCATCGGGACGGTTCCTTGTGCGGTTCGGTCGGGGCGTCTCGACCGCGCTCTAGCAGAGGGGGCGGGAGGGCTGAAGCTTGGGCTCGGTTACAGGCCGAGGACGTCTGTCATGCTGTAGAGCCCGGGCCTCTGCGGAAAGGCCCAGAGCGCCGCCTTCACGGCGCCGCGGGCGAAGATGCCCCGGTCCTCCGCGTGGTGGCTGAGCGTGATCCGCTCGCCCGGCCCCGCGAAGGTGACGCTGTGGTCGCCGACGACGGTGCCGCCCCGCAGGGTCGCGAAGCCGATGTCGCCGGGGCGCCGCGCGCCCGTCTGTCCGTCGCGGGTCGAGACCCGGACGTCGGGCAGGCGGACGCCGCGCCCCTCGGCCGCGGCCTCGCCGAGGAGGAGGGCGGTGCCGGACGGCGCGTCGACCTTCATGCGGTGGTGCATCTCGACGATCTCGATGTCGAACTCCTCGCCGAGCGCGGCGGCGACCTTGCGCACGAGGCTCGCCACGAGATTGACGCCGAGCGACATGTTGCCCGAGCGCACGATGCGGGCGTGGTGGGCGGCGGCCGCGAGCTTGGCGAGGTCGCCCTCCGACAGGCCGGTCGTGCCGACGACGTGCACGATGCGCGCCTGCGCGGCGAGCTCGGCGAAGTGGGTGGTGGCGGCGGGTGTGGTGAAGTCGAGCACGCCCTCGGCGGCGGCGAAGACGGGCAGCGGGTCGTCGGTCACGGGCACGCCGAGGGGGGGCAGGCCGGCGAGCGTGCCGGCATCCTGCCCGAGCGCGGCCGAGCCCGCGCGCTCGATCGCCCCGGCGAGGGAGCACCCGTCCGCCTCCGCCACCGCGCGGATCAGCATCCGCCCCATGCGCCCGTCGGCGCCGACCACGACGAGCCGCATCGTCCTCATCCCGCTGAGAGTGCTGGGGGAGCGGGGTACAGGGTCGGCCGGCCGGTGCCAAGCCCGCGTGTGGACGGGTCCGTCAGGGACGGCGGGACAGAACAAAATAGACAGTGATAGGAGTTAAGGGCTAGATCGGTGGGAGAATAGTCGCGGTGCGGTCAACATGACGACAGAGGAGGCCGGTCGCCCGCCGAGAGTGAAGCCCAGGCTTCGGATGGCGCCAAAGGTCCGCGACTTCTACTGGTGCGATTTCCCGGTCGATGCCCATCTGCCGGAATTCTGGAAGCGCCGTCCGGTTATCGTGATCGCCACGGACCGCACGCTCTCGGGGGCGGTCACCGTGGTTCCCTGCAGCTCGCAACCGCAGCCTGAAAATCGGTGGGCATACCGGCTCGCGACAACGATCGACGGCTCTCCCGAATCCTGGGCGATCTGCGATAAGCCGACGACCCGCGGTCAGCCGGCTCTCTCCCGCCAAGCCCGGCAAAGTGCGTCTCCCGGAGCCGGAGTTCACGATTCTCCTGAGATTGCTGCTGGCGTGGCTTCCGACGCCGCGGAGCTGAGTGGGTCGCACCGGCCGACATTGACGGGGCAGGCTCGCTTTCCTATCTTGATCGGACCTGCGGCCCCGTAAGGGTGTCCGTCTTCCCGGCTATCGCGCCGGGAGCTACGTGCCGAGGGGGAGCTCGCGAGGGCTCCCCCTCGGTCGTTTTCGGGCAGCACGCCGCTACCGCGCCCCCACAGTCCGCACAGACCACGTCGCCCAGTAGGTCGGCCGGCCGTAGACGGTCGAGGCGTCCGTGCCGTCCTCGCGCGGGGCGAGGCGGTCGAGCCAGGTCAGGAAGCCCGCCTTGGTGGAGAAGCTCGTGGGCGTGTCGAGGTTGCCGTAGCGGTCGGTCATCCAGAAATGGTGCGTCCGGCCGTAACGGCCGCTGCCGTCGCCGCCCGAGCGCAGGCCGAGATAGGCGGCCGAGCGCATCGCCGCCACGGGCTCGGCGTACCAAGTCAGCCCGGCCAGCGCTCCGATCGAGAGATCGGCCGTGTACTGCACGCAGAGATCCGAGACCGGGCCGCCGGGGGCGTTGGCGGGGCGGTTGCAGGCATAGGCCACCGCCCAGCGATCCATCCCCTTCGCCTTGGCCACCCGCACGAGGCTCGCCGCCGGCAGGGGCTCGGCCACGGTGCGGGGCGCCGACCAGACCCGGTCGACGGTGAGGTCGCGGCTGGTGCGCAGGTAGAGGGCCGTGCGCCGCTTGAGAACGGGCTCGTTGCAATCGGCGGGGATCACGTCCGTGTAGAACCAGTGATAGGTCTGATCGACCACGCTGATCGAGCCGACGAGACCCTGCGTGTCGAAGCCCCGGCCCGGGCAATTCCCGTAGATCGGCTTGCCCGCCTCGTCGAGCACCGCCGCCGGGCTCGGGTTGTCCCCGTCCCGCGCTCCGTCCCGCGCCGCGGCGCGCCCGCGGGCGCGGCGCGTCCGGCGGCCCGTCTCCGCCTCGGGCTGGAACGGCACCCAGGCCGGGTTGCCGTCCTCGCCCCGGCCGCGGATGTCGAAGCGCTCGAAATCGTAGGTGCGGGCCTGGATCTGGACGCGGCGCAGGCTGCCGGCCTCGGTCGCCGCCGTGGCGAGGAGGAAGACGTAGTAATATTCGTCGCCCGCCCAGTTCCGGCCCGTCACCACCACGGGGTCGCGGGCGGCGATCCCCTCCGTCGCGGCCTCGGCCGGCGCCGCGGCGGGCTCGCGCTCGCGCTCGCGCGTCCG
>NZ_SMNT01000020.1 GCF_004348265.1 Methylobacterium segetis
GGGGGTAGGCCCCGCCGACACCCGAGGGCAGGCTGAACCATGGTCGCGAATTTCGCGCGGGGCGCTTCCGCGGCTTGGCTGAGCGGCTGGGAGAAGGGCGTGAACGGCCCGATCACCCGGCTGAAGCAGCGGAGCGCCGCGGTCGGCCTTCCCGGCTTCGGCGGCCGCAGCCTGATCCCGCCCGGCGCCACGCCGATCCGCTTCGGCGAGCGTTTCCGGGCACCCCTCGCCACTCCCGGCCTCGATCCGAGTCTCGGGCGCATCGGCAGCCTCGAGGTGCGGCTCGCCACCCGGAAATCGGAGGTGCGCCGCGCCCAGCGTCTGCGCTTCCGCGTCTTCTACGAGGAGATGTCGGCGATCCCGAACGGCATGGCGATGCTCTCGCGCCGGGATGTCGACGATTACGACGCGATCTGCGACCACCTCCTCGTCATCGACCACGCGGCGACCGAGGCGAAGCCGTTCCGCAAGGCGCGGCCGAAGGTGGTCGGCACCTACCGCCTGCTCCGGCAGGACATGGCGGACCGGCATTTCGGCTTCTACACGGCCGGCGAATACGACATCGCGCCGCTCCTCGCCGCCAATCCCGGCAAGCGGCTCCTCGAGCTCGGGCGCTCCTGCGTCCTGAAGCCCTACCGCACCAAGCGCACGGTCGAACTCCTCTGGCACGGCATCTACGCCTACGTGCTGCACCACCGGATCGACGCGTTGATCGGCTGCGCGAGCCTGGAGGGCACCGACCCCCAGCGGCTCGCGCTGCCCCTGAGCTTCCTGCACCATCACGCCCGCGCAGCCGAGAATTGGTGCGCGCAGGCGCTGCCCGGTCGCTACGTGCGCATGGACCGGCTCGCCCGCGAGTCCGTCGATCCGAAGGCGGCCCTGCAGGCGCTGCCTCCGCTGATCAAGGGGTATCTGCGGGTCGGCGCGACCTTCGGCGACGGCGCCGTGGTCGATCACCAGTTCGGCACCACGGACGTGTTCGTGGTGCTCCCCGTCACCGCCATCGCGGCGCGCTATCTCGGCCATTTTGGGCCTGCCGCGAACCGTCACGCGGCCTGAGCGTCACGCGGCCGCGTCGTCCTTCAGCGCGGCGAGACCCTCGCGGTAGGTCGGGTAGCGGAGCGCCACGCCGAGGTCCTCCCGCAGCAGGCGGTTCCGCACCCGCTTGTTCTCCCCGTAGAAGCTGCGCGCCATCGGGCTGAGATCCGCCGTCTCGAAATCGACGGTCGGCGGTACCGGCAGGCCTGCGAGACGGGCGGCGTATTCCGTGACGACTTGCGGCGGTGCGGGCTCGTCGTCCGTCACGTTGTAGACCGCGCCGCTGCGGGGCTTCTCCAGCGAGGCCGCGAGCGCCGAGGCGATGTCGTCCACGTGGATGCGGTTGAAGACCTGCCCCGCCTTGACGATCCGCTGCGCCTTGCCCTCGCGCAGCTTTACGAAGGGGTTCCGGCCCGGGCCGTAGATCCCGGAAAGCCGAAAGACCTGCACCGGCTTTTCGGTCTCCGCTCCGAGCGCGAGCCAAGCCCGCTCCACGGCGAGCCGTTCCTTCGAGCGGGCGCTGCGGGGGGCGGCTTCGGTCATCTCGTCGATCCAGGCGCCGCCCTGGTCGCCGTAGACGCCGATCGTCGAGAGATAGCCGATCCAGGCGATCCGGCTCGCCCGGATGGCGTCGGCGTAGCGGGCGAGCACTGTGTCGCCGTGCGGGCCGGGCGGGGCCGAGATCAGCAGAGCGTCGGTGTCGGCAAGGTCATCCGCGATGCGCGGATCGTCCGTTTCCGGCCCGAAGGCCCTCACGGGAAAGCCGGCCTCGGCCTCGATCGCGCGCGCCTTGTCCGGGTCCGTCACCGTGGCACGGATCGCGGCGAAGCGGGCCCGCTCGCGCTCCGCGAAGTGGCGGGCGCTGAAGCCGAGGCCGAAGACGAACAGGTTCATGAAGCTGGGGTCTCCCCGTCAGAAGCCGCGAGCGCGGCGCGCCACTCATCGCGGACATGCGCGTCCGCCTCGTCCTTTCCTGATCGGGCATGCAGGCCGGCGCAAGCCTCGGGGCCGAGCAGGCGCCCGCAGGCCCAGACGGCCATCCCGCGCACGATCGGCGCCGGATCGTCGAGGCAGCGCACGGCCTCGGCGGCGAGTGCCGGATCACCCGAATTCCCGATCGCGATGAGAACGTTGCGCAGGAAGCGGTCGCGGCCGGTACGCTTCACCGGCGTATTCGCAAAGAAGTGCCGGAAGGCCGCCTCGTCGAGGCGGGCGAGCTCGCGCAGGGCGGGGGCGCCGAGATCCTCCCGCGCGGCGAGCCGGCCCTCGTGCGCGGCCTCCGCAAACTTGTTCCAGGGACAGATCGCGAGGCAGTCGTCGCAGCCGAAGACGCGGTTGCCCATCGGCGCCCGGAACTCGGCGGGTATGGGGCCCGCGTGCTCGATCGTCAGGTAGGAGAGGCAGCGGCGGGCATCGAGGCGGAACGGATCCGGGAAGGCCGCGGTCGGGCAGATGTCGAGGCAGCGGCGGCAGGTGCCGCAATGCTCCGGCTCCGGCGTGTCGGGCTCGAGATCGGCCGCGCTGTAGATCGCGCCGAGCAGCAGCCAATTGCCGAAGTCCCGCGAGACGAGCACCGTGTGCTTGCCCTGCCAGCCGAGGCCCGCGGCCTCCGCCAGCGGCTTCTCCATCACGGGCGCGGTGTCGACGAACACCTTCACCGGCCGTCCGGACTTGGCCGAGAGAAGGCCGCCGAGCTCCTTGAGCTTGCCCTTCATCACCTCGTGATAGTCGCGGCGCTGGGCGTAGGCCGCGATGGCGCCGCGGTCGCGCCGGCCGAGGATGTCGAGCGGGTTCGTCTCGGGCGCGTAGCTCATCCCGAGCATCACGACGCTGCGCACCTCCGGCCACAGGCCGGCGGGCGCGGCGCGCGCCTCCGCGCGCTCCTCCATCCAAACCATCTCGCCGTGCGAGCCCGAGCCGAGCCAGGCCGAGAGGCGTCCGGGCAGGTCGGGCACCGAATCGGGGCGGGCGACCCGCAGGATGTCGAAGCCGAGGGCGCGGGCGCGGGCCTCGACGAGGCGACGCAGGTCCGCACCGTCGAGGAGGCGTCGGGCGTTCAGAAATCCAGGTCCGCGTAATGGTCGGCCGGCGCCATGCCCGGTACCCGGTCGGCCAGCAGCGCGCGGAAGGACGGGCGCGACTTCAGCCGCGCGTACCAATCCCTCGCGATCTCGCTCTCGTCCCATGGCACGTCGCCGAGATAGTCCACGCAGCTCAAGTGGGCGGCCGCCGCGAGATCCGCATAGGTCAGATGGTCGCCCGCGATCCAGCGGCGGCGCTCCATCAGGTAGCCGATATACTGGAGGTGATAGCGCACGTTGATGCGCGCCGCGCGAATGGCGTTCATGTCCGGCGGGCCGCCGCCGTCCGCGCTCGTCATGAAGCGCTTCGAGATCTTCTCCAGGACCAGATAGCCCGTGACCTCGGCGTGGAACTTCACGAGGAACCAGTCGAGCAGGCGCCGCACCTCGACCCGGTCGGGCGTCGCCTCGGGCAGGAGCCGGCGGCCGCTGAGGCCGAGCCCCCGCGTCTCGTCGAGATACTCGGCGATGATGCCCGCACCCGGCACCGCGAGACCGGTCTGCTCCACGAGGACAGGCGTCGTGCCGGCCGGGTTGATCAGGAGGAACGCCTCGCGACGCTCCCAGGCCCGCTCCTCCACGAGGGTCGGCTCCATGCCCATCTCGGCGAGGACGAGGCGGATGAAGCGGGAGTTGGGGCAGAAGGGAGAGTGGTGAAGCGTCGCCATCGAGGCCGAGATCGGACGGGGGGAAGTGCCGGCGGGACGCGCCCAGCGCATGGCCAAGGCGGACCGTACGCGGGATGAGAGTTATTGCTCGATCGTTGCCGCCTCATTAACACGCTCGAGTCGCGACGGTAACCGCCCATCAACCCTGATCGGCGAACGCTGCCGGCCGGTGCGGTCCCGCGCCGTGAACCCGTCCGCCGAGGCCCCGCGGGCCGTCCCCAGCCGAGAAGTCGAGGCACGAGATGATGGATGCGATGAGCATCACGAAGGCGGTCGTGCTCGCCGTCGTGGAAGGTGCCACCGAGTTCATCCCGGTCTCATCCACCGGCCACCAGCTCCTCGTCGGGCACTTCATCGGCTTCCAGTCGCCGAACAACACCTTCGAGGTACTGATCCAGCTCGGCGCGATCCTGGCGATCCTGGCCGTGTATTTCCGCCGCCTCCTCGGCGTGGCGACGGCCCTGCCAAGCGATCCGAAGGCACGCCGCTTCGTCCTCGGAATCCTGATCGCCTTCCTGCCCGCCGCCATCATCGGCGGCATCTTCTCGAAAGCGATCAAGTACTACCTGTTCAATCCCTGGATCGTCTGCGCGACGCTCGTGGCGGGCGGTCTCGTCCTGCTCGTCATCGACGACATGGACCTCGAGGTGAAGAAGACCGACGTCTACGACTTCACCGTGCCGATGGACCTGAAGATCGGCATCTTCCAGTGCCTCGCCATGATCCCCGGCGTCTCGCGTTCGGGCGCCACGATCGTCGGGGCGATGCTGATGGGCGCCGACAAGCGCTCCGCCACCGAGTTCTCCTTCTACCTCGCGATGCCGACCATGGCCGGCGCCTTCGCCAAGGATCTCCTCGACAATTACAAGAACCTCTCGCGGGACGATGCCGGCCTCATCGTGATCGGCTTCGTGGTGGCCTTCCTCTCGGCGCTCTTCGTGGTGCGCACGGTGCTCGACTACGTCTCCCGCCACGGCTTCTGGTTGTTCGCGTGGTGGCGCATCATCGTCGGCTCGCTCGGCTTCGCGGGATTGATCATCCTCGGCTGAGGGCGCGATCGGTCTTCATGGCGATTGCCTCCGCCGAAAGCTCGTGCCAGGGCTCTGGCCGAGACTTGGCAGGATGACATGGCGGGCGAGCTGTCACGCCCATGCGCCTGCCCCAGACCGCGCAGGGCCTTTCGATGGAAGACAGACCGCTCGCCGACCTTTTCGAGCCCGCCACGCGCGAGCGCTGGCTCGGCCTCGTCGAGGGCGTCCTGAAGGGCGCCGATTTCGAGAAGCGCCTCGTCTCGAAGACCGCCGACGGCATCCGGATCGAGCCGCTCTACGATGCGGCCGAGGCTCCCGCCCAGCCGATGCGCGCCCCGGGCCCCTGGCGCGTCGCCCAGCGTGTCGACCATCCGGACGCGGCGGCCGCCGGCGCCCAGGCCCTCGCCGATCTCGAAGGCGGCTCGGATGCGCTGACGCTGGTCTTCGCCGGCGCGCCGGCCGCGCGCGGTTACGGCCTCACCGCGACGAGCGTCGAGGATCTCGACACGGCGCTGAAGGGCGTGATGCTACCGCTGATCGGGCTGCGCCTCGATGCGGGGGCCCGCGGCCAGGAGGCAGCCACCCTCGTCAAGGCGCTCGCCGAGCACCGCGGCGACGCGCTCGCGGATCTCGACCTCGATCTCGGCATCGACCCGATCGGCACGCTCGCCGCGGCCGGCACCCTCGGGGCGGTGTGGGACGAGGTGGCGCCGACGCTCGCGGCGACGCTGACGGATTTCGACGCCGCCGGCTTCAGGGGCCGCGCGCTGCTGGCGGATGGTCGCCCCTACCACGAGGCGGGTGCCAGCGAAGCGGCCGAACTCGCCGCGATCCTCGCGACGGCCGTGGCCTACCTGCGCGCGCTCGAGGCCGGGGGCCACGATCTCGGGCGGGCTCGGGACGCGATCGCCGTGCTGCTGGTGGCCGACGCCGACGAGTTCCTGACCGTGGCGAAGTTCCGCGCCATGCGCCGCCTCTGGGCGCGCGTCGAGGCAGCCTGCGGGCTCGACCCGAAGCCGCTGCGCCTGCACGCCGAGACGGCTTGGCGAAACATGACGCGCCGCGACCCCTTCGTGAACATCCTGCGCGCGACGATGGCCTCCTTCTCCGCCGGCATCGGCGGAGCCGATTCGGTGACGGCCCTGCCCTACACGCAGGCGCTCGGGCTGCCCGACGGCTTCGCCCGGCGGGTCGCCCGCAACAGCCAGATCGTTCTCATCGAGGAATCGAGCCTTGCCAAGGTCTCCGATCCGGCGGCCGGAGCGGGCGGGTTCGAGGCGCTGACCGCGGAACTGACCGACGCCGCCTGGGACGCGTTCCAGACGATCGAGCGCGAGGGTGGCATCGTCGCGAGCCTCAGCCTCGGCAAGCTGCAGGGCCGGATCGACGAGATGCGCCAGACCCGCGCGCGGAACGTCGCGACTCGGCGCGAGGCGCTCACGGGCGCAACCGAATTCCCCTTCCTCGCGGAGAAGCCGGTCGCCGTGCTCGACGTCGCGCCCGTCGCGGCTCCCGGCGGCGCGGGCTTCGGCGCGGGCGAAGCCGTGGCCTGCGAGGCCCTTCCCTCGTCCCGCCTCGCCGAGCCCTACGAGGCGCTGCGCGATGCGTCCGACGCCTATCTGCTGAAGACGGGGCGGCGCCCCACCGTCTTCCTGGCCAATCTCGGCCCCCTCGCCGCCTTCAACACGCGGGCGACCTTCGCGGCGAACGCCTTCGCCGCCGGCGGGATCGAGGCGGTGGGCGATGGCGGCTTCGCCGACGCCCCCTCGCTCGCAGAGGCCTTCGCCTCGTCCGGGGCGCCCCTCGCCTGCATCTGCTCGTCGGACAAGATCTACGAGGAGCAGGCTCTCGCCGCAGCCGAGGCGCTCGCCGCGACGCGGGGTGCTACGATCTACCTCGCCGGGAAGCCCGCCGATCTCGTCGAGCCGCTGAAGGCGGCCGGGGTCCATGCCTTTTTCCACGCCGGCTGCGACCTCCAGGCACTGCTCACCGAAGCGTTGACGCGCGCGACCCGGACCTGAAGCTCGGCAGGCAACCTCCCGGGCGCTGACGAGTTACCGGAACGTTCAGGCGTCATGCCCGGATGTGCTGGCGCACGTCCGGTCCGTGGCATCCGCATCACGAAGGGCCGGGCAGCCGTGCGCCGCCCCCGGACAGGGATACCATGAGAACAGCGATCATCGCCGCGGCCGTTATCGCCGTCGCCGGCATCGGAACCGCCGAGGCTGCGCGCAAGAAGGTGCAGGTTCCCAACCGCTACGATGGAAGCTGGAGCATCGAGGTCATCACCGTCGACGGTCCCTGCGACAGGGCCTACCGCTACGGCGTTCAGATCGAGCGGGGCGAGGCCCGCTACGCCGGCGGCGACTTCCAGATCTCGGGCCGGGTTGCGGCGAACGGCGCGGTGCGCGCGGTGATCTCCCGTGGAACGGACAGCGCCAGCGTCGTCGGGCGCCTCGCTCGCGACGGCTACGGCAACGGGACCTGGACGACGAACGGCGGCATCGCCTGCCGCGGCCAGTGGAATGCCGAGCGCCGGGGTTGAGTTCGGAGCTCCCGTGCAAGGGTTAACGGAGAGTTATCGGAACCCACGGGCATCGCGTCACATGTGATCGGTCGGAGACAGAGGCGGGGCAAACACGATTTCGCGCCGATCGTGGCGTGAGAGGCCCTGTTCGTGACGCAATCGTGAGGGAATACTGGTGACGGTCTGGTTCGCATCTCAGGCTCGTCTCCATGAAAGCACTCGCTCTCGGGCTCATCGCAGCCTCTCTCGTCTCGGTCGTCGGCGCTGAGGCGCGCCCGAACGGGCGGAGCCGCATCGACGCGGCACAGGTTCTCGCTCCCTTGGAAAAGGCGGCGACCGATTGTTTCGCCGAGACGGTGATGGCTAATCCCGGCGCCATGAACCATGCCCGCGCGGGCGAGTGGTACAAGGCGGCCGGCGTGATCGGCTTTCTCTGTCGGCCCGAAGTCGATGCCATGACGGCGGCCCACGACCAGCTCTACGGCCCCGGAAGCGGAGCGCGCTATTTCAAGGGCGGCTACGCCAAGCATCTCGACCGCGCTCTCGCGGAGCGTCTGCAGCCCTTCCTGGAGCGCAAGGCCGTGGCGAGCGCCGAGCCCCCGGTCGAGCACGCGGCCGCGGGCGACGCCGCAGAGCATTGATCGACGCGGCAATTTCACCCTGAATCCATTGCGGCCGCGCGTCTCGTCCTGAGGGATCGGAGAAACACCGACGGCTCGTGAGCCGAGTTCAGGCCGCGGCGGCGGGCTGCTCGCCCCGGCCCCGGTAGGATAGCGCCTCGGCGAGGTGGACGCGCCGTACCTGAACTTCGCCGTCGAGATCGGCGAGCGTGCGCGCGACCCGCAGCGTCCGGTGGAAGCCCCGGGCCGACAGGCGCATCGTCTCCGCCGCGCCGCGGATCAGCGCGGCGCCATCGGCATCCGGAGCGGCGACGGCCTCGATGACGGGCGCCGGGCAGGTGGCGTTCGTGGTGGCAGGGGGCAAGCCGCGGGCGGCGTAGCGTACCGACTGGAGGTTCCGCGCGGCGGCGACCCGTGCGGCAACCTCCGCCGAGCCTTCGGCGGGGTGCGGCAGGATCAGATCCGCCGCCGTGACGGCGGCGACCTCGATGCGCAAGTCGATCCTGTCGAGGAGCGGGCCGGAGATGCGGGCGCCGTACTGCGCCATGCAGCGCTCGTTGGGGCCTCTCCGGCAGGCATAGCCCGGCTCGAGCCCCTGCCCGCAGCGACAGGGATTCATCGCGGCGACGAGCTGGAACCGCGCCGGATAGGAGGCCCGGTGGTTGGCCCGCGCGATCATCACCGCGCCGGTCTCCATCGGCTGCCGCAGGGCGTCGAGGGTTTGCGGGTTGAACTCGGGCAATTCGTCGAGGAACAGCACGCCGCTATGTGCGAGGGAGATCTCCCCCGGCCTCGCTCCGATCCCCCCGCCGACGAGCGCCGCCATCGAGGCGGAGTGGTGCGGCTGCCGGAACGGGCGACGGTTGGAGAGCGCACCCTCCCGTAACTCGCCCGCCACCGACTGGATCATCGACACGTCGAGGAGTTCGCGGGGCGTCAGGGGCGGGAGGATCGACGGCAGTCGCGCGGCGAGCATCGACTTGCCGGCGCCCGGAGGCCCGTTCATCAGCAGGTTGTGGCCGCCGGCCGCCGCGATCTCGAGGGCGCGCTTGGCGCTCTCCTGCCCCTTGATGTCGCGCAGATCCGGCATCGGGCCGGCCGGCGCCGCGATGGAGGGCTCCGGGCGGGCCATGATCTGGCTGCCCTTGAAGTGGTTGGCGAGCTGGATGAGCGAGCGCGGCGCCAGCACGTCGAGGTCACCGCCCGCCCACGCCGCCTCGGACCCTGTCGCGGCGGGGCAGATCAGGCCCTGGCTGCGCGCGTTCGCGGCCATGGCGGCCGGCAGCACGCCGTTCACCGCGGTGATCGTCCCGTCGAGCGCGAGTTCGCCCAGCACGCAGTAGCCGCCCAGCGCGTCGGCCGGCAGCGCGCCGATCGCCGCCATCACGCCGAGGGCGATCGGCAGGTCGTAGTGCGAGCCCTCCTTCGGCAGATCGGCCGGCGCGAGGTTGACGGTGATGCGCTTGGCCGGGAGCGCGAGGCCGGAGGCGATGAGGGCGCCGCGCACGCGCTCCCGCGATTCGGCAACGGCCTTGTCGGGAAGGCCGACGACGGTGAAGGAGACGGAGCCGGGAATGATCTGAACCTGCACGTCGACGGCGCGCGCCTCGATCCCCTCGAAAGCGACGGTGGCGACGCGGGTGACCATGGGCGGGTGTCCTCGGGAAGCGTGACCGAGGGTAGGGATCGTTCGTTGCGGACGCAACGAGGGAACCGTGTCGGTCCTCGTTGGTTCATCGGCCGCCAACCACGAGAGGAAACCGCCATGCGTCCGATCACCGCCGCCCTCGCCCTTGCCCTCGCGACCGCCGCCTGCGGCGGGGCGCTTGCCGACGAGAAGCTCCCCCCGGACCAGCAGACCAAGGTCGAGGCCATCCTGAAGCAGGAGGGCTTCACCAAGTGGAAGGAGATCGAACTCGACGACGGCATGATCGAAGTCGACGACGCGATCGACGCCAACGGCAAGCAGTTCGACCTCAAGCTCGATCCGAAGACCCTGGCGATCGTCAAGCGCGAGGCCGAATGAGCCTGGGCGGGCGCGGCTTGCGTTCGCGGCGGCGCCCGGCCATATAGGCGGCGGGAGGTTGGTGAGGGACGTTTCACTCGCCAACCGGGTCAGGTCCGGAAGGAAGCAGCCCTAACGAGACCGAGCGGGTCTTTGTCAGCCTCCCACCCGTTTCCACCGCCGGCGCGTCGCGGCTAAGCCGTGACCGGGCGGTCAGCAGCCCCAGCCAGACCGCATGGACGTGAGCACCGGCACGCAGGACGACGAGCCGGGTCTTCCGGGCTTTCCCGCCGCCCCGTCCGCGGCCTCGCCCTACCGGGTGCTCGCCCGCAAATACCGCCCCCAGACCTTCGACGACCTGATCGGCCAGGGCGCCATGGTGCGCACCCTCGCCAACGCCTTCGCGGCCAAGCGCATCCCGCAGGCCTGGATGCTGACGGGCGTGCGCGGTGTCGGCAAGACCACGACGGCCCGCATCCTCGCCCGCGGCCTGAACTACGCCCGATCCGGCGAGCCGGAGGCCGGCCCGACCATCACGATGCCGGGTCTCGGGCTGCATTGCCAAGCCATCATGGAATCCCGGCACATGGACGTGCTGGAGATGGATGCCGCCTCGCATACGGGCATCGACGACGTGCGCGGCATCATCGACGGCATCCGCTACGCGCCGGTCTCCGCCCGCTACAAGGTCTACATCGTGGACGAGGTCCACATGCTCTCCGAGAAGGCGTTCAACGCCTTCCTGAAGACGCTGGAGGAGCCGCCGCCCCACGCCAAGTTCGTGTTCGCCACGACCGAGATCCGCAAGGTCCCGGTCACGATCCTGTCCCGCTGCCAGCGCTTCGACCTGCGCCGCGTCGAGGCCGAGACCCTGTCGGCCCATCTCGCCCGCATCTGCGAGGCCGAGGGCGTGGGCGCGGAGGTCGAGGCGCTCGCCGCCATCACCCGGGCGGCGGAGGGCTCGGTCCGTGACGCACTCTCCCTTCTCGATCAGGCGATCGCGCACGGAGCCGGCACCGTGACCGCGGCGAGCGTGCGCGACATGCTCGGCCTCGCCGATCGCGGGCGCATCGTCGACCTGTTCGAGGCGGTGATGCGCGGCGACATCCCCGCCACCTTCGCCGAACTGCGCGGCCAGTACGAGGCGGGCGCCGACCCCTCCGTCGTGCTCTCCGATCTCGCCGGCTTCACGCACCTCGTCACCCGCCTGAAGCTGGTGCCGGAGGAAGCCGGCGCCGACCCGACCCTCAGCGAGGTCGAGCGAAGCCGCGGTGCCCAGTTCGCGGGCAAGCTCTCGGTGCGGGCGCTGTCGCGGGCCTGGCAGATCCTGCTCAAGGCCGTCCCCGAGGTGCAGGCTGCGAGCCGGCCGCTCGCCGCTGCCGAGATGGCGCTCGTGCGCCTCGCCTACGCGGCGGACCTGCCGACCCCGGACGAAGCCCTGCGCCAGCTCCGGTCGACAGAGGCCGGCCGCGGCGAGCCGCCGGCCCAGCCGGCAACTGCCCCGCCCGCTCCCGCCCCGACTTTCGCGCAGGCGGTCGGCGCCGAGACCGCAACGCGCCCGGCGCTCGCGGCGGCGCCCGCGCCCTCCGCGCAGCCCGGTCCCCGGCTCGCCCGATTCGAGGACGTGGTGGCGTTCGCCGGCGAGCGCCGGGAGATCGCCCTCCAGATCGCCCTGCAGCGCGACGTCCACCTCGTCCGCTTCGAGGAGGGCCGGATCGAGTTCCGCCTCGCGGAGGGCGGGCGCCAGACCATCGCCAACGATCTCGCCCGCGCCCTCGACGCCTGGACGGGGCGCCGGTGGATCGTCGCGCTCTCCAAGGATGCGGGGGCGCCGACGCTGGACGCGCGCGCCAAGGCAGCCACCGAGACGCGGCACCAGAACGCTGCGGCCCACCCGCTCGTGCGCGAGGTCCTGTCCCGGTTTCCCGGCGCCCAGATCGTCGACGTGCGCGAGAAGGCGCAGGAGGAGGCCGCGACGGCCGAGGCCGAGATCCTCGGGGTCGAGGATGCCGCGCAGGCCGAAGGCGACGACGAGCCGTAGCGCTCGGGGACCGACCTGCCTACATCACCCCTGACCGCCACTCGAACCGGGACCGATCCGATGCGCGACCTGATGGGCATCATGAAGCAGGCTCAGGCCATGCAGGAGAAGATGGCCAACCTGCAGACCGAGCTCGACGCGGTCGAGGTCTCGGGGGCCTCCGGCGGCGGCGCCGTCCGGGTAACGATGACGGCGAAGGGCCTCGTCAAGGGCGTGTCGATCGACCCGACGCTGATGGTCGCCGACGAGCGCGAGATCCTGGAAGACCTCGTCGTCGCCGCCGTCAACGACGCCCGCGGCAAGGCCGAGCAGACCGCGCAGGAGCGGATGGCCGAGCTGACCAAGGGCCTGCCCCTGCCGCCCGGCATGAAGCTGCCCTTCTGAGCGGGGACGCCTTGGGCCGCCTACGGCCCGGTTTGGTACGACGTCCCGTTCCGGCGGATAGTTCGGCCTGATTTCCGCTGATTCGGTCATGTCCGACGCCCGCCTCTCTTCTCCGAAATCCGGCGCGGGCCCCGTCCTCGGCCACGCGCGGCCGTTCAGCGTCGCGCCGCTCATCGCGGGCTTCCTGCTTCTCGTCGCGGTCGTCGCGGCGACCGGCGGCCTGATCGCCATGCAGCGCGGCAACGTTGCCGACACCCGCCGGACGGTCGAGCTGCGGGCCTCGGTGCTGCGTCTCTTCTCGATGCTGCAGGACGTGGAGACGAGCCAGCGCGGCTATCTCCTGACGGGCGAGGACGCCTATCTCGGCCCCTTCAACGAAGCGCAAGCGCAGATCACCACGGCCCTCGACCGGATCGCGGACGGGACGATGGAGGAGCCGGATTTCGGCGCGGCGCTTACCGAATTGCGCACCGTCACCGCGGACAAGTTCGCCGAGCTGAGGCGCACGATCGATCTGCGCCGCTCCGGCGAGACCGAGACGAGCCTCTCCGTGGTCCGCTCCGGCGAGGGCAAGCGTCTGATGGATCGCGCGCGCAGGATCATCGAGCGCCTCGAGACGGAGGTCGACGCCCGCCTGCGCAGCCGCCAGGACGGCGCGGCGCGCACTGCACGCTTCCTTCAGGTGGCGATCGCGGCCGCCGTGCTGCTGGCGGTGTCGCTCGCCGCCTACGCCCTGTTCGACGCGGCCGCCCGCAACCGGCGCATCGCCGCCGCCCACGGGGAACTGGCGAAGGCGCACGAGGCCCTCCTGCGCATCTCGGCCGAGCGAGCGCGGCTCGAGGAGCAGTTGCGCCAGTCCCAGAAGATGGAGGCGATGGGGCAGTTGACCGGGGGCCTCGCCCACGACTTCAACAACATGCTCGCCATCATCATGGGCAACCTCAACCTGCTGAAGCGCCGGATCGAGCGCGGCGAGGGCCGGCTCGACAGCTACGTGCAGCAGGCGCTGGAGGGCGGGGCGCGGGCGGCGACGCTGACGCACCGTCTCCTCGCCTTCGCCCGGAAACAGCCGCTCAGCCCCGAGCCCATCGACGGCAACCGCCTCGTGCCCGCCATGTCCGAATTGCTGCGCCGGACGCTCGGTGAGCGCGTGCGCGTCGAGACCGTGCTCGCGGGCGGCCTCTGGCCGACGAAGGTCGATGCCAATCAGCTCGAGAGCGCCCTGCTCAACCTCGCGGTGAATGCGCGCGACGCCATGCCGGAGGGCGGGCGCCTGACGATCGAGACGGCCAACGCACATCTCGACGACGCCTACGCGGAGGCGCATCCGGGAATTCCGGCCGGCCAGTACGTGTTGATCGCGGTCACCGATACGGGGGCGGGCATGAGCCCCGAGGTGGCCGCGCGGGCCTTCGATCCGTTCTTCACGACGAAAGCGGTCGGTCAGGGCACGGGCCTGGGCCTGAGCCAGGTCTACGGGTTCGTGCGGCAATCCGGCGGCCACGTGAAGATCTATTCGGAGGCCGGTAGCGGCACGTCGGTGAAGATCTACCTGCCGCGCCTCGTCGCCGCCGAGGTCGCGGCGTCCGACGCCAGCCTCCGCGACATCCCGGTTCCGGAGGGTGATCCGCGCCACATCATCCTCGTGGTCGAGGATGAGGACGGGGTTCGCCGGATGGCGGTCGAGGCGCTGCGCGACCTCAGCTACACGGTGATCCACGCCACGGGCGGCGCCCACGCCCTGCGCCTTCTGGAGGAGCACCCGGAAGTGTCGCTTCTCTTCACCGACGTCGTGATGCCGGAGATGAGCGGCAAGGAACTGGCGGACGCCGCGCGCCTGCGGCGCCCGGACCTGCGCGTCCTCTACACGACGGGCTACACCCGCAACGCGATCGTCCACAACGGCGTCGTGGATGCGGATGTCCAGCTTCTCGGCAAACCCTACACGCTGGAGCAACTCGCCCGGAAGGTCCGGCAGGTGATCGCCGCGCAGGCGGCGTGAGCGCGAGCGCCCCCTCCCCGTGAGGGGAGGAGAGCGCCGTGGCGGATCCGGGCCTCAGGCCGCGATCGCCTGATTCGTCGGCTCGGCCGCCTTCACGTCGGGCTCCACATGCGCCTCGAAGCGCTTAAAGTTCTCGCGGAACATCGCGACGAGCCGCGCCGCGGTCTCGGCGAAGGCGGTCTTGTTGTTCCAGGTCTTGACGGGCTCCAGCACGTGGGGCTCGACGCCCGCAACCTCGACCGGCACCGCGAAGCCGAAATACGGATCGCGGCGGAACTGGCCTTGGCCGAGCGAGCCGTCGAGGGCCGCCGCCAGCAGCCGCCGGGTGACGCGGATCGGCATGCGCCGGCCGGTGCCGACGCCGCCGCCCGTCCAGCCCGTGTTGACGAGCCAGCAATCGACCTGATGCTCGGCGATGAGGTCGCGCAGCAGGTTGCCGTAGGTGCTCGGGTGGCGCGGCATGAAGGGCGCGCCGAAGCAGGTGGAGAAGGTCGCCTCCGGTGCCGTCAGGCCCCGCTCGGTCCCCGCCACCTTCGCCGTGTAGCCCGACAGGAAGTGGTACATCGCCTCCGCGCCCGAGAGCTTGGCGATCGGCGGCATCACGCCGAACGCGTCGCAGGTCAGCATCACGATGTTCTTCGGATGGCTGGCCCGGCCGGTGGCGCTCGCATTCGCGATGAAATCGAGCGGGTAGGCGCAGCGGGTGTTCTCGGTCAGCGAGGCGTCGTCGAAATCCGGCACCCGGGTCTCGGGGTCGATCACGACGTTCTCCATCACCGTGCCGAAGCGCTCGGTGGTGGCGTAGATCTCGGGCTCGGCATTGCGCGAGAGCCGGATCGTCTTCGCGTAGCAGCCGCCCTCGAAGTTGAAGATCCCCTCTGGGCTCCAGCCGTGCTCGTCGTCGCCGAGCAGCATCCGCGAGGAATCGTTCGAGAGCGTCGTCTTGCCGGTGCCGGACAGGCCGAAGAACAGGGCCGACCCACCCTCCGCGTCGAGGGCGGCATTGGCCGAGCAATGCATCGGCATGACGCCCTTCTTGGGCAGGATGTAGTTGAGATAGGTGAAGACCGACTTCTTCATCTCGCCCGCATAGGCCGAGCCGCCGATCAGCACGATCTTCCGGCTGAAGTCGATCGCGATCACCGTCTTCGAGCGGCAGCCGTGCCGGGCCGGGTCGGCCTGGAAGCTCGGCAGATCGATGATCGTGAGGTCGGGCACGTAGGCGGCGAGATCCTCCCGATCGGGCCGGATCAGCAGGTTGCGGATGAAGAGGGAGTGCCAGGCGAGTTCCGTGAAGACGCGCGCCTTGACCCGATGGGCGGGGTCGGCGCCGCCATAGAGGTCCTGCGCGAACAGCTCCCGCCCTTCCGCGTGCTTCAGGAAGTCGCCGAGCAGCGTCTCGAACTGGTCGGGCGTGATGGCGCCGTTGTTCTCCCACCAGATCTCGGTCTCGGTGGAGGCGTCCCGCACCACGAACTTGTCCTTGGGCGAGCGGCCAGTATGGCTGCCGGTCGTCGCGACGAAGGCGCCGCCGCGGGCGAGCTTGCCCTCGCGGCGGGCGAGCGCCTCCTCGTAGAGGCGTGGCGCCTCCAGGTTCCAGTGGACGGCCTTGAGGTTCCTCAGGCCGATCGCCTCGGCGCCGTGGCCCGCGTTGAAGTCACCGATATGGGTCAAGAGCGTGTCTCCCGGGCACCTGATCGCGCCGTGTTCATCCTTCGGCATCGGTGCGATGCCGGGCCTCGCGAGGTGACGTCCATGCGGTCGTTCAGGCCCGCCGCACGCTGGTTCACCGCCTCTCGCTTCAAATCAATGTCGATAGGTCGAGAAGCTTTCCCGTCAATCAGACTTGCGTACGATGTCGAGACTGCGCGCTAGGATTGTCAGTCGAGATCAATCTTGGCGTGTCTCGAATGTCCGGTGGATGAACGGGTGCCGGGAGCGGCCCAAGGACGCGCGGACGGGAAAAGCCGCCCCGCAATCCCCATCTTCATCACGGGCGAACCCGATTCCCCGCCGGGCATTTGCCCGCTATGCCCTGCCGGTCACGCCCGGACGCGCCCGCGTCCGATCAGCCCATGGACGCCTGATGCCCCAAGCCGTCGCCGGTCCCGAGATCGAGCGCCTGATCCAGCTTCTCGCCCGGATGCCGGGTCTCGGCCCCCGTTCGGCGCGCCGTGCGGCGCTGCAGTTGATCAAGAAGCGGGACACGCTGCTGGGCCCCCTCTCTGAGGCCATGCGGATCGCGGCCGAGCGCATCGTGGTCTGCCACGAATGCGGGAACGTCGACACGAGCGAGCCCTGCACGATCTGCCGTGACGCGACCCGCGACCCGACGACATTCGTGGTGGTCGAGGATGTCTCGGATCTCTGGGCGCTGGAGCGCTCGGGCGCCGTACAGGCGCGCTACCACGTGCTCGGCGGCGTGCTCTCGGCCCTCGATGGCGTGCGTCCCGAGCACCTCAACATCGCGCGCCTCGTGGAGCGCGCGAGCGACCCGGCGGTGAAGGAGATCATCCTGGCGCTCAACGCCACGGTCGATGGCCAGACCACGGCCCATTACGTGACCGAATCGCTCGCTCATCTCGGCCTGACGATCACCCGGCTGGCGCATGGCGTGCCGGTCGGCGGCGAGCTCGACTACCTCGACGAGGGTACGCTCTCGGCCGCCATCCGCAGCCGGACGGCGTTCTAAGCCCTCAGTGCAGGCAAAGGGTGCGCAGGTTGCCCTCGATCAGGTCGCGCATCAGGGCCATCACGTCGCGCTGCTGGTCGGTGTAGTCCCTCTCAGTCCGGTCGAGGACGCAGAGCGTGCCGAACAGGCTGCCGTCCGGCCAGCGGATCGGGTAGCCGAGATAGGTGAGCAGGCCGTGCCGCTCGAAGCAGGGATTGCCTGCCCAGGAGCGGATGTCGGCATGGGCATTGCGCACGTAGAGATGCGTGCCCTGGCCCAGCACCGTCTCGCAGTAGATGCCGGAATCCTTGAGCAGGGTGCGCTCGCCGATCACGTGCGGGTTCCGGGAATCGTCGTTGGCGGCGATCACTTCGATCTCGGGACCGATCATGCGCATGATCAGGCCGACCGGCACGTCGAGGCGCCGCGCAACCTCGTTGACGATGTACTGCCAGCTTTCGATGACCTCTTCCGGGACCTCGGGCTTGGCCGCCCGCGGGGTCGACGCGTCGGCGTCGAGACCCTGCTCCACCATGTCGTTCCCCCTTCGGTGTCCGGCGGCGTACTTAGGGCGGCGGCCGGGAGAGTGCAATCTGAGGTAGATTGGACGTGGTCGGGAAAGGCCGGTGTGGAACGGGGGCCGCAAGAGCCGGGCGAATTGACCGGCCCCGTCCCACCCCTTATCTGCGAAAATCCTTCGGGCGCCGCGGTTTGGCGCCGTGCTCCCGGGTCCCCACCATGGCCGTCCGCCCTCTCGTCATCCTGCCCGATAGCCGCCTGCGGCTCGCATCCGAGCCGGTCGGTCCCGTGACGGAGGAGATCCGCAAGCTTGCCGCCGACATGCTGGAGACGATGTACGACGCGCCGGGCGTCGGCCTCGCCGCGATCCAGATCGGTGTGCCGAAGCGCGTCGTGACGATCGACACCTCGAAGGACGAGAACGCCCGCGAGCCGCGGGTCTTCCTCGACCCGGAGATCGTCTGGTCGTCGCAGGAGAGGCGGGTCTACGACGAGGGCTGCCTCTCGATTCCCGATTTCTACGCCGAGGTCGAGCGGCCGGACCGGGTGCGGGTGCGTTTCCGCGACCTCGACGGCAGGGAGCAGGAGATCGAGGCTGACGGGCTCCTCGCCACCTGCATCCAGCACGAGATCGACCACCTGAACGGCGTGCTGTTCATCGACCACCTGTCGAAGCTGAAGCGCGACCGGGTGGTCAAGAAGTTCGCCAAGGCGGCCAAGCGCGGCGAGGCCGCCTGACGCCCCACGCCGGACGCGAGGGCCGAGGCTTGAGAATCGTCTTCATGGGCACCCCGGATTTCGCGGTGCCGACGCTCGCGCGCATCGCGGAAGACGGCCACACGGTCGTCGCCGTCTACACCCGCGCGCCGGCCAGGGCCGGACGCGGGCTCGGCCTGCGCCCCTCCCCCGTCCATGCGCTGGCCGACGAGCTCGGCGTGCCGGTCCTCACCCCCGCCACCCTGCGCGACGCGGAGTCGGCCGACACGTTTTGCGGGCATGAGGCCGATGTCGCCGTGGTGGTGGCCTACGGGCTTCTCCTGCCGCAGGCGATCCTCGACGCGCCCCGCCACGGCTGCCTCAACCTGCACGGCTCGCTGCTGCCGCGCTGGCGGGGCGCCGCGCCGATCCAGCGCGCGGTGATGGCGGGCGACGCCGAGAGCGGCGTCGGCGTGATGCGGATGGAGGCGGGGCTCGACACCGGCCCCGTCGCCCTGGAGGCGCGAATAGCCATCCATCCCGGCATGACGGCGGGCGAGTTGCACGACGCGCTGATGCCCCTCGGTGCCGAGCTGATGAGCCGCGCGCTCTCCGAACTCGCGTCCGGCCGCCTCGCCTTCACGCCGCAGCCGAAGACGGGCGTCGTCTACGCCCACAAGATCGCGAACGAGGAGGCGCGGATCGACTGGTCGCGCGGCGCGCGCGAGGTGGCGAACCACGTCAACGGCCTCTCCCCCTTCCCCGGCGCCTTCTTCGAGGCCGATCTCGGCAAGGGGCCGGAGCGCGTGAAGGTGCTGCGGGCCGAGGCGGCGGAAGGGTCGGGCGAGCCCGGCACGCTCCTCTCGGCCGACGGCCTCGTGGCCTGCGGCGCCGGCGCGGTGCGCCTTGCCGAACTGCGACGGGCCGGCCGTGGCGGCACGGTCTCCGGTTCCGACTTCCTGCGCGGCGCCCGGCTCGAGCCCGGCGCGCGCCTTTCCCGCTGATGCCCCGCTACAAGCTCGTCATCGAGTACGACGGCGCGCCCTTCTGCGGCTGGCAGCGGCAGGCGGAGGATCTCACCGTCCAGGGCGCGATCGAGGCGGCGGTGAGGCGCTTCTCCGGCGAGGATGCCCGCCTCACCTGCGCGGGCCGGACGGATGCGGGCGTCCACGCGATCCATCAGGTCGCCCATCTCGACCTCGCCAAGGCGTGGCGCACGGACACGGTGCGCGACGCGCTGAACGCGCATCTGCGCCCGCTGCCCGTGGCGATCCTCTCGGCCGAGATCGTCGGCCCCGATTTCGACGCGCGCCACTCCGCGATCCGGCGCCATTACCGCTACCGCATTCTGAACCGTCGCAGCCCCGCGGCGCTGACGCGGGCCCATGTCTGGCACGTGCCCTGGCCGATCGACGCCGAGCTGATGGGGGCTGCCGCGAGGCGCCTCCTCGGGCGACACGACTTCACGGCCTTCCGCGCCGCCGAGTGCCAGGCGGCGAGCCCGGTGCGCACCCTGGAGCAACTCGACGTGGCGCGGAGGCCGATGGGGCTGCACGAGGAGATCGTGATCGCCACCTCGGCCCGTTCCTTCCTGCACCATCAGGTCCGCAGCATGGTCGGCACCCTGATGCTGGCCGGAAGCCGCCGCCTCAGCGCCGACGACGTCGCCGACATCCTGGCCTCGCGCGACCGCAGCCGTTGCGGCCCGATGGCGCCGTCCTGCGGCCTCACCTTCGTCGGCGTCGATTACGCGGAAGGGCCCGACCCGGCTGATCAGGCTGGGAAGTAGGATTCCAGCACCCGCCGGTAGATTGCGGTCAGCCGATCGAGGTCGGCGAGCGGCACATGCTCGTCCACCTGATGCATGGTCTCGCCGACGAGGCCGAACTCGACGACGGGGCAGGCATCCTTGATGAAGCGCGCGTCCGAGGTTCCGCCGGTGGTGGAGAGGGCGGGCTTCAGGCCCGTCTCCGCCTCGATCGCCTCGCCCACCAGATCCACGAAGGCGTCGGGCCGCGTCAGGAAGGCGGGGGAGTTCGAGGGCTGCAGGTCGAGGCTGAAGCGCACCGTGTTCCCGGCCGCGGATTCCAGGCGGCGCCGGATCTCGGCGCCCAGCGTTTCGGCGGTCCAGCCTTCGTTGAAGCGGATGTTGAACACGGCGCGCGCGTCGGCGGGGATCACGTTGGTCGCAGCGTTGCCGACGTCGATCGTCGTGAATTCGAGGTTCGAGGCGTCGAAATGCGCCGTGCCGCCGTCGATCGGCTCGGCGACGAGGGCGGAGGCGAGGCGCAGCATGCCGGGGATCGGGTTCTCGGCGCGGTGCGGATAAGCGACATGACCCTGGCGCCCGTGCACCGTGATCTTGCCCGTGAGCGAGCCGCGCCGGCCGATCTTGATCATCTCGCCGAGCCGGCTCGGATTGGTCGGCTCGCCGAGCAGGCAATGGTCGAAGCGCTCGCCGCGCGCCCTCGCCCAGGCGAGGAGCTTGACCGTGCCGTTGACGGCGGGACCCTCCTCGTCCCCCGTGATCAGGAAGGCGATGGAGCCGCCGAAATCCGGCCCGCGCGCGCCGAGAAAATCGAGCGTCGCGGCCATCAGGCAGGCGATGCCACCCTTCATGTCGACGGCGCCGCGACCGTAGAGCACGCCCTCGGTCACCTCCCCCGAGAACGGCCCGTGGCGCCACGCGCCGGCTTCGCCCGGCGGCACCACGTCGGTATGGCCGGCGAGCAGAAGGCAGGGTCCTGCCGTGCCGATGCGCGCGTAGAGGTTTTCGATGTCGGGCGTGCCGGGCTCGGAGAAGACGGGGCGCTCCACCGCGAACCCGGCCTCGCCGAGGATCCGGCCCATGAGGTCGAGGGCCCCGCCCTCCTCCGGCGTCACGGAGGGGCAGCGGATCAGGGCCTGGGCGAGATCGAGGGGCGAGTGGGGCACGGGGCAACGCGGCGCGGTGGACGGGGCGGCCACCCTATTGAAGCGGGGCCCCGAACGGAACAGGCCCGGATGGGCTTCCGCCCGGCGCAAAGCGGGTCTATGGCCCTCGCCATGCCCCTCTCCGCCGACGAGATCGAACGCTACGCCCGCCACCTCGTGCTGCGCGAGGTCGGCGGCCCCGGTCAGGCGAAGCTGAAGGCCGCGCGGATCCTCGTGATCGGCGCAGGCGGGCTCGGGGCGCCGCTGATCCAGTATCTCGCCGCCGCCGGCATCGGTACGATCGGCATCGTGGACGACGACGCGGTGTCGCTGTCCAACCTGCAGCGACAGGTCATCCACGGCACGCCCGACATCGGCCGTCCGAAGGTCGAGAGTGCGGCGGAGGCGGTGGCGCGCCTCAACCCGCATGTGCGGATCGTCCCGCACGCCACCCGGATCACGGCCGAGAACGCGCCCGCCCTCCTCGCCGAGTATGATTGTGTCGCGGACGGCTCGGACAATTTCACGACCCGCTACGCCGTCTCGGATGCCTGCTTCCACGCGGGCAAGCCGCTCGTGACGGCTGCGCTCGGTCAGTTCGACGGCTCGCTCACGACGATCCGCGCCCACGAGACCGGTCCCGACGGGTACCCGAACCCGACCTACCGCTGCCTCTTCCCGAGCCCGCCGCTACCCGGCAGCGTGCCCCCCTGCGCCGAGGCCGGCGTGCTCGGCGCGCTCGCCGGCGTCATGGGCTCGCTGATGGCGCTGGAGGTGATCCGTGCGGTCGCCGGCTTCGGAGAGCCGCTGGTGGGCCGCCTCCTCATGGTCGATGCCCGCGCTATGCGGTTCGAGACCCTGTCCTATGGTTGGGACGAGGCGAACCCGCTGAGCGGGATGCGCACCTGACCCACAGGTAGAAGGCGAGCGCCGACACGGCGGGGCTCAAGAGGAACAAGAGATTGTCGGCGCCGGTGAGGAAGCTGGAGAGCTTCTCCAGGAAGCCGCGACCGCGGCCGGCCGAGTCGGGTCCGGCCGACATGACCATGCCGACGAAGAGCCAGACGACGACGGGGGCCGCGAGGCACCAGAGGGCGGTACGCCGCGCGATCGAGCGCCGGAAGGCGATGCCGCAGACCACCGCGATCGCGATCAGCGGGTGGACGAGGGCGACCACGATCGTGAGGAGGCAGAGCGCGCTGACCGCAGTGATCGCCAACTCGTCGACGGAAACATGCCAGGGACTCGAGAATGCGTCGCCGTAGTGGTGCCACCTGTGCAGCTCGCTGCCGAGCGGGATCAGGACGAAGAGGCCCGCGGCGACCCCGATTACGCCGGCGATCGCAACGCTCGCCGCGACCGCGGGCCCGGAGAGCGGATCCGGCGCGTGTGCAGCGCTGTTCTCAGGGCGGGGTTCATCGGCCTCGGGGAGAATCCGGCGCACCCCTGGGCGCTGTTCCAGCGTGTGCGGCGTCTTGAGACCCCAGACCCAGCCCAGCCGCTCGAACAGGCGCAACAGCCACCAGCCCGGATCGGCTTGGCCGGGTTCGAGTCCCATCCGCGCCGAGCTCGGCCACGCGTGGTGATTTCCGTGCCACGCCTCGCCGAAGGTGATCCAGGCGGCGGCCGGAAGGTCGTGGCCCTGCACGGCCGCCCCGTCGACGACCCAGCCCTGCGGGCCGCGGCGATGCGTGAGATGCCCCACGAACCAGTGGCCGGTGAGCGAGACCGTGATTCGCACCGGTATGCCCCAGACGAGCCAGGGCATTCCGCCGACCGTGTAGAACAGGACGGCCCAGGGCAGCTGCTGCAGCATCCACGTCGCTTCCAGCCAGCGGTAGAACGGATCCCCGGCAAGGCGCGCCTCCGGGCGAAAACTTGGCGGCCGCGCGAGGTCGAGGCGCGCATGCATCTGCAGCCACGCATCCTTCCAGGGTGGAGCGCGGTGGGCGTGCAGATCGTGGCAGACCGCCTGACGCTGCGACCAATCCCGCATGTCGTGCAGCCGCACCATGCCGACCGGCCCGGCCATGCCGACGAGCGTGCCGAGATACACGAGCGCGTGCTCCAGCCAGAGGGGCGCCCCGAAGCTGCGGTGGATGAGGAGCCGATGCATGCCCACCGAATGGCCGGCGCAGAGTGTCAGCGCCGTCGTGACCGCGAACAGGCCCACCGCGCCCGGCGTCACGTAGAGCGGCCCGAGGATGAGCGCCGCTGCCAGCATCCCGCCGGTCCAGAGGGAGCGGGCCGGCGCCCAGGCGATACGGCCCTCCGTGCTCGAAGTGTCAGGGCCAGCGATCACGCGTTCGGTCGAGAGGCAAGGCATGGCATCACCGTAGGTATTTAGTGAATTAGCTAAATAAGCAGACGACTTTGTCAAGCCCGGCCGTTTCGCCTATGTACCTGCCATGCAGCGCGTCTTCGAAGCTCTGGCCTCAACACCCCGGCGCAAGATCCTCGCCCTGCTCGCCCACAGCGAGCTGAGCGCCGGAGAGATCGCGGCCCGCTTCGAAATGACGAAGCCCTCGATCTCGCAACATCTCGCGGTGCTGGAGGCGGCGGGCCTCGTCGTCAGCGAGAAGCGTGGCCAGTTCGTCTTCTACCGGCAGGTCAGCGAGAACCTGATCAACGCGCTGCACGGCTTCGTGCAGGAGGTCTGCCCGGTGGCGCGCCCGCTCAAGCGTGAGAGTGCCGTGCTCGGCCGGAAGCGGGGGAAGGCGGCGGACGAGGCCGGGAGAGCGGCGGATGAGCCCGTTGACATTCCGGGCCGAGGCAGCGGGCGCTGACCGCCCTGTCCCGATGGTAGGGGTAGGGATCGGTGCAGCAGACACGTCGTTCGGCATTCGGCGTGGTTTCGTACGCCGTTCCACAAAATTTTTGCTCGCCCTGACGGGTGCTGCCCCCTGGAAGCCGGCGATCCTTAAAATAAAGGGGCCATTTTGGTGAAATAGATTGCGTCACGCAAGTATTTTTCTAGAAAATATTTTAAATATTATATAATTTCTCTTGCGATTTTCGTCTACAAAGCGCGACGAGGCACGATCTGGCGTGCGGCAGAAGATTGAGTACAGTTATCAGGTTCGGAGATCGTCACCAGCGGCGAAACACTCCGTTCAGGTCGCGTGTCGCGCAGGCTCGGGCGGCGCTCGGCGTGGATCGAGACCTCGCAGCCTGCCACATCGGCATCGCGTTCGTTGCGCGACGTTCTTTAGAACAGCGCCGTTCCCAAACATCCCGGCCGGCCCTTCTCGCCTCCGAACCATGAGGCAGCCGCCCCGCTCGCGGTGGCGATCCCAGTTTCAGGAACGGGTTCGTCCCGCAGCGCGTGCGCATCGGCGCGTCAGGCGCCGAGGCAGCACTTCTTGAACTTCTTTCCCGAGCCGCATGGGCAGGGATCGTTGCGGCCGACGTCCCGGAACGGGTTGTGGGCGGGCTCGCCCGCGCCCTCCAGGGTCCAGGCCAGGGCCGCCAGCGGATCGTCGAGATAGCCGAGGCCGCGCTCGTCGAGGTCCCGAGTGTCGTTGGGTCGTGTCTCGGACCGGCGGAGCGCGCCGCGGAACCAGGCTGGGTCGGAGAATTCTGGCGGCAGCCGCCCGTCCTTGCGCGCCGCCTCGACGCGGGGCGCGAGGTCGCGCAGGCCGGTCAGCGCGATCGCCTCCTCCCAGCCCACCCAGCCGGCATCGCCCTCGACCGCGACGCGCTTGTCGTCGAATCGCGCGAGCATCCCGGCGGCGGCATCCCTGTTGATGCGGCCGTCCCGAACCAGGAAGGCGGTGGCGGCCAGAGCCTCGTTGCGCACGAGGTCGTCCGTGGTGCTGTCGAGGACGAGCGCGAAGAGCGCGTCGGAGTCGCCGTCGTAGAGGCTCGCGAGAACCTGCGGCAGCGTCGTGCCGGCGGCATCGCCGAGAAGGTCGTCGATCGTCTCGCCGTCCTGCCGGAGCAGGCGGAGCAAGGGCGGAAAGGCGCGCCCGTCCCGCACGGCGGCGAGCACGTGCAGGCCCCAGAACAGGAGGTTCGCCTCCTCGTCCGTCAATTCCGCGCCGGTTCCGGCCGCGTCGAGGAGGCGCAAGACCTCGCCCGAGATCGCCTCCGGCGCGGCGAGGGCCTCGCGCAGCGCCTCCTCGGGCAGGAAGTCGGCCTGCCCGAGGCGCCAAATGAGGTCGGTGCCCGTCACGAGCGCAGGGTCGCGCCGGTCTTGCGGGCGACCTCGGCGACGATCCGGGCGCTCACCGCCTCGATCTCGGCATCCGTCAGCGTCTTCTCGAGGGGCTGGAGCCGGACCGCGATCGCCACCGACTTCGAGCCCTCGGGGATGCCGGTGCCCTCGTAGATGTCGAACACGTCGATGCCGGCGATCAGCTTGCGCTCGGCGGCCTGCGCGGCCTTCACGACATCACCCGCGGCGACGTCGCGGCCGACCACGAAGGCGAAGTCGCGCGAGACGGGCTGGAAGTCGGAGAGAGCGAGCGCCGGCTTCACCTTGGTCGGCTTGAACTTCGGCAGCGGCAGCGCGTCGAGGATGATCTCGAACGCGACGAAGGTCCCCTTCAGGTCGAGCGCCTTGAGGATGCGCGGATGGACCTCGCCGAAATGGCCCACTTGGTTCTTCGGTCCGAATTGAAGGGTGCCCGAGCGGCCGGGATGGAGCCATTCGGGGCCGCCCGCTGCCACCTGCAGGCCGCCGATGGGCACGCCGAGGCCGGCGAGCAGCGCGAGCGCGTCGGCCTTGGCGTCGAAGGCGTCGACGGCGCCTGCCGTGCCATCCCAGTGGCGCCCGCCGCCCGCGTGGCCCGCGCTGCCCCGGCGCACGGCCGCCGCGCGGATGGTCTGATCCTCCGGCTCGTCCCCCGCGAAGCACTGGCCGACTTCGAACAGGGCGACGTCGGGATAGCCGCGGTCGGCGTTGCGCTGGGCGGCGCGCAGCAGGCCCGGCACGAGGCTCGGGCGCATGTCCGAGAGGTCCGAGGCGATCGGGTTGGCGAGCGCCAGCGCCTCGCCGCCGCCGCCGAAGAGCACGGCATCCTCGTGCGGGATGAAGGACCAGGTCACGGCCTCCATCAGGCCGCGGCTCGCCAGCGCGCGCTTCGCCACGCGGGTGCGCTTCTGGATTACGGTCAGCACCGGCTTGGCGGCGCCCGCCACGAGGCGCGGCAGGGGCTTCGGCTCGATCCGGTCGAGGCCGGCGATGCGCACGATCTCCTCGACGAGATCGGCCTTGCCCTCGATGTCCGGCCGCCAGGAGGGCGCGAGCACCTTCACCCGGTCGCCGGTGCCGGCCACGTGGAAGCCGAGGGTCTCCAGCGTCACCTTCATCTCGGCCCGCGAGAGCTCGATGCCGGCGAGCCGCCGGACCTCCGTCCAGGGGAAGTCGATGACGTGGCCGGTCTCGGGCACCTCGCCCGCGATCGTCGCCTCGCTGGGGCTGCCGCCGCAGATGTCGAGGACGAGGCGGGTCGCGAGGTCGAGCCCGGGCAGGGTGAAGGCCGGGTCGACGCCGCGCTCGAAGCGGTAGCGCGCGTCCGTGATGACGCCGAGGCGGCGCCCGGTCTGGGCGATGTTGGCCGGGTCCCACAGGGCCGATTCGATGAGCACGTCGACAGTGCCCTCGTCGCAGCCCGAAGCCTCGCCGCCGATGATGCCGGCGATCGATTCAACACCGCGCTCGTCCGCGATCACGACCATCTCTTCGGTGAGCGTGTGGGTGCGGCCGTCGAGGGCGCGGAGCGTCTCGCCGTCCCGGGCCCGGCGCACGGTCAGCCCGCCCGCGACCTTGGCCGCGTCGAAGACGTGGAGCGGGCGCCCGCGGTCGAAGGTCATGTAGTTCGTGATGTCGACGAGGGCGTTGATCGGCCGGAGCCCGATCGCCCGCAGGCGCGCCTGCATCCAGGCCGGCGACGGGCCGTTGCGCACGCCGCGCACGAGCCGCAGGGCGAAGAGCGGGCAGAGCTTGGCGTCCTCGCCCGCGAAATCGAGGGCGACGGGGACCGGGCAGGCCCCTTCTCCGCGCACGGGCGGCAGCGGCTCGCGCTTCAGGATCCCGATCCCGGTCGCCGCGAGGTCCCGGGCGATGCCGTGGATGGAGGTGCAATCCGGCCGGTTCGGCGTGAGATTGATCTCGATGGTCGGGTCGTCGAGCCCGGCATAGAGGGCGTAGGGCTCGCCGACGGGGGCGTCCTCCGGCAGGTCGAGGATGCCGTCATGGTCGTCGCCGAGGCCGAGCTCGGCGCCCGAGCAGAGCATGCCGCGGCTCTCGACGCCGCGGATGGAGCCGACCGACAGGGTGATGTTCTTGCCCGGGACGTAGGTGCCGGGCGGCGCGAAGACCGATTTCATGCCTGCGCGCGCGTTCGGCGCCCCGCACACCACCTGCAGCGGCTGCCCGTCGCCCGCATCGACCGTGCAGACGCGCAGGCGGTCGGCGTTCGGGTGCTGCTCGGCGGTGAGCACCTTGGCGACGACGTAGGGCTTCAGCGCGGTCGCCTTGTCCTCGATGCCCTCCACCTCGAGGCCGATGCGCGTGAGCGTCTCGGCGATCGTGTCGAGGGAGGCGTCGGTCTCGAGGTGGTCCTTGAGCCAGGAGAGGGTGAATTTCATCGGAGCCGTCCTTCGGCGCCGCTTCCCGTCGGAGCGGGGGGCGCCGGCCTGGATGAGGGAGCGACCCGGCCGACGCCGGGATCGTGGGAGAGCTCAGGTCAGCCGGTGAGGCCGCTCACGAGGCTCGGCACGTCGAGGGGCCGGAAGCCGTAATGGTCGAGCCAGCGGACATCCGCCTCGAAGAAGGGGCGCAGGTCCGGCATCCCGTATTTCAGCATGGCGATGCGGTCGATGCCGACGCCGAAGGCGAAGCCCTGCACGCTGTCCGGGTCGAGCCCGCAATTCCGGAGCACGTTCGGGTGGACCATGCCGCAGCCGAGGATCTCCAGCCAGTCGTCGCCCTCGCCGAAGCGGATCTCGCCGCCCTTGCGCGAGCACTGGATGTCGACCTCCGCCGAAGGCTCGGTGAAGGGGAAGAAGGAGGGGCGGAAACGCATCTTCACGCCCTCCACCTCGAAGAACGCCTTGCAGAACTCCTCCAGCACCCATTTCAGGTTCGCGATGTTGGCCGAGCGGTCGATCACGAGCCCCTCGACCTGGTGGAACATCGGCGTGTGGGTCTGGTCCGAATCGTGCCGGTAGGTCCGTCCGGGGATGATCACCCGGATCGGCGGCGCCTCAGCCCGCATCGTGCGGATCTGGACGGGCGAGGTGTGGGTGCGCAGCACCTTGCGCTGCCCGTTCCGGTCGGGGCGCAGGAAGAAGGTGTCGTGCATCTCGCGGGCCGGGTGGCCCGGCGGGAAGTTGAGCGCGGTGAAGTTCAGCTCGTCCGTCTCGATGTCCGGCCCCTCGGCCACCGAGAAGCCCATATCGGCGAAGATCGCGGTGATCTCGTCGATGACCTGGCTGATCGGGTGGATCCGCCCGCGCGCCTCCGGCGCCTCGCGCAGGGGCAGGCTCACGTCGATCCGCTCGGCCGCGAGCCGCGCCGACAGTGCCGCCTCGGCCAGCGCCTCGCGCCGGCTCGTGAGAGCGCCCTGCACCCGGTCGCGCAGGCCGTTGATGAGGGGGCCGCGCTCCTTGCGCTCCTCCGGGCTCATGGAGCCGAGGGTCTTCAGGAGGTCCGACACGCTGCCCTTCTTGCCGAGTGCCGCGACGCGCAGGGATTCGAGCGAGGCCACGTCGGAGGCCGCCTCCACTTTCGCGAGGAGATCGCGTTCGAGGGTGTCGAGATCGGTCATCGCTGTCCTCGGGCCGCCCGGCCGGGCGGGTCGGTGATGCGGGGTGCTTGTTCCGGCTCGCGCGCGCCGATGCAAGGGGCGCCGGCCGGCAGGGCCCGGAAATGACGAGGGCGCGGCGCCATCCGCGCCGCGCCCCTCGCCGGAACGTCCTGCTCTCGCGTGCGCCGGAGCCGTTACGCGGCCTTGGCGGACGGGAGGGCGGCCTTGGCCTTCTCCACCACCGCCGCGAAGCTCGCGGGCTCGTGGATGGCGAGTTCGGAGAGCGCCTTGCGGTCCACCACGATGCCGGACTTGGCCAGCCCGTCGATGAAGCGGGAATAGGTCAGGCCGTGCTCGCGCACCGCCGCGTTGAGCCGCTGGATCCAGAGGGCACGGAAGGTGCGCTTCTTGTTCTTGCGGTCGCGGTAGGCGTATTGCAGACCCTTCTCCACCGCCTGCTTGGCGATGCGGATCGTATTCTTGCGCCGGCCGTAATAGCCGCGGGCGGCCTTGAGGACTTTCTTGTGCTTCGCGTGACTGGTCACGCCGCGCTTGACGCGGGCCATGGTCGATCTCCTGGACTAAAGAAAAACAGATTCGAAACGTCGTGAGGGACTTACCGCGCGTTCGGCAGGAAGTACTTCTTCACGTTGGCGGCATCGCCCTCGAAGAGGGTCGTCGTGCCGCGCAGGTTGCGGATCTGCTTTGTGGTCCGCTTGATCATGCCGTGGCGCTTGCCGGCCTGGGCATACATCACCTTGCCGGTGCCGGTGATCTTGAAGCGCTTCTTGGCGCCCGACTTCGTCTTCAGCTTGGGCATTTGGCTCTCCGTTGGGCAAGGCCCGTCCGACCCGGAAAGGGCCGGACCCCTCGCGTGCGATCGATGCTTCTGGTGGAGCAACACGAACCGCCACGGCAGCCCTATCCGGCCGGGCGGTTCGACGCGCGGGGCTTATGACAGATCGGCGACGCCGATTCAATCACTTCGCGGCGCCCGCTGCGACTTCCGCGCGACGCGCGCGCCCGGATATGGCCCCGGACGTGCATCGGCGTGTCTAGCCGGGCCGGCAGGACTCGTGAGTGCGGGCGAACAACAGGAGGGATAGCGGGGACATCTGCGGCGTGCGCCAAGATTTCGGTAACGCGCCAGCCCCACCGGAACCATAACCTTGGCTGTCAGTTTCGTTCATGTCCCACTCAGGCCGGATCGGGTTAGCTCTCCGAAACGCTCGTCCTCACAGGAGACTTTTTCGTGCGCATTGCCCAGATCGCCCCGCTCTCGGAGGCCGTGCCTCCGAAGTTCTACGGCGGCACAGAGCGCGTCGTGTCCTGGATCACCGAGGAACTCGTCCGGCAGGGACATGACGTGACGCTCTTCGCGAGCGGCGACTCGGAGACCTCGGCCAAGCTCGCGGCCTGCACCCCCGAGGGGCTGCGGCTGCTCGGCTACCGCGACCACACCGCGAGCCACCTCGCGATGCTGCATCACGTCCGCCGCCGGGCGCACGAGTTCGACATCCTGCACTTCCACATCGACCTGCTGCAGTACCCGATGTTCGAGGACATGAACCACAAGTGCATCACCACGATGCACGGCCGCCTCGACGTGCCGGACTTCATGCCGGTCTACCGGACCTTCACCGGCATGCCGCTGGTCTCGATCTCGGACAACCAGCGCGAGCCGATGCCGCCGAACGTGAACTGGGCCTCGACGATCCATCACGGCCTGCCGGCGCAGAACTGCCCGTACTACCCCGACGCCAAGGGCGGCTACCTCGCCTTCCTCGGCCGCATCTCGCCCGAGAAGCGCCCCGACCGCGCGATCGAGATGGCGAAGCGCTCCGGCGTTCCGCTGAAGATCGCCGCCAAGGTCGACAAGGCGGACCAGGAATATTGGGACGAGGTCATCGAGCCGATGATCCACCATCCGCTGATCGAGTATATCGGCGAGATCAACGAGGAGCAGAAGAAGGACTTCCTCGGCAACGCCCTCGCCCTCGCCTTCCCGATCGACTGGCCGGAGCCCTTCGGCCTCGTCATGATCGAGGCGATGTCGGCCGGCACGCCGGTGATCGCCTTCCGCAACGGCTCCGTGCCCGAGGTGATCGCCGACGGCGTCAGCGGCGTCCTGTGCGACAGCATGGACGAGGCGGTCGCGGCGGTGGACAAGGTCAAGGCGATGAGCCGGGCCGGTGTGCGGCGCCATTTCGAGAGCCAGTTCACGGCCGAGTGCATGGTCCGCAAGTACGTGGCGGCCTACGAGCAGCTCCTCGCCGGCCAGTCCGACGTCATCAAGCTGCCGACCGCGTCCGCTTTCGCCCCGCATTACGGCGAGATGAACGGCTCCGCCCGCCCCTCGCTTTCGGCCGCCGCGATGCCGGCCTGAACGACCCAGCGCGGCACGGCGCCTGCACGGGTTAACAGGCCCTCGCAGGCGTCGTAAGATCGCCCAACTCAGACGGTCCCAAGGGCCGCCGCTTCGCGATCCAGAGCGATTCGGCGGCCCTTTCGATTCGCGTCCCTCGACAATCCGGAGAAGCCCAGCATGGCGGCGGAAGACATGACGGCGAAGGCACACGCTCCCGATGCCGAGGCGCCGCAGCGCGCCTTCGGGTTCCAGGACGCCGACGAGGTTCTTCCGCAATACCACATCGAGGCGCAGACCTCCCTGGTCGAGCGCCCGCTGCGCTCGCTCAAGTTCGGCGAGGCCTTCGCCGTCCTCGACAGCTACGGCGACATCGGCGTGCTGCCCGGCCCCGAGGGGCTCTACTTCCAAGACACGCGCTACCTCTCGCGCCTGCATTTCACGATCGAGGACCAGCGGCCCCTCCTGCTCTCCTCGGTGATGCAGGACGACAACGGCGCGCTCAGCGTCGACATGACGACGCCCGACCTCCGGATCGACGCGCACGACGACAGCTCGATCCCGCGCGAGGTGATCGCGATCGAGCGCACCAAGTTCCTGTTCAAGGGCAGCTGCTACGACCGGATCGGCCTGCGCTCCTACGATTCGCGCAAGCGCACCTTCCGCATCACCCTCACCTTCGACGCCGATTACCGCGACCTGTTCGAGGTGCGCGGCACCAACCGCACGCAGCGCGGCAAGCGCTCGGTGCAGGTGGCGAGCGAGCGCGAGGTGCAGTTCCGCTACGTCGGCCTCGACGAGGTGGTGCGCACCACCGCCGTGCATTTCGGGCCGAAGCCGAACCGCATCGAGGCGGGCCGCGCCGAGTTCGAGGTGACGCTGGCTCCGGGCGAGCGCGCCTCGCTGTTCATCCGCGTCGTCTGCGAGTCGCACCGCGCCTTCACGAGCGCGCCGGCGGCCGAGAAGGTCGGCGAGGAGGCGGCGGCCGGCCTCTCGGCGGCCGCGGGCAGCACGGGCGTGCGCCCGCCGAAGGGCCTCGCGGAGGGCGTGGTGTTCGCCCGCGCCTACCGGGACGCGCGGCGCGACCAGCGCCAGCTCACCGCCGGCATCACCACGATCATCTCCTCGAACGACCAGTTCAACGAGGCGGCCTGCCGCGCCACCGCCGACCTCTACATGCTCGCGAGCCGGACGCCCGAGGGCATCTATCCCTTCGCCGGCATCCCCTGGTACTCCACCGTATTCGGCCGCGACGGCATCATCACGGCGATGATGTCGCTCTGGATCGACCCGAACTTCGCCAAGGGCGTGCTGCGCTACCTCGCCTCGACCCAGGCCAAGACCATCGATCCGGCGGCCGACGCCCAGCCCGGCAAGGTGCTCCACGAGACCCGCCGCGGCGAGATGGCGATGCTCGGCGAGGTGCCGTTCCGGCACTATTACGGCACGATCGACGGCACGCCGCTCTTCGTGATGCTGGCCTGGGACTATTACGCCGTGACCGGCGACCGGGACACGATCGCCAGGATCTGGCCGGCGCTCAAACTGGCGCTGACCTGGATGAACGAGTACGGCGACCGGGACGGCGACGGGTTCGTCGAATATGCCCGCGATACGGACAAGGGCCTCGAGAACCAGGGCTGGAAGGACAGCCACGACTCGATCTTCCACGCCGACGGGCAGCTCGCCAAGGGGCCGATCGCGCTCTGCGAGGTCCAGGGCTACGTCTACGCCGCCAAGAACGGCATGGCGAAGCTCGCCGCCATGCTCGGCCACGACGCGCTCGCCGAATCGCTGACGCATCAGGCCCGCCAGCTCCGGGAATCCTTCGACAAGGCGTTCTGGAATGCCGAGATCGGCACCTACGTGCTCGCCCTCGACGGCGAGAAGCGGCAATGCGCGGTGCGCTCGTCGAATGCGGGCCACGCCCTCTTCACCGGCATCGCCCTGCCGGAACGGGCCGCGAGCGTGGCTGCACAGCTCCTGTCCAAGGACGGGTTCAACGGCTGGGGCGTGCGCACGATCGCCCGCGGCGAGGCGCGCTACAACCCGATGTCCTATCACAACGGCTCGATCTGGCCCCACGACAACGCCCTGATCGCGCTCGGCCTCGCCCGCTACGACCTGAAGCCCGAGGCCTCGCGCATCTTCCAGGGCATGTTCGACACGGCCCTCTACCAAGACCAGAAGCGCCTGCCGGAGCTGTTCTGCGGCTTCATGCGGCGCCGTCAGCGCGGGCCCGTGGCCTATCCCGTGGCCTGCAGCCCGCAGGCCTGGGCGGCCGCCGCCCCCTTCGCGTTCCTCGCGGCCTGCCTCGGCCTCGAGCTCGACCACGCCCGCAACCGGGTCCGCTTCCGCAACCCGACCCTGCCGGCCTTCCTCGACGGCGTCTCGATCTTCAACGTGAAGGTCGGCTCCTCGCGCATCGATCTGCGCATCCAGCGCCACGCCGACGACGTGACGGTGAACGTGCTCCGGCGGACGGGCGACGCGCAGATCGCGATGCTGAAGTGAAGCGGCACGCACCCTCTCCCGTTCGGGAGAGGGTCGGGACGAGGGGCCGCGTCGGCTTAGGAGCGTCGGCCCCTCAGAGGCCGAGGCGTTTCCGCAGGCCGGCCAGCCCCCGCCCCTGCTGCTGCGCCCTCAGGCGTTCGAGCCGCTCGCCCGAATAGGCCGCGACGAGGTCCGTGTTGCAGCGGTGCTGCGTCAGGTTGCGGTGGAGGAACTCGTAGACGCCGATGGCGCGCACGTCCGTGAGCCGGCCGTCGCGCCAGATGTGGAGCTGGGGGAATGTGTCCAGCAGCCATTCGAGGAAGCGGCGCGGGCTCTTGTCGTAGGACGCGATCTGGCACCACGAGTTGAACTCGAGCATCACCACGGGCTCGAACCGGGCGAGGATCTCGGACGCGCCGAGCAGCGCCTCGTGCTCCAGCCCCTCGATGTCGATCTTGATGGCGTCGAGCCGCGTGATCCCGGCCTCGGCGGCGATGTCGTCGAGGCGGCGCATCGGCACCGGCGTGCTTGGCACCGAAGCCATGGTCGCCTCGGCCACCACGAAGCCGAAGGCGGAATGGTCGAAGAACGGGACCGTGCCGGTCTCCGATCCCACCGCGCAGTGGATCGGGCGGATGACCGAGGCGCCGTGCTCGTAGACGTTGCGCGAGAGGGCCGCGAAGTTCCGCGGGGCCGCCTCGATCGCGTAGATCCGGCCCCGGCGCGCCGTCTCGGCGGCGACGAGCGCCGTCAGGCCGATATTGGCACCGACGTCGAGCGCGACGGAATCCGCCTCCAGCACCCCTTCGCAGAACTGCCGGTAATGCCAAAAGCGGCCGGCCGTGTAGCGGGCGAAGGCGGGGTCGCCGGCGGGCGCGTGGATCAGGCGCATCCGCCCGGCGAGCGGAACCCGCCTGGACAGGAAGGCGTCGGTCGAGGGAGCGGTGGCCACAGGGTCCATCTCATGAAAAGGGCGCCGCCCCCGGAGGAGGCGGCGCGCTGTCGAAACGGTGTGGGCGAGGAAGTCGTCGGCCGCGCTTCAGCGCGGAGCGAGGACCATGATCATCTGGCGGCCTTCGAGCATCGGCTCGCTCTCCACCTTGGCGATCTCGGCGGTCTCGACCTTCACGCGCTCCAGAAGACGCAGCCCGAGATCCTGGTGCGCCATCTCGCGACCGCGGAAGCGCAGCGTGATCTTGACCTTGTCGCCCTCCTCGAAGAAGCGCTGCACGGCCTTCATCTTCACGTCGTAATCGTGCTTGTCGATGCCGGGGCGGAGCTTGATCTCCTTCACCTCGACCGTCTTCTGCCGCTTGCGGGCTTCGTTCTGCTTCTTCTGTTCGTTGAAGCGGAAGCGCCCGTAATCGAGGAACTTGCAGACGGGAGGCGTGGAATTGGGAGCGATCTCGACGAGATCGAGGCCAGCCTCTTCGGCAAGCTGAAGGGCATCGAAGAAGGGCACGATGCCACGGTTCTGGCCGGTGTCATCGATGAGCTGCACTTCGCGAACGCCGCGGATGTCCCGGTTGGCGCGCGGCCCGTCCTTCTGCGGGGCCGGCATGGCTCTCATAGGTCTACGAATGGCTGTATTCTCCTCAAGCAACGACGAAACGGCAGTCTGCGGCACCGAACGTGAGTGCCCCGACCACCGAACGCTCCGGCCTTTCCCGGATGCGACACCTTGGCCGATCCGCTTCACAAGTCAACATCCGAGACTTGCCGCAGTTCACGGGCGGTGACGGCCTGTCGGGCCGGATCCCCGAAGACCTTGGCCGGCCTCTGTACGATCCCGTATTGTCCTCAGATGCGAACGATCCTTCACCGGGGCAAGAGCCGGGCGTAGACGCCGAGCGTGTCGGCGACCATCCGCTCCAGCGAGAAATGGGCCTCCACATGCGCCCGCTCGCGCCGCGCCAGCGCGTCCCGGGCGCTCGCCCCGAGGGAGAGCGCCTCCGCCAGGGCCTTGGCGAGCGCGCCCGCATCGCCCGCCGGCACGCGCCAGCCCGTGCGCTGTCCCGGCGCCACGTCGGGCGGGCTCAGCACCGTCTCCGGTACCGCCCCGAGGTCGGACACGACGACCGGCGTGCCGAGCGCCTGCGCCTCAACGGCCGAGCGCCCGAAGGCTTCGGGCTCGATCGAGGGGACGGCGACCACCGAGGCGGCGCGGAAGGCGGCCGGCATGTCGGTGCAATGGCCGACGCGGCGGACCACGCCCGCGAGGCCACGGGCAGCGATCAGCGCGTCGAGTTCCCGCTCGTAGGCCGCCCTGCCCTGCGGATCCCCGGCGAGTATCACGGCGAAATCCCCGAGGCCGCGGTCGCGCATCAGCGCCGCCGCCTCGATCAGGACGCGCTGGCCCTTCCAGGCGGTGAGACGCGCCGCGAGCAGGATCACCCGCTCGTGCGGGGCGACGCCCCAGCTCCGCCGCAGCGCCTCGACCCGGGCGGCACCGACCGCCACCGGGTTGAAGATCGCGAGATCGGTGCCGCGGTGGATCACCTCGACGCGGTCGCCCGCCTGCTCGGCGTGGAGCGTCCGGATCCGGTCCGCCGTGTAGTGCGAGTTGGCGATGACCACGTCGCCGCGCGCCATCACCGAATTGTAGAGCACCTTCACGCCCGTCCGGCCGGAATAGCTGCCGTGATAGGTCGTCACGAAGGGGATCTTCAGCCGCCGCGCCGCGCCGAGGGCCACCCAGGCCGGCGCCCGCGAGCGCGCGTGAATCAGCTGCACGCCCTCGCGCCGGCACAGGCTCATCAGGCGCCGGACGTTGAGGGCCATCGCGACCGGGTTCTTCGCGGCCGCCGGGAACGGGACCCAGATGCCGCCCTTCGCCTGCAATTCGCCGACGAGGCGGCCGCCTTCGGTGGCCACCAGCGGTCGCGCGCCGGCCTCGGCGAGCCCCGCCGCGACGTCGACGGCCGTGCGCTCGGCACCGCCCGCCTCCAGCTCGGGGATGATCTGCAGGATGCAGGCGCCCGCGAGCGGGCCGATCTCCGCCGGAAAGGCAGGGCCAGGGCGTGGCTCGCCGCTCATCGGAGCGCGGCCCGTGGCGGGGCGTGAGGATGGCGTGCCGGGGCTCGGCCGCCCCCTGAATGTGCGGTCATGGTTGGAAGGATCGCTGCACCCCCTAACGTCCGGGTAAACGGAACCCTTGCGCGCCGCATCGACATTGGTGGATGCCCGCAATCAACAGGTAACCCTCGCAACAGCTAACCCCCGCGGCAGGAGATCGATGCAGACCGAGAGCGCTCATCCGGCTGAGGCAGGCCCGGACTTCATCACCGTCGAGGCGGGAGGCGAGCGCCGCCGCATCGCCGTGAGGGTGCGCGAGGGGGCGGGGCCGCCCGTCATCTGGCTCGGCGGCTTCCGCTCCGACATGGGCGCCACCAAGGCGATGGCGGTCGATGCCTGGGCAAAGGAGGCGGGGCGCAAGCTAATCCGCTTCGATTATTCGGGCCACGGCGCCTCGGATGGCACCTTCGCCGAGGGCACCATCTCGGCCTGGCTCGCGGACGCGGAGGCGGTGATCGCGATCTGCGCCCGGGAGCGTCCAATCATGATCGGTTCGTCCATGGGCGGATGGATCGCGTGTCTCGCGGCGCGCGCCCGCCGCGAGCGCGGCGAGCCGCCGCCGGCGGGCCTCGTCCTGATCGCCCCGGCCCTCGATTTCACGGAAACGCTGATGTGGGATCGCTTCCCGCAGGAGGTCCGGGACACTCTGTTGCGGGACCGGGTCTGGCACTGTCCGACGGACTACGCCCCCGAACCCGACCCGATCTCCCTCGACCTGATCGAGGACGGGCGCCGGCACCTGATGCTCGATGGCCCGCTCGATTTCGGCTGTCCGGTCCACATCCTCCAGGGCCTGGAGGATCCGGACGTGCCGGCAGCCCATGCCTTCCGCCTCGTCGAGCGGCTGCCGAAGGCGGGGCTCGTGCTCACGCTGATCGCGGACGGCGACCACCGGCTGTCGCGCCCCCAGGACATTCGCCGCCTCGTCGCGGCGGTGGCCGAGATGGCGTGACGGCGGCCCGGATGCGATCCGGGCCGCGGCACGGTCAGTGCAGGCTGACGGTGTGGAGGTCGTGCGCCATCGCGTTCGCGACGACGACGTCGCGCGAATCGGCGAGGAGGATCGGCGCGCCGCTGGCCGAGAGCAGGGCGAACAGATCGAGCCCGGGCGTCAGTTCCGGCGCCTGCGGGAAGAACCGCTTCACGTCGTCCGAGCGGATCGGGCGGACATAGGCAATGTGGCCTTCGCCGAGAGCGGCGAGGTCGGCGGGGTTGAACTCCGCCGGATCGAGATCGGCGGCCGTCAGGGGGTTCTGGTTGAGGTCGGTCATGTCATGCCCTCCTTCCGAGGCAGAGCTTGGGGCCGGTTTGCTGTCCCGAGGCGACGCCGGCCGGTGGGAAGTGGCCGAGCGCGTCAGTCGCGGGACGCGATGGCGATCTTGCGGACGACCCGCTCCGGTTCCGGCCGGGCGAGGTCGATCGAGAGGAGCCCGTTCGAGAGGTCGGCGCCGAGCACCTCCATGCCGTCCGCCAGCAGGAAGGCCCGCTGGAACTGACGCGCGGCGATGCCGCGGTGGAGGAATTGCCGCTCGCGCTCGTCCACCTGCCGTCCGCGGACGACGAGCTGGTTCTCCTCGAGCATCACGTCGAGCTGGTCGCGGGTGAAGCCCGCCACCGCCAGGGTGATGCGGAGCCGGTCCGGCTCCTGCTCCGTGCGCGTCAGACGCTCGATATTGTAGGGCGGATACCCGTCGTTCGCCGCTTTCGAGACGCGATCGAGAGCCTGCTCGATCTCGTCGAAGCCGAGGAGGAACGGATGTCCGAACGGAGAGGGACGCGTCATCGCCGGTCTGAGTCCTTTCCGAAGCCCCAGGCCGTGAGACCGAGCGGGCACTTCGTCGTGGGAGCCCGCGGATGCAGCGCTCCGGCCGACGGGACCCCGCCGGTGTTCCGGATATGGAGGGCTCGCGAAGCCTCATCAAGGGGCGCGCAGGCCGCCGGCCTCGCTTCTTCCGCGAGCGCGATCGCCCCGGCGCGAGCGCGCGGGAAGGCGCCCTCTCGGGATCGGGATGTTTGCGCAGGCCAATCCAGGATTTTTCGGCAAAGCTTCGCCGCGCCGAATCACGATCTCGCGGTAACAGTTTGGAACTGCTCTATAATTCAGGGCAGACCTTGATCCCGAGGGGTGTCCTCGGATACTCCCGCGGCCAAGCGTTGTCCGGTGGCTTGTGCAGTGCCCGTGCCGGCAAGCTCGAGCTTGACCGGGATCTGCATGAGCGCGTCCTCGATTCCATCCGTCACCGATTGGATGCTGAAGGTCAGCGAGGTCTGCGCGGACGACGCGGACGTGCTCGCCCTGTCGGTAGCCCGTTTCGTGGCCTCGGGATACATGACGAGCGACGTCGCCTGCTGGGACGCGGCCTTCGACGGCGCGGAGCGGCTCCTCGGTGCGGCCGAGGGCGGCCGCCTCGTCTCCGGCATGGTCGGGGTCCTGCGGGCCCTGCGCTCGGAGCGGAGCGGGGATTGGCAATTCATGCCGGCCACGTGCTGCCGGGTGACGGCGAATGAATGTGCCCTGGTCGCGCTGATCCGGCGCGGCCGGTGCCGGCATTGGGAGGCGGTCCGGCGGGAAGCGGCGGAACTCGCGGGTCGGCCGGAGGCGCCACGCCTCGCGGAGGCGGTGCGCGATGCCGCCGAGACGATCAACGCCGCGGCTGCGCGGCTGCAGCCTGCCGAGGCGCGCAGGCCGCGCGGCACGCCGCTGCACTGAAATCGGGACGGTCAATGAACCGGGTCGTCCGAGAGGGACGGCGGAACATCAGGGGGAAACGAGCGTGACGGCGAACGGGCAGGTGGCGATGCGGGAACGAGGCGAGAATAGGTGCGGCGAGGATCGGCGCCGGCGGGTCACCCGCTTCGCGGCGCTTGCCGCACTCGCTCTTCCGCTTGCCGGCCCGGCCTTGGCGCAGGAGGGCGGCGCCAGGGGCGCTCCGATCAAGCTGCAGCTCAACCGCCTCGAGGCGACGGGCGATGCCTGCCGAACCTACCTACTCGTCGACAACAGCCGCGGGACGGCGCTGAAATCCCTCAAGGTCGATCTGTTCGCCTTCGACACCGACGGGGTGGCTCAGAAGCGCATCGCCGTCGAGCTCGGACCGCTCGCCGAGAAGAAGACCAGCGTGAAGATCTTCGACTTCGCGGGCATCGCCTGCCCGAAGATCGGCCGCGTCCTCCTGAACGACGTCCTCTCCTGCGAGGGAGGTGAGTCCAGCCGGGAAGCCTGCCTCGAGCGGACCGAGACCGAGAGCAAGGGCAGCGTCCCGTTCGACCGCTGACCTGACACCGTCATCCCGTCCGGCCCTTGCGGCCGGGCGACCCGCGGGCTCGTGCCCGCACAGGATTTGAGAGAGTTCGAGGAGCCCGTGATGGATCCCACACCCGCAGCCGCCGAAGCGGTGCACGATTTCTCTTTCGTCGGTCTGTTCCTGCAGGCCGACCCGATCGTGAAGGGCGTCATGATCCTTCTGGTGGTCGCCTCGATCGCCTGCTGGACCGTCGTCTTCGAGAAGATCGTGCGGCTCGCCGCCGCCAAGCGTCAGGCGAAGGCCTTCGAGGCCCTGGTCCGCTCGGGCGGGGCGCTGGAGGCCGGCCGCAAGGGAATCCCGTCCCACATCGTCAACGCCGCACTCGAGGCGTGGCGAGACCAGGATCCGACCGAGACCCGCGCCGAGCGCCGCGACCGCATCGAGCGCGCCATGCGCGCGGCTCTGGGGCTCGAGGTCAAGCGGCTTCAGACCGGCCTCCCGCTCCTCGCCACCGCAGGCTCCACGGCCCCGTTCGTCGGGCTGTTCGGCACCGTCTGGGGCATCATGAATTCGTTCTCGTCGATCGCGAAGAGCCAGGACACCTCGCTCGCCGTGGTGGCGCCCGGCATCGCCGAGGCGCTGTTCGCCACGGCGATCGGCCTCGTCGTCGCGATCCCGGCGGTGATGGCCTACAACAAGCTGACGAACGATGTCGGCCGCATCCAGGGCGCCTTCGTCTCGTGCATCGGCGTGCTCGGCAACCGGCTCGCCCGCGACCGCGGCGTGCACGGCCGGGCGGCGGCCGCCGAGTAGCCGTCCGGCGACGTCCAACCTTCCGACCGGTCGCCGCTCCGAGCGGCGGGCCGGCACCCCACGGTTCGCGGCGGGCCTCGTGCCAGCGTTCGCCGCCCGAGCCCCGGAGGGCGAGTCATGGCCATGGGTTCGATCCGCGCGAGCGGCGACGACGAGGACGGCCTCGATACGACGCCGATGTCCGAGATCAACGTCACGCCGATGGTCGACGTGATGCTGGTGCTGCTGATCATCTTCATGGTCGCGGCGCCGCTGATGACGACCGGCGTGCCGGTTCAGCTGCCGAAGACCTCGGCCGCCAAGGTCGCGCAGGCGAAGAAGCCGCTCGAAGTCACGATCGACAAGGACGGCAACCCCTCGATCGCCAAGGAGGTCTTCACCCAGGAGACCCTGATGCCGCGCCTGCGGGCGCTGGCTGCGGAGGATCCCAGCCAGGTGATGCTGGTGCGCGGCGACCGCGACGTGCCCTACGGCAAGATCATGGAAGTGATGGGCCTCGTCGGCCAGGCGGGCTTCACCAAGGTGTCGCTGATCGCCCAGTCGCCGGGAGGACCCCTGCCGGCCGCGCCCTCAGGTGGCGCTCCGGCCGCGCCGGCGGCCCCGGCGAACGGAGCGGCCCGCTAGTCCCATGAGCGTCCTCGTTTCCAGCGGTGAGCCTGAGAACGGGCGGTCCCCGCTCGCCGCCGCCTTCCTCGTCGCCCTCGCAATGCACGTCGCCGCGCTGATCGGGATCGCGCTCTACCGCCTGAGCCCGCCCGCTCCTCCCGGCGAGCAGCAGATTTCGATCGACCTCGCGCCTCAGATGACGGAGGCCGATGTTCAGGCGCCGAGCGAGACGCAGGCCAGCGAGACCGCGCCGCCGCCGCCGACACCGGTCGAGACCCCGAACGAGACCGAGGCCGTAAAGCCTCCGGACGTGACCGCGGTGGCGCCCGAGGAGACCGTGGCGGAGAAGCCGCCGGAGGTTTCCGAGCAGCCGCCGGTGACGGCTCAGACGGAGCCGCCGCCGGACGCGATGCCGGTCGAGCCGGAGAGCCAGGTCATCACCTCGACGGCTCCGCAGGCCGAGCCGCTCGCCCCGCCGCCGCCGCTGCTCGCGCAATCGCCCGAGCCGCCGAAGCCCGTCGAGCAGGCCAAGCCGAAGCCGGACCCGGTCAAGATCGCGGCCGAGCGCGAGGCCAAGCTGAAGGCCATCCGCGACGCGAAGCGCAAGGCCGAGGCGGAAGAGCAGCGCCGGGAGGCGGTGCGCGAGGCCCGGGAGAAGGCGGCGCGCGACGCCAAGGCGCGGGCCGCACAGGCGAGTGCCGGCCGCGCCGATCGCAGCTCGGCCTCCTCGTCGGCCCAGAACGCCGCTGGACGGGCGGCCTCGGGCAACGACCCGAATGCCCTGCGCCAGTGGCAGGGCATGCTGAGCTCGGCCATCCACGGCCGGATGAACCGCAACGCCGCGGCTGGGACGGGCGGCGGCGTGGCCGTGGTTCGCTTCACCGTGACGCGTTCCGGGCAGGTTACGAGCGCGAGCCTTGCCGGCAGCAGCGGCGTCGGCGCGATCGACGGTGCCGCGCTCGCGGCCGTGCGCGGCTCGCTGCCCCCGGCACCGGCCGGGGTGACGCTGTCGTCCCTCTCGGTGACCGTGCCGATGCGATTCAGCCCCGGCCGGTAGCCGCAGCACGAGGCGATGATCCGACTCCTCGCCCGCCGGATGGGCGAGGCGTGGATCAAGACCCGAGGGCCACGCGTCCCGCCGATGATGCCGAAGCGGGCTCCCGCGATGCGCCTGGACGGGATGTCGGCGGCCGGCAAGATGCGCCACGGCCTTTCTCAGTCCAGCTGAGGTCGGGAGACGCGTGAAGCAACTCTGCGTGGCAGATCTCAGCTGACGTCTTCACGAAGAGTTTAATCCGCCGACCGGAACGGGTGCGGGGCAAGTCTGATTGCCGCGATCGGAGACGTGCGCACCATCGGTGCCGGGCTCCTCCCTGATCCGCCGAGGAAATGCGCATGTCCGGTGTGAGTGGTGTCGCAGACGCGCTCGGTCCCGTTCGGGCGCCCTCCGAGCGCGCCCTGCGTGGCCTGGATGCCCTGAACTTCTTCCTGGCCGACGTGCGCGACGGCCTCGGCCCGTACCTCGCCATCTATCTCCTGGCGGTGCGCGGTCCGGAGCAGGGCTGGAACGAGGCGACGATCGGCCTCGTCATGACGATTGCCGGTATCGCGGGTCTCATCGCGCAGACGCCCGCCGGCGCTCTGATCGACCGCACCAACCACAAGGGCGCGATCGTGATCGCTGCGGCCGTCGCGGTGACCCTGAGTTGCCTGATCCTGCCCTTCGTCTCGAACTTCTATCTCGTGGCGGCGACGCAGTCGCTCGCCGGTATCGCCGGAGCGATCTTTCCTCCCGCTCTCGCGGCGATCACCCTGGGCGTCGTCGGACCGAAGATGTTCTCGAAGCGCATCGGCCGGAACGAGGGCTTCAACCACGCGGGCAATGCCACCTCGGCCGCGATCGCGGGCTCGACCGCCTATTTCTTCGGGCCGATCGTCGTGTTCTGGCTGATGGCGGTGCTCGCCGCAGCGTCCATCGTCGCCATGCTGATGATCCCGGCAAAGGCCATCGACGACGACCTCGCCCGCGGCCTCGACTGCACCGAGACCGAGGACTGCGAGCAGCCGTCCGGGCTCGCCGCCCTCTTCCAAAACAAGTACCTGCTCCTGTTCGCCGTGCTCTGCACGGCGTTCCACCTCGCGAACGCGGCGATGCTGCCCTCGGTCGGTCAGCTCCTCACGAAGATCTCCGGCAAGGACCACGCGACCTCGCTGATCGCCGTGTGCATCGTGGCCGCCCAATGCGTGATGGTGCCGGTTGCGGTCTTCGTCGGCGCCAAGGCCGACGTGATCGGCCGCAAGCCGATCTTCCTCGTGGCCTTTGGCGTCCTCGCCCTGCGGGGCGTGCTCTACACTCTCTCGGACAATCCGTTCTGGCTGGTCGGCGTGCAGTGCCTCGACGGCATCGGCGCGGGCATCTACGGAGCCCTGTTCCCCATCGTCGTCGCGGATCTCACCCGCGGCACGGGCCGATTCAACGTGGCGCAGGGGGCGGTGGCGACGGCACAGGGGCTCGGCGCGTCCTTCAGCGCCTCGCTGGCGGGGGTGATCATCGTCGCTGCCGGATTCTCGACGGCGTTCCTGTCGCTCGCCGCGATTGCCGCAGCGGGTTTCGTCGTCTACCTCGTGATGATGCCGGAGAGCCGGGGCTTCGAGCCTCAGGCTCGTCCGGACGGCGGTGCCGGGCCGCTGATGCCGACACCCGCTGCCGCCTGAACCGGCTGGCTCGGGGAATTCCGGGGGCAGGATTCGTTAGGCATTCGCCTTGCGTGGGACCTGCGTGCTACACAGGCGCATCCCGCCCGCATGCATCCGCGTGACGGGTGTGCGGACAGCACCGCCGGCCCAACCCCTCCCTCCCCTCCGGAGCCGGCGCGACCGATCGGAGCCTCGTCTTCCGGCCGTGCCCGAGCGCGCGGCCGCTCCGCTCGACGAGGCACCGAGAAAGGACATCGATGAGCCAGGACAGCGAAGTCCGCACCAAGGCCGAGGAGCGCGCCGAACGGGCCGAGCGCATGGCCAAGGAGGGCGCGCAGGCGATGGCCGAGCATCTCGCTTCGATCAAGGCTGTCGATGAGCGCACGGCTCGCCTGCGAGCCCTCCGCCTCGCCAAGGAGGCGTCCGACGCCGAGGCGCGGGCCGCTGCCCCGCCCTCCCCGAAGAAGCGCAAGGGAAAGTAAGGTCATGCCGATCGACCGCAGCCGCCGGACCAGCGATCCCCGTAAGGCGGCCGAGGCCGCTTTCCGCTCCGTCACCACGAAGCCGGCCGCCCCGGCGCCCACCGCGCCTGCCGCGCCCGCTGCCGTGCCGGGCATTCGCGAGAGTGTGACACTGCGCCTCGACAGCGCCGTCCTGGAGCACTTCCAGAAGGATGGACCCGGCTGGCAGGACCGCATCAACGACGCCCTCCGGAAGCTCGTCGGCGCCTGAGCGAAGCTCAGCGCGCGCGTGCTCGGCGGAGGCGGTTCACGGCCTGGTCGAGCGCGCCGAGGAAGGCCGAGCGGTCCCGGGCGGAGAACGGCTTCGGGCCTCCGGTGATCAGGCCACCCTCACGCAGATCCTGCATCAGGTTGCGCGTCGCGAGCGCGAGGCCGATCGAATTCTCGCTGAACGGCTTGCCGGTCGGTGCGATCACCGTCGCGCCCTGCCCGACGCATCGGCTCGCGAGCGGCACGTCCGCGGTGATCACGATCGCACCCGGCCCGGCACGGGCGGCAATCCAGTCGTCGGCCGCATCGAAGCCGTCGCCGACCACGACCCGCTCGATCCAGGGCTCGCGCGGAAGATTCAGGAAGCTGTTGGCGACGACGTAGACATGGAGGCCGTACCGGCCCGCGACGCGATACGTCTCGTCCTTCACCGGGCAGGCGTCCGCGTCGACGTAGATCGCGATCTCGGTGCTCATGTCATCGGCCCCGGACGAGCCGCGCGGCGAAGCCGAGGGCGATGAGCAGGATCCCGAGGGCGAAATGGCTGCGCTCGATCGCACCACCGATCGAGGCGACGATCGCCCGGCCGATCACGACGATCCCGACGATCGGCAGGCCGAAGCGGAGCGAGAGCCGCAGCGGCGTGCGCCAGGTCATGCCGGAGCCGTTTCCCATCAGCGCGCGCCCGAGACCTGACGGCGGCGCGGGCCGGCCCCCGCGACCGGCGCGGCGTTCGCCTCCCATGTCTGCGGCCCTGAGGACCGTTCCAGGGTTGCGACCGAGAGCGGCTGACCGCGCCCGCGCACGGTGTGGGCGCCGAGCGAGCGCGCCGTGATCCCCGGCGGCAGGGAGCCGAGGCGCGCGAGCAGATCCTCCGAGATCAGGATCTCCGCGTCGAGGGGGCGGCAGAGGGACTCAATACGCGAGGTCACGTTCACGGCATCCCCGAAATAGGCGATCTTGTGCCGGTCGACGCCGACTTCGGCCGTGACAACCGAGCCGCCGTGCAGCGCTGCGCGAAGCCGCGGCACCGTGCCGAAACGCGCCATCCAGGCCTCGGCCTCCGCCTCGATGCGGTCGCGGACGTCGAACACGCAGGTGACGCACCGCGCATCCTTCAGGCCCCGCGCCATCGGCCATGTGATCATGGCGAGATCACCGATGTAATCGTCGGTCGAGCCCGCGTTGCGGCGTACCGGCTCGGCGAGGGCGGCGAAGACGGCGCTGAGATAGGCCTGCGCGCGCAGGTCGCCGTGGGTCTCGGCGAAGGCCGTCGAACCGACGACGTCGAGGAACAGGAAGATGCGCTCCTCCCGCACGGGCTTGTGATAGCGCCCGACCAGGAAATTCACGAACACCTCGCCGCCGATGAGGTCGCGCATCCGAACCACGAAGACGAGGAGCGCCGAGACGGCGAGGGAGTAGGCGAGCACCCGCGGCGTGATCTTCACGGCGGTCTGCAGCGAATCGTCAGTGAGGCCGAAGCACCAGACGACCAGCCCACCCAGCGCGATGCCGAGGGCGATCATCAGCACGTAGGCGAGCTCGGCCGCGGGCACGTACAGCATCGCGGGCAGGCGACGCATCCGCGCCTGCAGGCCGGCGAGGATCAGGCCACGGTCGAAGGCGAGCCCTGCACCGCCGACACACAGCCCGTAGGTGAGCCCGGCGAGGGGCGTCGCGCCCCCCGCGAAGATGACGTTGTAGAGGAGGCCGGCCCCGCCGCAGGCCAGCAGCATCAGGACCCAGAACCAGCGGTGCTGCGGCAGCATCAGCCGGCCCTCCGCCCCGTGGCGCCCAACGGCGGAGCCGCACCGGAGGACATCGTGCTTGCGGGAAGAACGGCAGCGAGCACGACGGGTCCTTGGCCTAAAGTTATCGCCGCCGCGCGCCGATGCCCATTGCTCATTCCCCCATGATGGCGCGAATAAGGCGCGGGATGAAGCGCGGGGCGGCGGCAGCGACGCCGCGCGCGGACCCGTCGGCGGCCCCCACGGCCCTCCCGGCGACACCGGATCCGCACGCGAGGAGGCAGGCATGGACGCGCGCAGCTTCGGGTCGACGGGTGAGCGGGTCTCGGTCATCGGCCAGGGGACGTGGCGGATCGACGGGAGCCTCTGGGCGGAGGCGGTCGCGGCTCTCCGCGCCGGCGTCGATGCCGGCCTGACCCATATCGACACCGCGGAGATGTACGGTGACGGCGAGGCGATCGTCGGCGAGGCCATCGCGGGATTGCGGGAAGAGGTGTTCCTCGTCTCCAAGGTCGTTCCCGGCAACGCCACGCGCCGCGGCGTGGTGCGGGCCTGCGAGCAGTCGCTCCGCCGGCTGCGGACCGACCGCCTGGATTGCTACCTCCTGCACTGGCCGGGCAACCATCCCCTGGAGGAGACGATCGCCGGCTTCGAGGATCTGCGGCGGGACGGCAAGATCCTCTCGTGGGGCGTCAGCAACTTCGACGTCGACGATCTCGAGGCGGCTCTGCGCATTGCCGGGCCCTACCGCATTGCCTGCAATCAGGTGCTGTACCACTTGCGCGAACGTTCGATCGAGCACGCGGTCATCCCCTGGTGCGCGGCGAACGGCGTGGCAATGGTCGGCTACTCGCCCTTCGGGAGCGGCGACTTCCCCGACCCGACGAGCGGGGATGGGCGCCTCCTGTCCCGCATCGCCGAGGCGCACGGGACCACGCCCCACGCCGTGGCCCTCGCCTTCCTGACGCGGCTCGACAACACGTTCACGATCCCGAAGACCGGCCGGGCGGCGCGGGCGGCGGAGAACGCGACGGCGCGGGATCTCGCGCTCGACGAGGCCGAGATCACCGCCCTCGACGCGCAGTTTCCGAGAGGACGGCGCCCGAAGACCCTGCCGATGCTGTGAGGCTGCGCGCCGCCCTCAGGCGCTGCGCAGCATCGATCCGCGCGGATCGGAGGTCTCCGCCAGCCGCACGCGGTTGCGGCCGCTGCGCTTCGCTTCGTAGAGCGCCGCATCCGCATCGCGGAACAGGATGTCGGACGTCTCATCCGCGTCCGGAACCCGGCTGGCGACCCCGACGCTGAGCGTGACCGTTCCGCCGACCGCTTCGGCGTGGGGGATCTCCATCCGCACCATCTCGCGGCGGATGCGCTCCGCGATCAGGCGGGCCGCCGCGGCCTCGACGCCCGGCAACAGGACGGCGAATTCCTCGCCTCCGATGCGGCAGGCCAGGGCGTCGATCGGGTCGAGGTGCCGGGTCATGCAGAGGGCGACGGTCTTCAGCACCTCGTCCCCGCGTTGGTGGCCGAAATGGTCGTTGTAGTGCTTGAAGCTGTCGGCATCGATCAGGAGCAGCGACAGAGGCATCTGAGTCCGACCGGCGCGGCGCCATTCGCGGGCGAAGGCCTCGTCGTAGCGGCGGCGGTTCGGCAGCCCGGTGAGGCTGTCCGTCAGCGCCAGGGTCTCGAGTTCCGCATTGGCCGCCCGCGAGGAGGCCTCGGCGGCCGCCCGGCGCAGGACCTCGCGCTGGAGCAGCAAGGTCAGGCTCAGGGTTGCCGCGCTGAGCCCCAGCGTGAGGGCGATCACCATCTGTGCCCGCGGCCACCAGACCGCGCGGATGCTCTGTGCGCCGACTGCCACGTCCGCGATGAGCGGCAGGCCGTCGAGCTGGGCGAAGGCGTAGAGCCGCGCCGCCCCGTCGATGGCCGAGCGCTCGACGATCACGCCGCGACCCAGCTCCTTGAAACGCTTGAAGGCCGGCCCCGACGCGACGCTGCGGCCCACCACCTGCGGCAGATGCGGGTGGCGCACGAGCAGCGTGCCGTCCGTCTGGAACAGGTTGATCGCCCCTCCCTGCCCGACGTGCAGCCGCTCGAACAGTCGCTGGAAGTAGGAGAGATGGATCGCCCCGCTGACGATCCCGCCGAACGAGCCGTCCGGCTTGGTCACCCGCCGGCTCAGCGCCAGGATCGGTGTTCCGCTCACCCGCGACAGGCGGGGTCCGCTGACAGCAAGGCCAAGGGAGGGATCATCGCGCAGCGCCTTGAAATCCGGGTTCTCGATGAGCGTAGCCGTCGTCGGCACCGTAGGGTCCGAGGCGATCCGGATCCGCCCGGTCTCGTCGGCCACGAGCATGATCCCGAGGCCCGGTGCCGAGGCCGCCCGGTCGAACAGGACGCGGCGGCGCATCGCGGGATCGAGGTTCGAGATCTGCGGATCTTCCGCCCCCTCGGCCACGGCCTGCAGCGAGAGGTCATACATCTCGACGTTGCGGGCGATGCTCTGCTCGATCAGGCTCAGCAGGTTCTGGGCACCCTGCTCCGCCTGGAGCCACGCCCCATGGCGCATGTCGCAGATCAGGTACAGGCCGAGCGCGCACAGGCCGGCGGTGACCGAGACGCCGAGGATCGCGATGAGACGCGAGGCGCGGTCATTGAGATGCGCTGTCGCTGCGCTCAGCCACCGCGCTCGCATGCTCCCCTTCCCCCGACGCTTCGCCGCTCGATGACATTGAAGCGACAAGTCGTGAGCGAAGCCCTACGCAACCCCTTCGGGTGTCCGGAACCGTCGCGGATGCTCAACGGATCCTGAACGACCGGAGCGCGACCGCTACTCGCCGATGCCGAACAGCTTCTCCAGGAAGTTGCGGTCGTCCTGGCTCGGACCCCGCTGCCGCTGCTGGCTCGCCTGCGGCCGCGGTGCCGGCTGCGGCTCGCCGAGGAGTGTGCCCAGGAGGCCGCCGGTCGGTCCCCCGGCCGACGCGACCGAGGCGGTCGTCTCCGGCGCCTTCCGCCAGCGGTTCATGCCGGGCAGCGGCACCGGGGCCTGACCCTTGAGCGCGACCGTCATGTAGCTCTTCCAGATCTCGACCGGCAGGTTGCCGCCGGACGCCTTCTTGGTCGGCTCGCTGTCGTCGTTGCCGAGCCAGATCCCGGTCACGAGGGTGCCCGAGTAGCCGATGAACCACGCGTCTCGGAAATCCTGGCTCGTGCCGGTCTTCCCGGCGAGGTCCCAGCCCGGGATGTCGCCCTTCTTGGCGGTGCCGATCACGAAGGTCTCGTGCATCATGGCGTTCATCATGCCGACGGCGTTCGGGTCGATGACGCGGCCGAGCCCGCCCTCCCCGCGCTTGTACAGGAGCTTGCCGTCCGTCCCCTTCACGGTGGCGACGACGTAGGGAATGACGCCGGTGCCGCCGTTGGCGAAGGCACCGTAGGCGCCGACCATCTCCAGCGGCGTAACCTCCGAGGTGCCCAGCGCGATCGAGCCGTTCGCCTGGAGCGGCGAGGTGATGCCGAGGCGCTGCGCCGTCTGCACCACACTCTTCGGGCCGACCTCCTGCCCGAGGCGCACCGCCACCGTGTTGAGCGAGAGCGCCAGCGCCGTGCGCAGGGTGACGGCACCTTCGTACTGGTGCGAGTAGTTCTCCGGCTGCCAGTTTCCGATCTTGATCGGCGCATCCTCGCGGACCGTGTCGGGCGTGGCACCGCGCTCCACCGCCGCGAGATAGACGAAGGGCTTGAACGAGGAGCCGGGCTGGCGCTTGGCCGTGGTTGCCCGGTTGAACTGGCTCTGCGCGTAGTCGCGGCCGCCGATCAGAGCCCGGATGGCGCCGTCCGGCCGCATTGAGACGAGCGCCCCCTGGCCGACATTGTAGCGGCCTCCCTTGGCGTTCAGCTCATCGACGAGGGCCTTCTCCGCGGCGGCCTGGAGGCCGGTGTCGACGGTCGTCTGCACCACGATGTCCGCTTCGAATTTGGGCACGTAATCGTCGAGCACGTCCATCACGAGGTCGGCGACGTAGTTGGCCGAGCCGCCGCCGCGGCTGCTCGCGGGCCGGGCCGGTTGAGCGAGCGCGACCTTCACGTCCTGCGGCTTGGCGAAGCCGAGATCCTGCATGGCGGCGAGAACCTGTGCGGCCCGGGTCTGGGCCGCCGGCAGGTTCCGGTTCGGCGCAAGGCGCGACGGCGCCTGGACGAGGCCGCCGAGCATCGCGGCCTCCGCGAGGCTCACGCTCTTGGCCGGCTTGCCGAAATACCGTTGCGCGGCCGCCTCGACGCCGTAGGCGCCAGCACCGAAATAGACCCGGTTGAGGTAGAGTTCGAGGATCTCGTCCTTGGTGTACTTGTGCTCCAGCCACAGGGCCAGGATCGCTTCCTGGATCTTGCGCGAGGCCGAGCGCTCGGGTGTCAGGAACAGGTTCTTGGCGAGCTGCTGGGTCAGGGTCGAGCCGCCCTGCGCAACGCCGCGGCGCGTGAGATTCTGGCCGATGGCGCGGGCGATGCCGACCGGGTCGACGCCGAGATGGCTGTAGAACCGCCGATCCTCGATGGCGACGAAGGCGCGGGGGAGATAGGGCGGGAGTTCCTTGATGCTCACGACGCGTCCCCCCGTCTCGCCGCGATTGGCGAGAAGGGAGCCGTCGCTTGCCAGGATCGCGATGTTCGGCGGCCGCTTCGGAACGGCGAGCTGGTCGATCGGCGGCAATTGCGAGGCGTGATAGGCGACGAGCCCGGCCACGCCGATGACGGCCCAGAGGCCGAGCACGATACCGGCATAGGCGAGCCGACCGAGGAACGATCCCCGGCGCTTGGCGGCCTTGCGCGGCGGGGCCGCCGGGCGTCGCCCCGCGGGGGCCGCGCGCCCGCGCTGCCCCTGCCCGCTCGCTCCTCGCTTTGCCGCCACGCCGCCTCCCGCCCGATCGTCGCGCGAGAGGCGGAGGTCGAGGGCGCCCGGGCTCGCGACGCGCCCTTCCGGCACGTCGAAGTTCGGCTCGTCCCGGCCCGTCCGTCCGCGTCCTCTCGTCATTGGGTTCCGTCGATGTCCTGGCCCGGCATCGGGCGACGACGCTGCACCCCGCGCAGCATCGGCCCGGTCGGCTCCGGTTCGCACGCTAAATACGGCGGGTTTAAGCCCCCTTAACCTGTCGAATTCGGGGTTCGTTAACCGTGAGAGGCCGGGGCGTGCGGCGACGGGTCTCCTGGATCGGTCCGGAACGGTACGCAAGGTACCCCGTTCCCGCAGGCCCGTTTCCGGGCACCCTCTCGAATGGATCGGATTGGAACGGATGCTGCACTGTCTCGTCGCGGACGGAAATGTCCGCGATGCCCGGGAGGAGCATCTCCGCGCGACGGGGCGAACCTCGGCGCAGGCTTACGCCGCGCTCCTGAAGGCGCTCGCAACGGACGTCTCCTGCACCCTGATCAGTCCGGCCGACGTCGATGCGGCGCTGCCGGCGGGTGCCGATCTCGCAGGATTCGACGCCCTGGTCCTGACGGGCTCGGCGCTGCACGTGACGGAGGATCGCCCGGCGGTGCGGCGGCAACTCGACCTGATGCGCGCGGCGCTCGACGCCGGGCTTCCGGTCTTCGGTTCCTGCTGGGGCGTTCAGGTTGCCGCTGCCGTGGCGGGCGGTGACGCGGGACGCAATCCGCGCGGCCCCGAATACGGTTTCGCCCGGGGCCTCGTACCCAGCCGGGGCGGGCGCGGGCACCCGCTGCTCGATGGCCGCCCCGCCTCCTACGAGGCGCCGGCCATGCATCTCGACGCCGTGATCGTGCCGCCGCCCGGGGCCGAGGTGCTGGCCGGGAACGGCCGCCTGGATGTGCAGGCGATCGAGATCCGTGCGGGTACAGGCGTGTTCTGGGGCACGCAGTACCATCCCGAGCTCGATCTCGACGAGCTCGGCGCGATGCTGCGCCTGCAGGCCGCCGAGGTCGTCGAGGCGGGCTTCTGCCGGACGAGCGCGGAGGTCGAGGCCTACGCGGCCGATCTCGAGGCGCTGCACGCCGCACCGCGCGAGCGGACGGATCTCGCGTGGCGCCACGGTATCGGAGCGGAGGTGCTCGAGGCGTCGAACCGGCGTCGTGAGATCGCGAATTTCCTCGATCGGCTCGTCCGACCCCGCACCCGGCGCTGAGGTCAGGCAGCCCGAAACACGCCGACCGAGCCCTTCGGTTCGGGGGCGATGTGCAGCGGGCCCGGCCTGCGAAACAGGATCGCGAGGGGCGTATTCCGGATCGCGCGCTCGAAGCCGAGCGGCAGCACCACGGCGACCGCGGTGACGAGGAGGCTCGCGAGACCGACGTCGGCGACGATGCCCGTTCTGACCAGGAGGGTCCGGGTCGCCGCCATCGGCAGGAAGAAGGCGAGATAGATCACGATCGAACGGCGACCGCACATCCGGAGGGCAGCCGCGACGATACCCCCTGCGCGGGTGAGCAGCGCTGCCACTGCCACGATGGCGAGCGCGCCCGCTCCTCCGAGGAGGAGGCTGACGAGCGGCAGGCTCGCGAGGGTGGGGAAGCCCGGCAGCGGCGAGGGCGCGAAGGCGAGCCAGCCCTCGATTCCGGCCCAGAGACCGAGGCCCGCGAGCGCCAGGGTGGGATGCGCGCGCACGGTGTCGGCGAAGGCGAAGATGCGCGAGGCGAACAGATATCCGCCGAGGAAGTAGACGTAGCGCGCGCAGAACTCCTCAAGGAGGTAGGACGCGGTCGCGACCGGCACGATCTGCAGGAGCGCGGCGAGCCCGAGGAGCACGGCCGGGGGCACACCGCGCAGGAGCTTCGTGACCACCGAGAAAACCGCCAGGAGGTAGATGAACCAGAGCGTCGAGTAGGGCTCGACGAGCGCCCGTGCGAGATGGGCGAGGAACGCCATTGGGTCGGCCCCGTCGACGATCTGGGCGTATTTGGCGGCCGACTGGATGAGGACCCAGAGCCCGTAGAAATAGGCGAAGTGCACCACTCTGCGATCGGAGAAGAGGCGCCAGTCCCGATCGATCACGCGGCCGAGGAACAGCCCGGACAGCAGGAAGAAATCGGGGATCCGGAAGGGCTTGGCGAAGGCGACGACGGGATGCATGAATCCCTCCGCACCCATCGCCTCGCCGGTTCCCAGGGTCGAGTGCATCATCACCACGAGGATGATGCAGAGACCTTTGGCGACGTCGACCCATGCGAGGCGCATCGCCTCGTCGGGCCGCCCCGGTGCCGAACCCTCCACCGCCATGACGACGCTCCGCCGCTTGCTACGGCCCCGGAGCCTCCGCGCGCAGTCTTAACGGGCGGCCCTACGCGGCCGAGCGTCCCGACGACATGCGAAACGCGGCGTTAAATCCCCTCAGCGGTCGCGCTTCGCGCCGCGGCGATCGCGCGTCATGCGGGTGGCGGCGTGGAAATCATCGGGCTTCGTCCGCACCCAGGCGACGAAGCGCTCGATCTCCGGGTCCTCGCGAAGGGCCTCCACGGCGGACAGGCGCCGCGCGATCTCGGCCTCGCTGTAGCGGGCGTGGATGGCCGAGTGGCAGATCTGATGCAGGCGCACCGTCCCCTTGTGGGTACCACCCTTCAGCTTGGGCGTGAGGTGGTGGAGGCTCGACCGGGAACGCGCCGGAATCGGGCGTTCGCAGAGTGGGCAGATCACGGGCTCCGAGCGAGGGTTATCCTGGGTCGCGGGGTCGTCCTCCCGCCAGCGCCGAGCCCGCCGTCCGACCATGCCCCTCCCCTCGCGATACGCCCTGCCAGACCCGTCATATGAGGCGGCGCACCGGCATCGGGAGTCGGCGCGTCACTCCGCCGTGCTCGGCAGGCACCGCGCCTCGATCCGCCCGCGGAAGAACGCCTCGGCCTTCCCGTCCGACGTGCCGAGGATCGAGACGTGGTCGCCCGGCACCGCCTCGAAATGCGCCGCTTGCCCGACCGCCTCCGCGAGCCTTCGGCCGAAGCTCGCCGGGATCACCGGGTCGGACAGGCCGTGGACGATCAGGACCGGGATCGTCGCGCCGGCGAGCCGCTCGTCGCTTCGGTAGGTGTCGAGCAGGAGGCCGGGCGGCGCCAGGGGGAAGCGCAGGCGCACCATGGCGGCCATCGAGTCGAACGGCGCCTCGAGATAGAGGCCGAGGGCCGCATGCCCGCGCGCGAGGGCGGCCGCGACGCCCGTGCCCAGCGAGTGACCGTGCAGCAGGATCGGGGCGCCCGGCGCGCGCCGGGCGACCTCGCGGTAGGCCGCCTCGCCGTCGGCGAGGAGCCCGTCCTCGCTCGGGCTTCCCGTCGATCCCGGGTAGCCGCGATAGGCGATGGCGAGCACGCCCCAGCCGTTCGCCGCCCACGGACCGGCCCCAAAGCGCGCGGCGTGCGGCTCCGGCCGCGAGCCGTTGCCGTGGAAGGTGAGGACGACGCCGCAGCCCGGCTCGGGCGGCCGCCAGAGGGCGCGCAGGGTCTCGCCGTCCCCGGTTCGCAGGCCGAAGCTCTGCACGCCTTCCGGCGGATCCGCCGCGATCGGAGCGCCCGGGAGCGACGCGCCGGGATAGATGAGCGACCGCTGGAAGGCGGCGAGAAGGCCGACGGCGCCGACATAGAGGGCGGTCGCCGAGAGGAAAAGGAGGCTGACGATGCGCATGCGGTCCGCTGCCGGGAGGTGACGCTACGCTCGCCCCCGCCGCAAGGAGACCGATGCGCGCATTGACAAAGCGGGGCGCGGCGTCGAGATTTGAACCGTTCCGAGGGGAGCCCCGAGACAGGGGGCTGAGATTGGGCGCTCCGTCCTGACCCTTGAACCTGATCCGGCTCATACCGGCGGAGGGACGGGAACTCGCGGCCAGACGACTCGGCGGCCGCGCCCATTCTGACCTGTGACGAGTTCGGATCGCTCCAACGCCAGGAGAGATCCACGATGAACGCACCCGTCCGACCCCAAGACCTCCCGAAGGGCAGCCCCGAGACCGTGACGACCGGTCCGATCACCGGCTCGCGCAAGGTGTACGCCACCGTCGCCGGCCGCGACGACATCCGCGTGCCCTACCGCGAGATCGTGCTGAGCGAGCCCACCGAGGCGCCGGTGCGCGTCTACGACGCGTCGGGTCCCTACACGGAAACGGATGCGCGCATCGACCTCAATGCCGGCCTGCCGGGCGTGCGCGAGCCCTGGATCGCCCAGCGCGGCTACGCGTCCGTCGAGCCGCGCGCCGTCAAGCCAGAGGACAACGGCTTCGTCGGCGAGGACAAGCTCGTGGCCCCCTGCCCCGCCGAGCGCGTCGTGCGCCGGGCCGGGCCGGGCCAGAGGGTGACGCAGTACGAGTTCGCGAAGGCCGGCCTCATCACCGAGGAGATGATCTACGTCGCCCATCGCGAGAACCTCTGCCGCGCGGCGATGCTGGAGCAGGCCGAGGCCAAGCTCGCCGACGGCGAGAGCTTCGGCGCGGCGCTGCCGCCCTTCATCACGCCGGAATTCGTGCGGGACGAGGTGGCGCTCGGGCGGGCCATCATCCCGGCCAACATCAACCACACCGAGCTCGAGCCGATGGCGATCGGCCGGAACTTCCTCGTCAAGATCAACGCCAATATCGGCAACTCGGCCGTCACCTCGTCGGCGGCGGAGGAAGTCGAGAAGCTCGTCTGGGCGACGCGCTGGGGCGCCGACACGGTGATGGACCTGTCGACGGGCCGCAACATCCACAACATCCGCTCGTGGATCGTCCGCAATTCTCCCGTTCCGATCGGCACGGTGCCGATCTACCAGGCGCTGGAGAAGGTCGGCGGCGATCCTCTGAAGCTCGACTGGGAGGTGTTCAAGGACACCCTCATCGAGCAGGCCGAGCAGGGCATCGATTACTTCACGATCCATGCGGGCGTGCGTCTCGCGCACGTGCCGCTGACGGCCCGGCGCGTCACCGGCATCGTCTCTCGCGGCGGCTCGATCATGGCGCGGTGGTGCCTGGCCGGGCACCGGGAATCGTTCCTCTACGAGCGGTTCGACGAGATCTGCGACATCATGCGGGCCTACGACGTCTCGTTCTCGCTCGGCGACGGGCTGCGGCCGGGCTCGATCGCGGACGCCAACGACGCGGCGCAGTTCGCGGAACTCGAGACGCTGGGCGAGCTGACGAAGATCGCCTGGGACAAGGGTTGCCAAGTCATGATCGAGGGCCCCGGCCACGTGCCGATGCACAAGATCAAGGTCAACATGGACAAACAGCTGCGCGAGTGCGGTGAGGCGCCGTTCTATACGCTCGGACCGCTGACGACCGATGTCGCGCCGGGCTACGATCACATCACGTCGGGCATCGGCGCCGCGATGATCGGCTGGTTCGGCACGGCGATGCTTTGCTACGTCACGCCGAAGGAGCATCTGGGACTGCCGAACCGCGACGACGTCAAGGTCGGCGTCATCACCTACAAGATCGCGGCCCATGCGGCCGATCTGGCCAAGGGGCACCCTGCGGCGCAGCTGCGCGACGACGCCCTGTCGCGCGCCCGGTTCGATTTCCGCTGGGAGGACCAGTTCAACCTCTCCCTCGATCCCGATACGGCGCGCAGCTACCACGACGAGACCCTGCCGAAGGATGCCCACAAGGTCGCGCATTTCTGCTCGATGTGCGGGCCGAAATTCTGCTCCATGAAGATCACCCAGGATCTTCGCGCCGAGGTTCTGGCGATGGAGGAAGCGGGCGAGGTCATCCACACCGCGCCCGTGATGTCGAGCGCCGAGCGGGAGGCCGGAATGCGGGCGAAGTCGGCGGAATTCCTGGCGGAGGGCGGCAAGCTCTACGTCGACGCCGCCGAATAGCCTTCCGCGAGCGGACGAATACCGCGATCATCGGCCGGTCGGGCGCTCACGGGCTCCCGGCCGGCCGTTCTCGTTCCGGGCCGGAACCTCCACCGGAACGTGAGCAGCCGCGCCTTTGAAATCAGAAGATGTGTCGTCCGGCCGCCCCGTCGAACCGCATCCCCGGATCCTGTCAGGCCCCGTCCGGGAAGGTCAGAACGTGATCGCATGCGATCTTCCGCCGATCACGGGCACGTAGATCGCGATCAGTGCTTCGCGGGGCACGACGCGGCGCGCGATAGACGCTTTTCCGATCAAGAAATTCTAGGGGGCCCGAAGGTTCTGTTGCCAAAAGATGAAATTCATTTCTTTCGGCCCCGTGATTTTTTCGTCATTTCGTCGTTCGTGCTCACGATCTTTTAACGCTTTTTCGAGGTCCGCACGGGGCGCGGCCCGAATTTTACAGCGTGCTAACGGTGTTCGCGACTTGATGGGGCTCGTTTGCTTCCAACAGGAGCAAGGCCATGGACATCAGAGCCGTCGCAACATCCCCGCCGGTCGCCCCGGCAGCCTCGGTCCCGTCGACCCCGCAGCGTCAGGACGCGCGCCCGCAGGCGCAGGCGGCGCTCGCGCCCGCGGTCTCCCTCTCGATCGGCGAGGCGGCCGAGACGCGCAATGCGGCCGAGACGGCGCAGCAGAACGCGCGGAGCGGCGCCTACACCCGCGACGCCGAGAGCCAGACGCTGGTCTACCAAGTGGTCGACCCCGCGAGCGGCGACGTCGTCATCCAGATCCCCGACGAGGTCGTCCTGCGCGCCCGGGTCTATGCCCGGGAGGCGAGCGAGGCGGCGGCGCAGAAGCCCGGCGCCGCGGTGGAGCGCCGGGCCTGATCCGGCGCGCCGGCCGGAAAAGTCGGCGATCGTACAAATTTAACTGTCTCACTTAACGCGGCCGCAAGAGGCCCCGGTCCACAACGACGATGTTCTCCATGACGGAGGACAGAACTGCACAGGAAGCATCCATCATGTCCGCTGGTATCTCACTCAACTCGTCCGTCCGTTCGAGCCTTCTGTCCCTTCAGGACACGGCCTCGCTTCAGGCGACGACGCAGAACCACCTCTCGACCGGCAAGAAGGTCGCGAGCGCCCTCGACAACCCGATCAACTTCTTCACCGCCGCCTCGCTGAACGACCGCTCGAGCGCGCTCTCGGGCCTGCTCGACGGCATCTCGAACGGC
>NZ_SMNT01000021.1 GCF_004348265.1 Methylobacterium segetis
GGGGGCGGCGGAGGCGGGCCTCGAGACGCTGGCGACGCTGACGATGCCGGCTCTCGACCCGGTGATCGCGCCGATCGTCTACGCCGTGCCGATGCAGTTGATCGCCTATCACACGGCCGTATTCATGGGCAAAGACGTCGACCAGCCGCGGAACCTCGCCAAGTCCGTCACGGTGGAATAGGCCCGTCACGGGGGAATAGGTCCGTCACGGTCGAGTGAGCCGGTAGCGACGGATCTCCCGCGCTCGCGCGTCGCTCGGCCCTGGCACGATGCGGCTGCCGGGCTAAATCGTTCCGAGACGGCTCGCCCTCCGACGGCTGCGGTTTCCCGCCGCCGCGTCCGGAGGGCGATCTCTCCCGACGGAACGAGGCGAGATGACGAACGGGACTTCGAGAGATGCCGCGCACCCGGGTGCCGCGGTCGCCTCCTTCGTCTGGGAGGACCCCTTCCTGCTCGACGACCAGTTGACCGAGGACGAGCGCGCGATCCGCGAGACGGCACGCGCGTTCTCGCAGGACCAGCTCCTTCCCGGCATCGTCGCGGCCTACGCGGAGGAGCGCACCGACCGCTCCCTCTTCGCCCGCATGGGCGAGGTCGGGCTCCTCGGGCTGACGCTTCCGGAAACGTATGGCTGCGCGAATGCGAGCCATGTCGCCTACGGCCTCGTCGCTCGCGAGATCGAGCGCATCGATTCCGGCTATCGCTCGATGATGAGCGTGCAATCCTCCCTCGTGATGTACCCGATTTTCGCCTACGGCGACGAGGATCAGCGCAGGCGTCTCCTGCCGAAGCTCGCCAGCGGCGCGTGGGTCGGCTGTTTCGGTCTCACCGAGCCCGATGCGGGCTCCGACCCGGCCGGCATGTTCACCCGCGCGCGCGCCATCGACGGAGGCTACAGGCTGAGCGGGACCAAGAGCTGGATCTCGAACGCACCGATCGCGGATGTCTTCGTGGTCTGGGCGAAGTCGGATGCGCATGGCGGTGCGATCCGCGGCTTCGTGCTCGAGAGGGGCCAGCGCGGCCTCTCGACACCCAGGATCGAGGGCAAGCTCTCCCTGCGCGCCTCCGTCACGGGCGAGATCGTGATAGAGGACGTGGAGGTGCCGGATTCCGCTCTCCTGCCGAACGTCTCCGGCCTCAAGGGTCCGTTCGGCTGCCTGAACCGTGCGCGCTATGGAATCTCCTGGGGCGCGATGGGCGCGGCCGAGGATTGCTGGCACCGGGCGCGCGCCTACACCCTCGATCGGAAGCAGTTCGGGCGGCCGTTGGCCCAGACCCAACTCGTGCAGAAGAAGCTCGCCGACATGCAGACCGAGATCGCGCTCGGATTGCAGGCGTCCCTGCGGGTCGGGCGCCTGTTCGACGAGGGCCGCGCGACTCCGGAGATGATCAGCCTGATCAAGCGCAACAATTGCGGCAAGGCTCTCGACATTGCCCGGACCGCCCGCGACATGCACGGCGGCAACGGCATCATGGGCGCGTACCACGTGATGCGCCACGCCCAGAACCTCGAGACGGTCAACACCTACGAGGGGACACACGACGTCCACGCCCTGATTCTGGGCCGCGCGCAGACGGGGCTGCAAGCCTTCGGCTGAGACCGTGGCTCCGAGCCGCTAGAGCATTGAATTCGGCTCGATGCGACGGCATATCGGCCCCGGTTTTTTCGCGGAGCGGAGGCTACACCTTGAGCGAGACCGTGGAGCGGCACGAATTCGGTGCCGAGGTCGGGCGCCTGTTGGACCTCGTCGTCCACGCCCTGTATTCCGACCGGGAAATCTTCCTGCGCGAGCTCGTGGCGAACGCGGCGGACGCGATGGACCGGCGCCGTTTCGAGGCGCTGACCGCTGCGGGCCCGGCGCTTCCCCCCGACGCCAAGGTCCGGATCATCCCGGACAAGGCGGCGCGCACGCTGACGCTGTCGGATGCCGGCATCGGCATGTCGAAGGAGGATCTCGCCCAGAATCTCGGGACGATCGCCCGCTCCGGCACCCGGGCCTTTAGCCAGACGCTCGCCGAGGCGAAGCCGGACGAGCGCCCGAGCCTGATCGGCCAGTTCGGCGTCGGCTTCTACTCGGCCTTCATGGTGGCGGACCGCGTGACGGTGACCTCGCGACGTGCGGGCTCGGACGAGGCCTGGACCTGGGCCTCCGACGGCGGCGGCAGCTACACCCTGCAGCAGGCCGAGCGGCCGGATCCCGGCACCGACATCGTGCTGCACCTCAAGGAGGACGCCGACGAGTACCTGGAGCCCTATCGCCTCGACCATGTCGTGCGGAAATGGGCGGACTTCATCACCGTCCCGATCGCCATCGTGCAGGAGGGCCGCGAGGAGGCGGCGAACCAGGGCACCGCGCTCTGGCGCAAGCCGAAATCCGAGATCACGGAAGAGCAATACGCGGAGTTCTACCGCCAGGTCGGCATGAACTTCGACAAGCCCTGGGCCACCCTGCACTGGCGGGCCGAAGGAGCGCTCGAATTCTCGGCGCTGCTGTTCGTGCCCGGCATGAAGCCGTTCCAGGCGCTCGACAACGAGCGCGAGAGCAAGGTCCGCCTGCACGTGCGGCGCATGTTCATCACGGATGAGGCGGGGCTGCTGCCCTCCTGGCTGCGCTTCGTCCAGGGCGTGGTGGACACGGAGGACCTGCCCCTCAACGTCTCCCGCGAGATGCTGCAGGCGACGCCCGCGCTCGCCAAGATCCGCCGCGCGGTCACGGGACGGGTGCTGTCTGAACTCGCCACCCGCGCCAAGGAGGCGGATTCCTACGCTGCGTTCTGGGAGAATTTCGGCCCCGTCCTGAAGGAGGGCATCTACGAGGACCACGAGCGGCGCGGTGAGATCGCCCCGCTCCTCCGCTTCCGCTCCTCAGCCGTCGAGGGATGGACCTCCCTGCCGGACTACGTGGCACGGATGAAGGACGGGCAGGAGGCGATCTACTACCTCGTGGCCGACGATGTGGACGCGCTCAGGAAGTCGCCGCAGCTCGAGGGCTTCCGCGCCCGCGGCGTCGAGGTGCTCCTGCTCTCCGATCACGTGGATGCCTTCTGGCCGGAGGCCCTCGCCCGCTTCGAGGAGAAGCCCCTCCGGTCGGTCACGCAGGGCAGCGTCGATCTCTCGAAATTCGCGGCCGGAGAGGAGAGCGCGGAAGCGCCCGAGAGCCTCGACGCCCTCGTGGCAGCGATCAAGGGCGCGCTGAGCGGCGAGGTCTCGGATGTGCGCGTCACCGACCGGCTCGTCGACAGCGCCGTGGTGCTCTCCGCCTCGGGAGGTGGCCCCGACCTCCAGATGCAGCGCCTGCTGCGCCGGGCGGGGCGGGCGGCAGCGGGCCTGCCGATCCTGGAGATCAACCCGCGCCACCCGCTGATCCGCTCGCTCGCCGAGGGGCCGGAGGGCGACGTCGCGGATGCCGCCGGCACGCTCCTCGACCTCGCCCGCATCCAGGACGGCGACTCCCCCCGCGATCCCGTCGCTTTCGCCCGCACGGTCGCCGCGGCCCTGGCCTTGCCGAAGCCGGCCTAACAGCCGCCTTGGGGCCCGGTCGCACTGGCCGGGCTGCCCGCGACGGTCGTGGGGCGGGTGTCTGCGGCGTGATCGCGCGCGAACCGCTTGTCGGAGCGTGAGCACGTGTGCTAGGCACCGCCCGTCTCGTCGAGGCACCTCGCGGAGAGGTGGCAGAGCGGTTGAATGCACCGCACTCGAAATGCGGCATGCCTGCAAGGGCATCGGGGGTTCGAATCCCTCCCTCTCCGCCACTTCGCTCAAGTCGCTCCGAGACTTGAGCCACGGCACGCATCTCTCAGCTCGCCTCGATCGGTCCTCCGTCGGCCGGCAGGTCCGATCTGGATGTAACCCTCGTCAGCCCGTACGCAGCGCTCGTCTGCGTGGACGGTACTTCGCCGGCTTCGACTTCGCTGCTACCGGAACGCGGCCCGGCAGCGCGACGCCGCATGGTCGGGACCCGGCGAAGAGGTGAGCGTAGATGGACGAGACCGTATCCCGCAAAGTGCTCTGGCGGCTCGTTCCGTTCCTGATGCTCTGCTACTTCGCGGCCTTCCTCGACCGGGTGAATGTCGGCTTCGCGGCGCTGACGATGAACCGGGACCTCGGCCTCTCCGCCGCCGTCTACGGTCTCGGCGCCGGGATCTTCGTCCTCGGCTACTTCCTGTTCGAGGTGCCCAGCAACATCATCCTGGAGAAGGTCGGGGCGCGCCGCTGGATCGCGCGCATCATGATCACGTGGTCCCTCGTCTCGGGCTGCACCGCCTTCGTGGCGGGCGAGTGGTCGTTCTACCTCGTGCGCTTCCTGCTCGGGGTTGCCGAGGCGGGCTTCTTCCCCGGCATCATCTTCTACCTGACGAACTGGTTCCCGTCCGAGCAGCGCGGGAAGGTCGTCGGCACCTTCATGATGGCCATCCCGATCTCCTCCATCATCGGTTCGCCCCTCTCCGCCTGGATCATGGCCGCCACAGACGGATCGCACGGTCTCGCCGGCTGGCAGTGGCTCTACCTGATCGAGGCGGCTCCGAGCTTCCTTCTAGGCTTCGCCGTGCTCGCCTACCTGACCGATCGGCCCGAGGAGGCCCGCTGGCTCGCACCCGAGGAGCGCCGCTGGCTGAGCGAGCGGATCGCGCGCGACCGGCGGGAGAAGGTCGAGGTCCGGAAGATCAGCCTCGCGCAGGCCCTGGTTCATCCGCGCGTGCTCGGCCTCAGCCTCGTCTATTTCGGAATCAGCACCGGGCTCTACGGCATCGGCCTGTGGCTGCCGCAGATCGTCCGGGAGTTCGGGCTCAGCACGCTCCAGACCGGGTTCGTCACGGCCATCCCCTACGCGGTCTCGGCGGTGGGCATGGTCCTGTGGACGCGCCACTCCGACGCGAAGATGGAGCGCACGTGGCACGTCGCCCTTCCTGCGGTCGTCGGTGGTCTCGCCCTGGCGGCGGCGGGTTACGCGCCCTCGCCCGCCCTCTCCATGGCGGCGCTCAGCCTCGCGGCGCTCGGCGTCTTCTGCGCGATGCCGACCTTCTGGACGCTGCCCACCGCACTCCTGACCGGAAGCGCAGCCGCGGGCGGAATCGCCCTGATCAACTCGATCGGCGGCCTCGGCGGCTTCGTGGGTCCGTACATGATCGGCTGGATCAAGGACGCGACGGGCCAGTTCGGCCTCGCGCTGCTGGCGATCGCGGGCTTCATGGTCGCCGCGGGCCTGCTGACGCTCGTGGTCGGCTCGGTCCGCCCGGCACTCCGCGACAAGCCCTCGCCGGCCGAATGAGCGGGGTCCGCGACCGAGGCGCCCTCGCTCAGCGAGGCGGATCGGGAGGCGGTGCGCAAGCGGACCCACCGACACGAGGCTCGCGGAATCGGCCAATTCATCGGGAGGGCAAGGCCGAGAGGAGGGCGCGATGGACGAGGAGACGATCAAGAGGCTGTCCGACGCCGTCCACGAGGCCGCGAGCGCGCTGAACAGGGCGATGGCCTACGCGGTCCAGAGCGGGCTCCGCGTCGACATCGAGCCCGAGCCCTCACACCTGTCGGTCGGTTACAACCCGATCCCGATCCTCAGGGTCCACGTCTACCAGGAGCGGTAGCCGCGGACCGCGAGGCGGACGACACTCAGCGTCGATAGCCGCGCCGGTACACGACGGTTCTCGGCCCGCGATAACTGCGCCGCACCACGGTGCTCCGCGCGCCATGATAGCCGCGCCGGACTCCGACCGCCGCGTTTGGCCCGACGCAGCCGGCCCGCACCACGCCTCGGGCGCAGACGACGGCGCCCGCGTCCACGGGCACCATCCCGAGAAGGCCCACCGCGACGGCGAGAGCCGGCAGAAGCTGTTTCATCGCACAATCTCCACTTCGCTCGGTGGCGGTGAGGACCGGGGCGTCCCCGACCCCAACGGGACCGCACCCGCCCTCGTCAGGCGGGCGAGATCAAATCTGGCGCGAGCCCGCGATCGATGGCGCCGGGGCGCAAGCGTCCGCTGCCACCAGGCCCCCGGACGGCTCAGGGGGTCGCGAGCATGCGCAGGCAGGTTCCGGCCTTCTCCGCGGCGGGGCGCGCATCCGCCTCGCTGATCTTGCCGGCCTCCACGAGGGAGCGCGTCTGGGCCACGACGGTGTCGCGCAGCGTCTCCAGGCTCTTCATGTTGCGGATGGAGGCGTCGTAGATGATCCGGGAATCGGCCGGCAGGCCTGCCGCGCAATGGGCCGCGGCCGGGTTTCCGCCCCCCGCCTGTGCCATCTGCTTCGGCGCGGAAGCGCCGGTCGCCGTCACGGGCTCCGCCGGGGCAGCCGCGGCCGAAGGCGCTGCCGCGTTGGTCGCGGCGACGGCCGTACCGGCAAGGGCGGCGCCCGCCAGGGCCGAACCGGCGAGCGCGGCGCCCGGGGCACAACGCCAGCAGCGGGCGAAATACGCCTCGCGCGCCAGGGCCGGCCGTGCGACGCCGCCCACCGCGACGCCGCGCCACCCCCGCGCAACCCAGAATGCGTCGGCAGGCGCCGCGAACCCGGCGATGGTCGCGCCGGCGAGGATCGTAAGAACAAGCCGTCGCATCGCTGCCTCCCTCAAGGGTCGGGATTCGGGAAGGGCACGGATTGCGCCCCCTCGGTGTGGGCCGTCGAGAAGACGCGGTCCTCGATCGGCGGGTCGATGGCCCAGTCGGAGAAGGTGACCGTATTGCGCGGGCGGCCCGGCGCATTCGTATCCGTGACCCAAAGCTGGCGTGGCAGGCGATCCTGCACGCCGATCCAGATCTGGGCCTGGGCGTCCCGATCCGCGAAGGAGACGACATCGGTCTCGACACCCCCGACGAGGCGCGAGCGTCCCACCACGAAGGCCCGCGTCAGGCCCTGCGTCAGGGCTTGCGCCGGGTCCGTCACGATCATGTCCGCGAAGGCCTGCCCCTCGCCCGTCGCCGCTGCCTCCGCCTTCAGGGCTGCGTCGAGGCTCGCGGGAGCCGGCTCGGTCGCGACGGTGCGAAGGTCGGGGCGGAAGAGGGTCAGGCTGCGGCCATCGGCAACGAATTCGCGCGAGGGACCGTCGCCGTCCGTCACGACGCGAAGCCGGTCCGGCCGCAGCAACGCGACGCGGCTGCGCACCGTGTAGAAGATCGACTGGCCCTCGCCGTTGGGGACGTCGTGGACCGCGACCGCCGTGAAGCTCAGGCTTCGCGCCGCGGCGAGGGCGTCGCCGGCCGATCGCAGGAGCGCCACCGCAGCCGGCTCGACCATTTCTCCTGCGCCCGGCGGTGCTTGCGCCCCGGCGCGGCGCGCGGATGGCAGAAGCGTCAGGGTCGCCGCGAGCATGGCAAGACCCGCGGCCGCACGGGCAGACCGGAGCCCGTTCGAGTTCGGGGGCCCTCTCATCGTTCCCTCCCGACCATCCTGCCCGCGCCGTCACGGCCCGGCGCGGTGGATCCGCGGCGTCTCACCGGGCCCGCGACCATCACCCGGCACAGGGAGGGGTCGCAGGGACGTACCTCCGGCAGGCTTGTCCGCCGGCCCCGCACTGCTTGCGCCGTGTGATCGACTTGGCGTCGCAAGCGCAGTGCAGCCGGAGGCCGCAAGCTTTCATCGGCTCTTCCCGGCATTCGGGAAGAGCTTGTCTGAAACGGAACGAAGATTATGCCCCCGATTATCTCCAGTCCATGCCGAAAACCGTACAAACGTTGCCAAGCAGACACCCCGATGACAACATCTCTTTTATCGGCTTAATCAAGGAATATCGCAGATTTGGTGCAAACTGTACATTGCACAGACTTCGCATCGCGCGCGGCCAGTTCCTCCGTGCTCCGCCGGGGACTCCCCGCCGACCGGGAGGACGGGCCTTGATCGTCCGAGCGCTCGCAGCATCGCTCGCCCTCGTCGGCTGCGCGGTCGCGATCCTGTACGTGGCGCAGCCGCACGCCGATCTGCGGATCGCGGTCGGTCCGGCGGGCGGCACGATGCAGCGCCTCGTCGCGGCCGTCGCCGCGGCGAACGCGAAGCTGCATCCGCGCGTGCGCCTCGTGCTGGTCGAGGCCGACACGCTGGAGGCCGCCGCCCGCGACCTCGAGGAGGGACGCGTCGATCTCGCGGTGATCCGAAGCGACCTGCGGCCGCCGAGCAACGCCCAGACCGTCGCGATTCTGCGCCGCGACGTGGTCGCCGTGCTGCTCCCGCGCCACAGCGGCATCGAGCATCTCGGGCAGCTCGCCGGACATTCCGTCGTGCTGCCGGCCGGCCCCGCCGCGGTGGACAATGCAGGCCTCCTCGACAAGCTGCTCGGCTACTTCGACGTGCCGCCTGGGAGCGTCTCGCGGATGGTCCTGCCGGCCGACGAGGTCGGGCGCGCCGTGCAGGCGCGGAAGGCAGCCGCGATCCTGGCCGTCGGGCCGATCGGGCCGGGCGCCGTCGTCGACGCCGTCTCGGCTCTCGCGCGCGCGGAGAAATCGGCGCCGAAGCTTCTCGCCATCGGCGAGGCCGAGGCCATCGTGAAGCGGCTCCCGGGCTACGAGCAGATCGACATTCCGGCCGGGGCGTTCCGCGGGAGGCCGGAGGTTCCGGACGACACCGTGACGGGCATCGCGGTGACCTACCGGCTCGCGGCGTCCCGCGCGATGCTCGACATTCTCGCGGCGGCCGTCGCGCGGACGGTCCTGACCATGAAGCCGATGCTTCTCGAAGCGACGCCGCTGGCAAGCCAGATCGAGGCGCCGGACACCGACGAGAAGGATCCCTTCCTGCCGATCCATCCGGGCGTCGCCGCCTATCTCAGCAGCGGGGACCAGAGCTTCTTCGACACTTCGCAGAATTATCTGTACGTCGCCGGCATCCTCGTCAGCGTCGCGGGCTCGACGCTGGCGATCCTCGCGGACCGGCGGCGGCGACGTCAATCCGACCGGGACCGCAAGGTGCTGCTGCACCTCGTCGGGATCGCCGAGCGCGCGCGCGACGCCGATGCCGCCAGCCTCGCGCGCCTCGACGGCGAGTTGCACGGGCTCCTCGCGGCCGCTCTGACCCGGCAGGCCGAGGGCCGCTCCGGACCGGATCAATGGGGTGTCGTCGCGGCTGCGGCCGCCCATGCCCGCCACGTCATCGCCGGCCGACAGGCGTGTCTCTCCGGCTCGGCGGGTGCCCTCTCCGGGCCGAGTCTCGACGGATCCGAGACGTGGGTACGCAACCCCACAAGTCACAGTCCGAGCTGATGGCACTTATTGCCTGGACTAATCAAAGATGGCATGGTCAATATTCGCAATCTGATCATAATTGTACTCGGGCGCACCAGATTTCGCGATCGTGATCCGTACAGGAGCGCACGCACATGGTGGTCGTCGGCCTTGCCCTCCTCGCCGCCACCGTCGCACGTCCGGCGGCCGACCAGGTTCCGGAGTTCGACGTTCGGCCGAGTTGCCACGCGGCGACCTCGCTCATGACCCTCGATCCGAAGCGCGAGAAGCGCTGCCTCGACGACGAAGCGACGGCCCGCAGCGAGGTCGCGAGACAATGGGCGAGTTTCCCGGGCGTCGAGCGGCAGCGATGCGCGGCGGAGGCGCAGCTGAACGGAATGCCGAGTTACGTCGACCTCCTCGAGTGCCTCACCCTCGCCCGTGAGGCGAAGGCGGGCGCGAACTGACCGGGGGCGCCCGGCCGAGGCGCCGCAAACCGGTCGCACCGCTGCCTGGGCGGAGCCTTCCATGCCGAACGAAAGCCGCCCGTCATTCTCCGTTCCGGATCATCCTGGCCTGACGCGCCGCCCCTGGCGGTCCCTGCCCGCCGCGATCCTGATCCTGCTCGGCGCCTGCAACGAGCGGAACCAGTACATCGCACCGCCGCCGCCCACCGTGTCCGTGTCCCAGCCGGTCGAGCGGCCGATCACGCGATATCTGGAGATGACCGGCAACACGCAGGCCTTCGCGTCGGTCGATCTGGAGGCGCGCGTTCAGGGATTTCTGGACTCGATCACCTACAAGGACGGGGCGGACGTGACGAAGGGCACGACGCTCTTCGGCATCCAGCGCGACACCTACGAGGCGCAACTCAAGCAGGCGCAGGGCAGTCTCGCTTCCCTCGATGCGGCACGCTCCAACGCCCAGTCCGAATATCAACGCCAAGCCACGCTCGGCAAACAGGAATTCGCTTCGCAGGCGCATGTCGAGGACACCAAGACGAAGCTCGACCAGGCCACGGCCTCGGTGACGGAGGGGCAGGCGAACCTCGATCTCGCCCGGATCAACCTCGGCTACACTCAGGTCCAGGCGCCCTTCGACGGCATCGTGACGAACCACCTCGTCGATGTCGGCGGCCTCGTCGGGGTCGGCGGACCGACGAAACTCGCCACGATCGTGCGGGTCGATCCGCTCTACGTGTACTTCAACGTGAGCGAGCAGCAGGTGCTGCAGGTCAAGGCAAGTCTCACGAAGCAGGGCCGGACCCTCGGCGATATTGCGAAGATCCCGGTCGAGATCGGGCTTCAGAACGAGGCGGGCTATCCCCATGCGGGGCACCTCGACTACGTGGCGCCCCAGATCGATCCCGGTACCGGCACCCTGCTCGCCCGCGGCCTGTTCGAGAACGGCGGGCACGCCCTGATGCCGGGGCTGTTCGTCCGCGTGCGCGTGCCGGTGCAGCATCAGGAGAAGGGCCTCCTCGTGCGCGACGATGCCATCGGCACCAGCCAGCAGGGCAGCTACGTCCTCGTCGTCAGGTCCGACGACGTCGTGATCCAGCGCCCGATCACGACGGGCCAGCTCGAGGGGCGCTACCGCGTGGTCGAGGCCGGGCTCTCGGCCGGAGAATGGGTGATCACCGACGGGCTCCAGCGCGCCGTGCCCGGCTCGAAGGTCGTTGCGCAGAAGGTGGTGCAGGAAGCGGTGGCCGATGCGCGGCCATCCGCCCCGGCTCCGGCCCAGCGCTGAGGCGTCTTCCCTCCGCGCTCCGGAAAGGCCCGAGCCGACCATGATCTCGCGCTTCTTCATCGAGCGGCCCGTCCTCGCCAACGTGCTCGCCCTCGTCATGGTGCTGATCGGGGCGGTCGCGCTCTGGAACCTGCCCGTGGCGCAATACCCAAACGTCGTCCCGCCGACCGTCCAGGTCACGACGCGCTACCCGGGCGCCAGCGCGCGCACCGTCGTCGACACGGTGGCGCTACCGGTCGAGCAGCAGGTCAACGGCGTCGAGGGCATGCTCTACATGCAGTCGACCAGCGCGAGCGACGGCACCTACACGCTGACCGTCACGTTCGCGATCGGCACGAACGCCGATCAAGCCCAGGTTCTCGTGCAGAACCGTGTCGCCATCGCGATGCCCTCGCTGCCTCAGGCCGTGCAGGTCCAGGGCGTCACCACGCAGAAGAAGTCGACGGCGATCCTGCAATTCGTCACCCTGTCCTCGCCGGACGGACGCTTCGACAGCCTGTTCCTGGCCAATTACGCCGTGATCAACCTGCAGAGCGAGCTGGCGCGTCTGCCGGGCGTCGGGACCGTGTCGGTCTTCGGCGCCGGGCAATATGCCATGCGGATCTGGCTCGACCCCGATCTCGTGCAGTCCCGCGGGCTCACGCCGAGCGACGTGATCAGCATCGTCCAGCAGCAGAGCCAAGAGGTCACGGCCGGGGCGGTCGGGATGCCGCCCGCGCCCAGGGGTCAGGACTTCCAGTACACGCTCAACGTGAAGGGCCGGCTCGACGAGGCGGCCGATTTCGAGAACATCATCCTCAAGGCCGATGCGCAGGACGGCGGACGGATCACGCGGCTCCGCGATGTGGGCCGGGTGGAGCTCGGCGCGCAGAGCTACAGCCAGTCCTTCACGCTGAACGGGCGGCCGGCCGCTGGAATTGGGATCTACCAGCTGCCGGAAGCGAACGCGATCGCCGTCGCGAGCGAGGTCCGCGCCCGGATGGACACGCTCGCCAGGGCCTTTCCGCCGGGCCTCGTCCACACCATCCCCTTCGACACCACGACCTTCGTCGAGGCCTCGATCCGCGAGGTCTACCTGACCCTGTTCGAGGCCGGGATCCTCGTCCTCATCGTGATCATGGTCTTCGTTCAGGATTGGCGGGCGATGCTCGTGCCGGCGACGACCGTCCCGGTGACGATCATCGGCGCCTTCGCGGCGATGGCCGCCCTCGGTTTCACGGTCAACCTCTCGACCTTGTTCGCCATCGTCCTGGCGATCGGCATCGTCGTCGACGACGCGATCGTCATCGTGGAAGGCGTCGCCCGCCACATCGAGCGGGGCCTGTCGCCGCGCGAGGCGGCGGAGACCGCGATGGGCGAGCTGTTCGGGCCGATCATCGGGATCACCCTTGTCCTGATGTCGGTCTTCATCCCGGCCGCCTTCCTGCCAGGCCTGACCGGCCAGCTCTACAAGCAATTCGCCCTCGTGATCGCGGCCACCGCCCTCATCAGCGCGATCAACGCCCTCACCCTGAAGCCGACGCAATGCGCCCTCTGGCTGCGCGAGCCGGTGCCGCCGGAGCGCCGCAACGTCTTCTACCGGGCCTTCAACCGGGTCTACGGCCTCGCGGAAGACGCCTATGCCCGGCTGGTCGCCCGGATGGTCCGGCACAGCCTCGCCCTCGTGATCGTCGCGCTCGCGCTCTCGGGCCTGGCGGGCTGGGCGCTGACCCGCCTGCCGACCGCCTTCCTGCCCGTCGAGGATCAGGGATACGTCCTGATCGGGGCGCAGTTGCCGGACGGCGCCTCGAAGGAGCGCACGGACGCGGTGATGCAGCGTCTGAGCAGCCTCGCGCGGGAGGTGCCGGGCATCGATCAGGTGCTCACGATCAGTGGGATCTCGGTCCTCGATTCGAACGCGAGCCTGCCCAATGCCGGGGTCGCCTACGTCGTGCTGAAGCCCTGGGACGAGCGCGCGGGGATGCCGGGCCAGGACCTGCGCAGCCTCTACGGTCGCTTGAACCGGATGCTCGACGGGGTCGAGGAGGCGGCCACCTTCGTGCTGGTGCCGCCGCCGATCCAGGGCATCGGCAATGCCAGCGGCTTCACGATGCAGGTGGAATTGCGCAACGGCAGCTTCGACTACACCCTCCTGGAGGGGCTGACCCGGACCATCGTCGCGAACGGCAGCGCGCAATCCGCCCTGCAGAGGCTCAACACCTCCTTCCGCGCCGGCGTGCCGCAGATCGCCGTGTCCGTCGACCGGATCAAGGCCGAGGCGCTCGGGGTCACCGTGGGGCAGGTGTTCTCGACCCTGTCCGGCTATGTCGGCTCGGCCTACGTGACGCAGTTCAACAAGTTCGGCCGCACCTTCCAGGTCTACGTGCAGGCCGCCTCGGAATACCGGCTCCGCCCGGAGGACATCGCCAACCTTTACGTCAAGGCCGGCAACGGCACGATGGTGCCGCTCGGAACCCTGGTCACCGTGAGGACGGTGCAGGGACCCTCGCTGATCAGCCTCTACAATCTCTACCCGACGGCCACGATCGTCGGCGGCCCGGCGGCGGGCTACAGTTCCGGCGAGGCGATCGGGCTGATGGAGGAGATCGCCGGGACGGTGCTGCCGCCGGGCACCGGCTACGACTGGACGGCGATGTCCTATCAGGAGAAGGCCGTCGGCGCGCAGGTCTACCTCGTCTTCGCCCTGGCGCTCGTGCTCGTCTACTTCGTCCTTGCGGGACAGTACGAGAGCTGGATCCTGCCGCTCGCGGTGCTGCTCGCCGTGCCGCTGGCGCTGCTCGGCACGGTCGGCGCGCTGGCCGCGCTCGGAGCGGCCAACAACCTCTACACGCAGATCGGGCTCGTTCTGCTCATCGCCCTCGCCAGCAAGAACGCGATCCTCATCGTCGAGTACGCCCGCGAGAAGCGGGGGGAGGACATGGAGATCGTGGCGGCCGCCGTCGAGGCCGCGCGGCTCCGGTTCCGGCCGATCCTGATGACCTCCTTCGCCTTCATCCTCGGCGTGCTGCCCCTCGTCACGGCGAGCGGCGCGGGCGCGGCGGCGCGCAAGTCGATCGGCATCGCGGTCTTCAGCGGCATGCTCGCCTCGACCTGCCTCGCCGTCTTGTTCGTGCCGCCCCTCTACGTGGTTCTGCAACGCGTCGAGGAGTGGCGGGCGCGGCGAAGCACGCCGGCGCGCACCGCGCTGCCGCCGCTGTCCGGCCCGCTCTGAGGAGTTCGGCCAGGGGCCGGCGCGGCCCTGGCGGAGGCGGATGGGAATCGAACCCACCATACGCTGTTGGCGTATCGCTGGTTTTGAAGACCAGGAGGGCCACCAGACCCCGTTCGCCTCCGCACGAGGTGGTAGCAGCCCGCCGGAGGCGGGACAATCGCACCCGCGGCGGCCCCGGCGGCCTCAGCCTGGCAGCGGCTCCGCCGCTCAGTCCTGCAGGCCCATCGTCAGGAACCCCGTCCGGAGTTCCTCCGACATCGGGATATCGAGCCGCTCGCCGTTCGGCAGCCGCTTGAGGAACCACTTGTCGTAGATCCAGCGCAGTTCGCGCGAGGCGGCGAGGCGGCGGAACGTGTCGCCGACGAGGGCGGCGAGGTCCGGATCGTCCCGGCGGAACATGACGGCGTAGGGCTCGAAGGAGAGCTTCTCCGGCAGCACGGTGTAGGCCGCGCCCTCGCGTCCCTCCCCCGCCTTCAGGCCGTAGAGCAGCACCTCGTCGGTGGCGAAGGCGTCGGCGCGCCCGTCCTTGAGCAGCGCGAAGGATTCCGCGTGATCCCCGGCCGTGAGGATCTCAGCCGCGATGCCGGACTTGGCGAGCATCGCGCGGAGCGGGGCCTCGTTGGTCGTGCCCGCCGTGACCACGACCTTGCGGCCGCCGAGGTCCCGGTACGACCGCAGGCCGGATTCGCGCCTGACGAGGAGCTTCGTCGCGCTGACGAACAGGATCGGCGAGAAGGCGACGCTCTTGCGCCGCTCCGCGTTCGTCGTCGTAGAGCCGCATTCGAGATCGACCATGCCCGAGGTCACGGCTGGGATGCGGCCCTCCGCGGTGACCGGCTCGTAGCGGATGCGCAGGCCCTCCCGCCCGGTCGCCCGGCCGATATCGTCGACGATTTCCTGGCAGAGGTCGATCGAATAGCCGATCGGGCGCCCGCCCTTCTCGACGAAGGAGAACGGGACCGAGCTCGACCGGTACCCGATCACGACCTCGCCGGTCTCCGCGGCCTTCCGCAACGTGCCCGTCAGCACCTCGATGGCGCGCGCGGGGGCGGCGCCGAGGCAGAGGGCCAGCGCGCAGGCGACCCTGGTCGCGAAGGAAGCGAACATCGCGCGTCTCCGCGGGTTCGGCCTACTCGGCCGGCGAGGGCAGCGGGCTGACGTCCCGGTCGAGCCGCTGGTCGGTCCCGGCGAGTTGCCCCTCCCATTTTGCGACGGCGACCGTCGCGACGCTGTTGCCGAGCACGTTCGTCGCCGACCGCCCCATGTCGAGAAACTGGTCGATGCCGATGATGAGCAGGAGCCCGGCCTCGGGAATGTTGAACTGCGACAGCGTCGCCGAGATCACGACGAGGGAGGCGCGGGGCACGCCGGCCATGCCCTTCGAGGTCACCATCAGGAGACCGAGCATCGTGATCTGCTGGCCCCAGGTGAGCGGGATGCCGTAGGCCTGCGCGATGAACATCACCGCGAAGGTGCAGTACATCATCGAGCCGTCGAGGTTGAACGAGTAGCCCATCGGCAGGACGAAGGACGTGATCCGGTTCGGCACCCCGAACTGCTCGAGGTTGTTCAGCGTCTTCGGGTAGGCGGCCTCGCTCGAGGCCGTCGAGAAGGCGAGGATGAAGGGCTCCCGGATCAGCCCGAGCAGCCGCGAGATGCCGCCCGAGCCGACGAGGAGAAAGCCGGCGAGGAGCAGCAGGCACCAGAGCACGGACAAGCTCAGGTAGAACTCGACCAGGAACTTGCCGTAGGTGACGAGGACGCCAATGCCCTGCGTGGTGATCGTCGCCGCGATTGCGGCGAAGACGGCGACGGGGGCGAACATCATCACGTAGCCCGTCACCTTGAGCATCACGTCGGCCAGCGCCTCGACGCCCTGGGCCAGGAATCTTCCCTTCTCCCCGAGGGCCGCGAGCGCGACGCCGAAGAAGATCGAGAAGACCACGATCTGCAGGATCTCGTTGTTCGCCATCGCCTCGACGGCGCTCTTCGGCACCAGATGGGTCACGAAGTCCTTCAGGGAGAGCGAGGCGGTCTTGAGCCCCGTTCCCGCGCCGGTATCGGGCAGCGGCAAGTTCAGGTTGTGACCGGGCTGCATGATGTTGACGAGGAGGAGGCCCAGCGCCAGCGAGCAGAACGAGGCGCCGACGAACCAGATCAGCGCCTTTCCGCCGACGCGCCCCACCGAGGCCGTGTCACCCATATGCGCGATGCCGACGACGAGCGTCGAGAAGACCAGCGGAGCGATGATCATCTTGATCAATCGCAGAAAGACGTCGCTGATCAGAGAAATGTAGCCGGAGATCTCCTTCGCCGTCTGGGGATCGGGCCAAGTGATGCTGCAGGCGTATCCGACGCCGATCCCCAGAACCATGCCGATGAAGATCATCGTCGTCAGGCGGTTGCCGCTCACGGGCGTCTCCTCGGCACCTTCGGCATCTCGGCCGCATCATCGGTTCTGAGCAGGAAGCGTGCCGCGCGCAAGCTCAGCAAGGACCCCGGCCCGGGCGGGACTGGACGCAAAGGGCCGCGCTGTCACGAAAGACCGCCTCCTTCGCACCCTCAACTCACGAAGCCGCGACTGCGATTGCCGCCGATGCTTGCCGGAACTCGGCCGGCGGCGCAGCAGGCGACGGCCTTCACGCACCTCGCCAGCGAAACGGCCTGCCCCTGGGTTCCGCGCCCTCGAGCGAAGATGCAGAAAGGCAACACAGGTCGGCGAGCTGCGTTCGACCGCGGCCGAATCGCGGGAATGCTCTTGTCGTAGGCGGATCTTATCTGTCGAATTGCTTTCACGCCATGAACTGATCTTGTGCTTACAACGCAAACAACCCGCACAAGAAACATGCAACCGCGGTTTGACGGGCGCCCAAAGGTTCGGGTGGCCCGGCACAAACCGCGAGACGCCGCCTCGCCCCTCACCTGAGATCGCGCGGGGCTGCCGATGACGGGACGATGATCGATCGGGCTCAAGGCCGGATCGGATCGCATGGGCCAGAATGTCGAGTTGGGGGTGTGGATGATCAGGATCAGATCGGCCTTGCTGTGCACGGCGGCCGGCATCGTGGGAACGGGAACGGCGCAGGCCGCGGATTTGCCCCTCAAGAAGGCGGTTCCGGTCGAGTACGTGCGCGTCTGCGGCGCCTACGGTGCCGGCTTCTTCTATATTCCGGGCACCGATACCTGCCTGCGGGTCTCGGGACGAGCGCGTTTCGAGGCCGGCACCATCCCCAACCCGAACCGGGCGCAGAGCCAGGGCGACGAGTATCAGTCCCGCGGACTGCTGCGCCTCAACCTCGATGCGCGCACCCAGACGGGCTACGGCACGCTGCGCGCCTTCGTCCGCGCCGAGATCGCGAGCCGCACCGGCACGCTGCTCGCCTCGGGCACGCAGCAGCGCATCGCCAACGCCTTCCCGGCCTTCGGCCAGGACACGTTCGGCCGCGTCCAGAACTTCGTCGTCGCCGACAAGGCCTTCGTGCAAATCGCCGGCCTGACCGCCGGCCGCGCCTCGTCGTTCTTCGATTTCTATGCCCACGATTACGAGTTGATCGGCTCGACCGGCGGGTCCGACATCGCCTCCACGAACCTTCTCGCCTACACGGCTAAGATCGGCGAGGGCCTGAGCCTGACCCTGTCGATGGAAGACCCGATGTTCCGCAAGCAGCCGGTCTACGCGGCCTCCGTGGCGACGGCCGCCGCGGGCGCCGGGCTCGCCTCGCAATTCGTCGTCGGCACGACGGCGCCGACGCCGGTGATCCTCACGACGGATGGCGGCTTCAACGCCACCGGCGTCACCTTCCTCGACGCCGTGCAGCGCGCGCGCATGCCCGATTTCGTGGCCGCGCTCCGCTACGACGCCTCGTGGGGCTCCGCCCAGCTCTCGGGCGCGGTCAAGGACGTCAATGTCGGCGGCTTCATCGCGAACTCGGCGTTCGGCACCGGCGGGGTCGCCATCTCGAACGCGGCGGCCGGCGCGCTCCTCGCCGCGCGGGGCGTCCGATCGGGCGCGCAGACCGATTACGGCTGGGCGGTGCAGGGCGGCATCAAGGTCAACCTGCCGATGATCGCGCAGGGCGACGGCTTCTACCTACAGGGCGCCTACGCCGAGGGCGGCATCCTCTACACCGGCTACACCTACCTGACCGGCAGCTACCTCAGCAACCTCACACCCGTCCAGGGCGCCTCGTTTCAGCAATACGTCTCGGACGCGGTGATCAACCCGATCACCGGCAAGCTCGAACTCTCGACGAGCTTCACGGTGGTCGGCTCCTTCCTGCATTACTGGTCGCCCGAATGGCGGTCGGCCTTCTTCGGCAGCTATGGGGAGGTCAATTACAAGCGGGGCACGCGCGAGGCCTTCAGCCTGCTCAACGGCCTGATCGGAGGCGCGACGCCGGCGAACGCCTTCACCAACCCGGCCGCCTTCGCCTTGAGCCCGGTGCTGCGCAACAACGCGCAGATCATCGCGGGCGTGAGCCTGATCTGGTCGCCGGTGAAGGACCTCGATATCGGCATCGAGGGCACGTATATCGGCACGTCCGTCATCGGCGGTCGCGTCGCCGACCAGACCCGCCCCATCACGGTGAACGGCCTGCCGGCCTTCACGGTGAGCCGCTACGACGCCACCCAGATCCGCATGCGCGTCCAGCGCGATTTCTGACCCGTTGCCGGCACCGGCTCGCCCGTGCCGGGGCGCGTGCGTACCGGCACGCCGCTTGCCCCGGCCGCACCCGCAAGCCTAACCTTGCCGCAGACGATCGCGTCAGCCCCCAGGAAGGATCCCGCATGGGCCTGAGAGACAGCCTACTCCCCGCCGCTCTCGCCGCCGCGCTCGCCGTCGCGCCGGCTGCCGCGCAGGAGCTGACCGGTACGCTCAAGAAGGTGAAGGAGTCCGGCGCCATCACCATCGGCCATCGCGACTCGTCGGTGCCCTTCTCCTATCTCGACGGGAGCCAGAAGCCGGTGGGCTACGCGACCGAGATCTGCCTGAAGATCGCCGACGCCGTGAAGGCGAACCTCAAGCTCGACAAGCTGGAGGTGAAGCTCGTGCCCGTCACCTCCGCGACCCGCATTCCCCTGATCGCCAACGGCACGATCGATCTCGAATGCGGCTCGACCACCAACAACGCCGACCGCCAGAAGCAGGCGGGCTTCACCAACACCCACTTCCTCACGGCGACGCGCTATGTGGCGAAGCGGGAGAAGAAGCTCGACACGATCGCGGACCTCAAGGGGCGCACCGTCGTCTCGACCTCCGGCACCACGAACATCCGCCAGATCAACGAGGCGAACGCCGCCCGCTCGATGGGGCTGACCATCCTGCCGGCCAAGGACCACGCCGAGGCCTTCCTGATGGTCGAGACCGGTCGGGCCGACGCCTTCGTGATGGACGACGTGCTGCTCGCCTCCCTCGTCGCCGGCTCGAAGACGCCCGACGCCTACGCGATCTCGAGCGAGGCCCTCTCGAAGCCCGAGCCCTACGGCATCATGCTGCGCAAGGACGATGCGCCGTTCAAGGCCGTGGCCGACGCGGCGACGGCCGCCCTCTACAAGAGCCCGGAGGGCAAGGCCCTCTACGAGAAGTGGTTCACACAGCCGATCCCGCCGCGCGGCATCAACCTGAAGCTGCCGATGAGCGAGGCGATGCAGAAGACCTTCGCGAATCCGAGCGACAGCCCGGACCCGGCTTCCTACTGATCCGGCCGTGACGGGGGGCGGCCGGACATGAACTACACGTGGAATTGGGGGATCTTCTTCGAGCCCTCCCCCGAAGGCACCGGCACCTATGCCGACATGCTCCTGTCGGGCCTTCTCTGGACCATCCTGACGGCGCTCGCCTCCTGGGCGATCGCCTTCTGCCTCGGCTCAATCGTCGGCGTCATGCGCACCCTGCCCTCCAAGGCGGCGCGAGGCTTCGGCACGGCCTACGTCGAGCTGTTCCGCAACGTGCCGCTCCTCGTGCAGATGTTCCTCTGGTACTTCGTCCTGCCCGAGCTGCTGCTCCCGGCCGCGGGCGCGTGGATCAAGCAGCTGCCGAACGCGCCGTTCTACACGGCGGTGATCTGCCTCGGGTTCTTCACGGCCGCGCGCGTCGCCGAGCAGGTGCGGGCCGGCATCGAGGCCCTGCCGCGCGGCCAGCGCCTCGCCGGCACCGCGATGGGCTTCACGGTGGCGCAGACCTACCGCTACGTGCTGCTTCCGAACGCCTACCGGATCATCCTGCCGCCGATGACCTCGGAATTCCTCAACAACCTAAAGAACACGTCGGTGGCGCTCACGATCGGGCTCCTCGAACTGACCGCGCGTGCCCGCTCGATGCAGGAATTCTCGTTCCAGGTCTTCGAGGCCTTCACCGCGGCGACCCTGCTCTACGTCTTGATCAACGTGGTGGTGATCGTGGCCGCGACGTTCCTCGAGCGTAGCCTGACCATCCCGGGGCAGCGCTGATGTTCGCCAACCTCGACTTCGGCGTCATCGTCTCCTCCCTGCCCTACCTGTTCGGGCAGGGCATGGTCTTCACGGTGACGCTGACCGCGCTTGCCGCTTCGATGGGCGTGGTGCTCGGCACGCTGCTCGCGATCCTGCGGCTGTCCGGCGTGCCGGGCGTCTCGCATCTCGCCAAGGGCTATGTCGAGCTGATGCGCTCGCTGCCGCTCGTGCTGGTCATCTTCTGGTTCTACTTCCTCGTCCCCTATATCGGGGCGTGGGTCGTGCGCTCGCCGACGCCGATCCAGGTCGGCGCCTTCGCCTCCGCGCTCGTCACCTTCACGCTGTTCGAGGCGGCCTTCTTCGCCGAGATCATGCGGGCCGGGATTCAGTCGATCCCGAAAGGGCAGACGGCGGCGGCGTTGGCGCTGGGCATGACGCGCGCGCAGGTGATGCGCACGGTGGTGCTGCCGCAGGCCTTCCGCAACATGCTGCCGCTCCTGCTGACGCAGACGATCATCCTGTTCCAGGACACCTCGCTCGTCTACGTGCTCTCGCTGACCGACTTCCTCGGCGCCGCCTCGAAGGTCGCCCAGCGCGACGGGCGCCTCGTCGAGATGTACCTGTTCGCCGCCGTGGTCTACTTCCTGATCTGCTTCACGGCCTCGTCCCTGGTCCGCCGGCTCCACAGCCGCGTCGCGATCATCCGCTGAGCCGACAGGAGGCCGCCGTGACATCCACACCGATCCCGGGACCGGACGCTCCGACGCCCGCCGGGCGCGAGGCGACGCTTCCCGACGACGGGCTGCAGCAGGGCCCGCTGATCCCGCCGCGCACCGCGACCACGGGCGAGCCGATGATCGCGATCAACGCCGTGAGCAAGTGGTATGGATCGTTTCAGGTGCTCACCGACTGCACGACGACGGTGTCGAAGGGCGAGGTGGTGGTCGTCTGCGGACCTTCGGGATCGGGCAAATCGACCCTGATCAAGTGCGTTAACGCCCTCGAACCCTTTCAGGAAGGCCAGATCACCGTCGACGGGACCAAGGTGAAGGACAGGGCGACGAACCTGCCGAAGCTGCGCTCACGCGTCGGCATGGTCTTCCAGCATTTCGAGCTGTTCCCCCATCTCTCGATTACGGACAACCTGACCCTCGCCCAGCGCAAGGTTCTCGGCCGCAGCCCCGCGGACGCCGAGAAGCGCGGGCTCGACCTGCTCGCCCGGGTCGGCCTCTCCGACCATGCGAAGAAATACCCCGGCCAGCTCTCCGGCGGGCAGCAGCAGCGCGTCGCGATCGCCCGCGCCCTCGCCATGGACCCGGTCGTGATGCTGTTCGACGAGCCGACCTCGGCCCTCGACCCGGAGATGGTCGGCGAGGTGCTCGACGTCATGGTCGAGCTCGCCCGCGACGGCATGACGATGATGGTCGTGACCCACGAGATGGGCTTCGCCCGCAAGGTGGCCGACCGGGTGATCTTCATGGATCGCGGCGAGATCGTCGAGGACGCGACGAAGAGCGACTTCTTCGGCCAACCCCGCTCCCCTCGCGCGCAGCACTTCCTCTCGAAGATCCTCTCGCACTGAGCATCGGGCGCGTCTGCCGGGCACCGGTTCCGCGCGCTCGTGGAAAGATGCTTCCCCGAGCATCCGGACAATTCGAGCGATCCCGGTAGCGACCCTCGAACCGCGCGGCCCGCAGCATGCCGGGACCTCACCTGCTTCGAGCGGATTCATGGCGACAACGACAGCAAGACCGGCCCCCGACGACGTCGCGCCGCACCTCGCGGACGCGCGGATCATCCTGCGGAACGGGCCCGACGCGTATCGCTGCCGGGCCGTCATCATCAACCGTCACCGGGCCCTGATCGAGACGAGCCTGACAGCGCAATTGCCCGCCTGGTTCAGCCTCGCCATCGCACCGGATTTCACGCCGAGGCCCTGCGCCGTGACATGGCGCGGCCAGCGGATCGTGAAGGTCGCCCTGTTCGAGTAAGCAGATCCCCGGCGGCACCCGCCACGTCCCATGCGGCTCGGGCCGCAGCGCTCGTGGCGGGCCTGCGACCCCGCAGCCCTACTTCTTCGTGGCGAGATAGGCGATCACATCGTTGATCTTCTTGTCGTCGGGATAGCCCGCGAAGACCATCTTCGTGCCCGGAACCTTGGTCTTCGGGTTCTTCAGCCACTCGTGCAGGTTCGCCTGATCCCAGGTGATGCCCGAGTTCTTCAGGGCGGGCGAGTAGGTGTAGCCCTCCGCGCTCGCGGCCTTGCGCCCGACGACGCCGGTCAGGTTCGGCCCGACGCCGTTCTTGTCGAAGGCATGGCAGGCCTTGCAGGGCGCGAAAGCCTTCTCGCCGGCCGCCGCATCGCCGGCATCCTGCGCGGAGGCGGCGGCGGGAAGGAGAAGGGCGAGTGCGGCGCTGAAGATCACGGAGCGCATGATGGTTCCTCTCATGCAGGGATCGGGCGCCTGTAGCTAAGGTCTGCACTCCTGGCGCAAATGGCGGTCACAGCCGGATCACGCTTTTGTGAACATTGGGCGGGGATTAAATCGCGCTGCAACTTGGTGCTGCTCGGCACTGCACCTAGATCCTCCGGTCGTGCCGTCCGAGGCGGATGGAGAATGAGGCCGTGCGCGTGCCGTCGCACAGAGTCAGCGCCTTCCTGGAGCGCTCGGGCTGGACGCAGGCCAGGCTCGCCTGGGAGCTCGGCGTCAACCAGCCCCGCATCTCCCGCTTCATCAAGGGGCTGAAGAAGCCCAATCCCGAACTCGACGAGGCGCTGAACCAATTCTTCAGCAGCCATCCGACAGCACGCGCCGTCGCGCCGGGACGGGACGACGCGGGAGCCGGGAAACAGCGCGCCTGAGCGGACCCACCGATCTCGGCGCTTCAGTTCAGTCGGTTGCCGTGTCCGCACCCGATCCTCCGGGCGATCGCGCGGCCCAGCTCCCACATCAGCAGATCGACCAGTTGCCGCAGGATCGGGGTGCCGTCCTCGTCGATGGCGCGGCGCGCGGCAAGGGCGTGCGAGGCGGCGCGATCGAGGGGGCTCGACGAAGCCGCCTGCGGGTCCTCGAGTCGACCGTCGCGTAGGACACGGGCGGTGACGTCGATCAGGATTCCGTGCCCGTGTGCCGGCATTGCGGCCTCGCGCGCATAGATGCGCCCATGATCGAGGACCCAGCGAATCCCTTCGGCCGTGTGCACACGGTAGGTCAAGATGACGGGGCCGCCCTCAGCCTCGGCCTTCTCGACGTGCCGGAGCACGTCGGCGCGATCCTCGGAATGGATGCGGGCGATCACCGTCTCCAGCGAAAGCGTGGTCTGCGCCAGGGCCGGATCGCCGGTCAGCATCTCGGCAGCTCCCCTGTCCAGGACATGGTCGCCACGCGCCCCGCTCCAGACCCAGGTGCCGACGACGCTGGCGCCGCGCGCGAGGGTCAGAGGATCGTCGGAGTGCTCCGTCGCGTGATCGCGTGTTCGATGCAGCACGCTTGGTCTCCTCCCGGCAAGCTCGGACTAGCAAGCATCGGGATGAGATACAACTTGCGACGAGTATAGCTCCTGCCCAAAACGTGCACAGCACGCGCGCCACCTGACGGAGGACAATCAATTATTGCGGCGACGCTTGTTGCCGCGCTCGCCACGGCATCGCACGGGATCGCGCCTGACGACACTCTCTTGCCGGCACCGACCGCAGCGTCAGCCCGCAGGATTCCGGGCGGCCCACGGCTGCAAGCCGCACGGATCTGCCATCCCCGGCCCCCTGATGCCGATATGGTGCAAGGCCATCCTCCCCCTTCGTCCCGACCTCGGACAGGCACGGCGAACGCCCTCGCGGAAACGTTTCCGCCCGCTCCGAACGCCGAGGCTTGGCCATGCGTTACCGGCCATGATGCGCAAGGAGCCCGGTTGCGATGCCCCGATCGACCACCCGTTTCCCCTGGAGGAGGCCGACATCGCCCTGGCCCTGCGGCTTGCTCAGGCCAAGGACACCGACTTCGTCCGCGGTCTCGGCACCGTCAGCGAGATCGGGAGCCAGCAGGCGCTGCTGGCTCTCGTCGGGCTGCTCTTCGCCTACGGTCAGTTCGGCCGGGACCCGGCGGCTACGCGAACAGCCGGCCGCCTGCTCGGCGCCCACCTCGCGGCGAGCCTGATCAAGTCGACCGTGAAGCGCCTCGTTCATCGGACGCGGCCGAACGTCCTGATCGAGGACGGGATCTACGCGCGCGGCTGGTCGGGACCCAACGAGGGCCCGTGGCAATCCTTCCCGTCCGGCCACGTCGCCGTCAGCGTGGCCATGGCCCGGGCGCTCGCCCGCGCGCACCCCTCATGGCGGGGGCGAGCCTATGCAGGAGCGGGCTTCGTCCTGGCACTTCAGGTGCTGCGCGGTGCGCATTACCCGGCCGACGTGGCGGCCGGCGCCCTCGTGGGCCTGTTGGCGGAGGCGGCGAGCGAGCGCGGCCTGTGCGCGGCCGAAAATCGGCGGCGTTCGGCTGCCCGCGGACGGTCGGACCGGGCCGGGCGCTGACCGGCGCTCCTCACGGAATCTCGAGCACCCGCAGGTTGTTGGTCGTCCCTGCCCGGCCGAAGGGAATTCCGGCCACCACGACGATGTGCTCGTGGGAGCGGGCGTAGCCGTGCCGCACCGCCTCGGCCGAGGCGAGGTCGACCATCTCCTCGTAGGAAGCGATGTCCGCGGAGAGCACGCTCTGCGTACCCCAGAGCAGGCAAAGCTGACGCGAGACCAGTTCCGACGGCGTCATCGCCAGGATCGGGACGGGCGAGCGGCGTCGCGCGCTTCGGGCCGCCGTGGTCCCGCTCAGGGTGAAGGCGACGAGGCCCGCCGCATGGATCGATTCCGCGAGGCCGGAGGCGGCCGTGGCGACCGCGTGGGGCGGGCTCTCCTCGTCACCCGGCTCGGAAGCCGAGACGAGCGAGGGATAGAGGCGGTGCGCCTCGGTGCGCCGGATGATGCGGTCCATCATGGCGACCGCCTCGACGGGATAGCGGCCGGTCGCGGATTCGGCCGACAGCATCACGGCGTCCGCCCCGTCGAAGATCGCCGTCGCGACGTCGGACGCCTCCGCCCGCGTCGGCGTCGGAGCGGCCACCATCGAGTCGAGCATCTGGGTCGCCACGATGACGGGCTTGGCCGCGACGCGGCAGGCCCGGATCAACTCCTTCTGGCGGCCGGGCACGTCCTCCGGCGGGATCTCGACGCCGAGATCGCCGCGGGCAACCATCACGGAATCCGAGAGGCGGATGATGTCGCCGATCCGGTCGAGGGCCTGCGGCTTCTCGATCTTCACCATCAGGCCCGCCCGGCCATTCACGAGTGCCCTCCCCTCCAGCACGTCGGAGGGCGTCTGCACGAAGGAGAGCGCCACCCAATCGACCCCGAGTTCGAGGCCGAAGGCGAGGTCGTCGCGGTCCTTCCGGGTCAGGGGCGAGATGTCGAGGAGCGTGCCCGGCAGGTTGACGCCCTTGCGGTTCGAGATCGCCCCGCCGACGACAACCTCCGCCTCGATCACGTCGCTTTCCAGCCCCGTGACGCGCACGCGCACCCGTCCGTCGTCGATCAGCAGGTCCTGCCCCGGCGCGACGGCCCGGAAGATCTCGGGATGGGGCAGCGGGATCGCATCCCGGTCGCCGTCGCTTCCGGCGAGCACGAAGCGGACGGGATCACCCGTCTCGATGCGAAAGCCGCCGTCCTTGAGGGTGCCGAGGCGGATCTTCGGACCCTGAAGGTCCTGCAGGATGCCGATCGGGCAACCGACCTCCCGCTCCAGCGCGCGGATCGCCCCGTGGACGCGGGCGTGATCCTCGCGCCCGCCATGGCTGAAGTTCAGCCGGAATGTGTCGACGCCGGCCTCGAACAGGGCCTTGAGCATCTCGGGCGAGGAACTCGCCGGGCCGACGGTCGCGACGATCTTGGCGTGGCGGTGTCTGAGCATCGGCGGCTCCTGCCGTTCGGCGGCGCGGGCCAAGTCGGCCCGCGCTTCGCGGCGGGTGCCGGCGAAGCACCCGCTCGCCCCGACCTTACTCGGCCGGGACGGGCCGCGGCGTCAACGCCTCAGGCTCCACCGCGAAGGGCCGCTCGGGATGCATCGTGAAGGCCAGCGCCGCGCCGATGACGAGGAGCCCGATCGAGCCGGCAAACGGCAGGATCCAGTTGCCGGTGACGTCGACGATCCACCCGAAGGTGAGCGGCGAGACGATCGCCGCGAAGGCCGAGCCGAAGTTCATCAGCCCGCTCGCGGTGCCGGCATATTGCGGGGCGATGTCCATCGGCACCGACCAGATCGGGCCGATCACGAGTTCGAGGAAGAAGAACCCGCCGCTAAGGAGCAGCGCGATCAAGGTCAGCTCCTTGGTGAAGAACACGCCCGCGAGGCAGGCCGCGGCGCCGAGCATGCCGAGGCAGATCACGTTGCGGCGGGCCTTCTGCAGGTCGCCGGTCTTCTTCAGGATGCGGTCGCTCGCCACGCCGCCGAGCGTGTCGCCGATGACGCCCGCGAAGAACACGCCCGAGGCGAACAGGGCGGAGTTCTTGATGTCGAGGCCATAGCCGTCCTTGAAGAACGAGGGCAGCCAGTTGAGGTAGAGCCAGAGCGACCAGCCGTAGCAGAAATAGGTCAGCGTCACCGGCGCCATCCGCGGCACGAGCCGGCGCCAGGGCACGGGCGGCTTCGGAGCGGCCGGCTTGCGGTCGCGGATCGAGAGGCGCTCCAGGTCCTCGGCGGTGATCGCCTTATGCTCGCGCGGATCGTCCCGGTAGTAGAAGAACCACACCGCCACCCAGGCGAAGCTGACGAAGCCCAGCAGCACGAAGGCGCCGCGCCAGCCCAGATAGGCCATCAGCAGGACGACCAGCGGCGGCGTGACGGCATTGCCGAAACGGGCGAAGGAGTGCGTGATGCCCTGCGCGAAGCCGCGCTGGTCGGCTGCGACCCAGGATTGCATCGCCCGCGTCGCCGTCGGGAAGGTGGCCCCCTCGCCGAAGCCGAGGACGAAGCGGGCGAGGAACAGCGAGACCACGCCGCCGACGAAGCCCGTGGCAATCGTCGCCGCGGCCCAGATCAAGCCGCAGATGAAGAGCGTGCGCCGCGCGCCCCATTTGTCGGCCATGGCGCCGCCGACGATCTGGAACACCGCGTAGGGATAGGCGAAGGCCGAGAAGATCAGCCCGAGCTGCGTGTTGGTGAGCCCGAGCTCGGCCTTGATGGCAGGGGCGGCCGTGCCGACATTCACCCGGTCGACATAGGTGATGAAATACATCAGGCAGAGCAGGAACAGCACCATGCCCGGCGCGGTGACGCGTCTGGGTATCGTTATCATCCGTTTCCTCCGGCGGCGTGCCTGCGGCGCGGGTCTGAGGCCGGGCTCGCACTGGTCGAATTCTTGTTTTGCGCGGCTTTCGCCCACCTGCCGTGATGTCGCCCCTCCCGAGCGGGGCAGAAGCGAGCGGCGTTCAGAGCGTCAGGCGTGAAGGCACATCCTCGCGGCGGGCCGGGTTCGGCCGCAGCCGCCCGATCTGGTCTTGTCGCGCCCTAAAATGCATTCATTTTTCAGGCCCGCAAGAACTATCTTGTCGTCAGATCGCCAATCGACGCGCCCCAGCGCCACTGCTACGGTTCCGCCATGGCCAACACCTCGACCCTCGGCCGAACCACCCTTCTCGATCGGCAGGACGGCCGCTCGCAGGTCGTCGCACCTTTCGATCCGAGCAGCGAAGGGGTGCCGCCCCGTGGGCGAGGAAGCGGGACGCTGCCGGGGCGCGATGCACCCGCCGGGCACCTCCACGGCGAGGTGCTGACGCGGCTGCGCGACTACATCGTCGAGGGCGAATTGCCCGCAGGCGCCCGGGTGCCCGAGCGCCTGCTCTGCGAGCGCTTAGGCATCTCGCGCACGCCCCTGCGCGAGGCTCTCAAGGTCCTTGCGGCAGAGGGGCTGATCGACCTCCTGCCGAATCGGGGCGCGCGCGTGCGCCGGCTCGACGAGAGCGAGCTGATCGAGCTGTTCGACGTGATGGGTGGCCTCGAGGCCCTTGCTGGGCGCCTAGCCTGCGAGAACCTGACCGACGTGGATTTCGATGCGATCGAACGGCTGCACCACGAGATGTACGGCCACTACCTGCGCCGCGATCTGCACGGGTACTTCGCCTGCAACCAAGCGATCCACCAAGCCATCGTAACCGCGGCGCGCAACGCCACTCTCAGCGCGACCTACGCGACCTTCGCCGGGCGAGTCCGGCGGGCGCGCTACTCCGCCAATCTCGACGCGGACCGGGACCGCTGGGGAGAGGCGATGCGCGAGCACGAGGAGATCCTCGACGCCCTTCACCGGCGGGCGGGGGCGGAGCTCAGCGACATCCTGTTCCGGCACCTGCGCAACAAGTACCGGTCGGCCGCCCGACAGACGGCCGAACGCGTACAGGCCAAACCTGTCCACGATCTCACCTGAGGGAGCCGCTGGACGCCACTCAGGCCAGAAAATTGAATTCAATTTTCGAGCCTGATCCTACGCCACGGTCGAACAACACTTGCGTTCGACACCGCACCTGAGGGATGGCACGCGTGTTCAAGGCGAAGCTGCGATGGCATCAAATCGGCAACACAATTGTGCCGATCCTGGATTAGGGCGTGCACAAGATTAGTCCGACTGTTAAGACCTGTGAGCGATCTGAGGAACATGCGTCGCGTCGGGCTGCTCCTTGAAGATTCCTGCTCTCCATAGGTGGGTCCTCCGGTCCCGTCGCAGACGGCCGAGCGCGCCGCCGCCGGCCCTCCCGCCCGACATGCGCGGCAATTTCGACGGTCTCCGGGACGGCGTCCTGAACGGCTGGGCCTTCGATCCGCAGCGGCCGGACAACTATGTCGGCATTGAGCTTTGGGTCGACGGCCTGCTCCTGCGCGAGCACCGGGCCGACCGATTCCGATCGGACCTACGGGCGGCTGGGATCGGTTCCGGCTCACACGCCTTCATGATCCGCATCGACGATGCGATCCGCCGGCACGCGTCGAAGCCGGGCGCCCGCCTCGAGCTCCGCACCGCGAGCGATCCGCCCCTGATCCTCGCACAGGTCAGTCTCTCCGAGACGTTTCGGCCCGATCGGGCCGATCCGACGCCGGACTCGATCCTTCGCCTTCAGGCGCAGGTCCTTCGCGCGGCCGCCGCGCGGCCGGACGGCGCGGCGCGGTGTCCGGCTCGCGGTGAGGCGGCGCGCTCGCCCCTCTACCTGAAACTCCTGCGCGGCGAGGGAGCGGATTGCGCCGGAACGGGAAACGGCCGCGATGCCCGGCCGCGCCTCTCGCCCTTCGCTGCGCAATTGCGCGAGCGAATGGGCCTGAGGAAGCAATTCCCGGAACCCTCGGATCGCGACCATCTCTACCGCTGGTACATCGACCATTACGCGGGCAAGCGCCCCTTCCGCGCGCCGCTCAGCGCGGAGGAGATCGCCTATCTCAACGAGCCGATCGTCCTCGGCGGTCAGCGCTACGCCCTGTCCCGGGCGGCGCTCTGGTACGCGCTCGAGGATGACGGCGTCCGCTCCGTCCTCGACCTGTCGAGCGAGCAGGGGTACCGGCGCGTCCTGTACTGGTGGGCCTGCAACAGGGCGCCCGCCCTCAACGTCGAGGATTGCCTCGTCTCGTACCGGCAGGCTGCCTTCCTCCAGGCCGTGCCGGGTGCCGAGTGCGGCGGATTCCTGCCCTTCTCGCGCTTCATCGAGGAGGCGCTCGATCGAAACCCGAACCTCGCCTTCGTCCGCGACACGGGCGACTTCCAGACGCGGATCGCCTGCCATTACGCCGTGCTGCTCGACGCGGCCGAGGAGCCGGGCCTCCTGCGCTTCGTCCCGCGCGAGGTGCTGGAGCATTTCCTGCTGGGACCCGAACCGCAATTCGACGCGGTCGGCGCGACCCTCTCAGCTGCGAACGATGGCACGCCGTATCCCGACCGCGAGACCTATCTCGCCGTCGTCGCCGCCCACGGATTCGACATCGAGCGCCAAGCGTTCGCGACGGTCTCCCACGACGGTGACCGGATCGATGCGGCTCACCTGACGGCCAGTTCGCCGCCCGATGTCATACCGTTCGTGCAGGTGGTCGCGCCCTTCGACAAGGCCTCCGGGCTTGCCACCGCGGCGCGCTCGACCCGGTCCGTGCTGCTCGCCTCGGGGCTCCCCTGCCGCTTCGCCAATTTCTCCCTCGAGAATCCGCAGCCGGCCGTCGCCGACGACAATCACGTCCGCCACGTGGCGCAGGGTGCGGTCGTCAACATCATCCACGTCAATCCGGACCTGCTGCCGCTGGTCTACGCGCATTCGCCGGACGTCTTCACCGACGCCTACAACATCGGGTTCTTCTTCTGGGAGCTCGACCGGATCGCCGCGAACCACCGGCTCGCCCTCGATCTCGTCGACGAGATCTGGGTCGCGTCCGAGTACAACCGGCGCTGCTTCGAGGCGGCGACGAACAAGCCGGTCCGCAACATGCGGCTCGCGCTGCCGCCGCTCGCGCCGGACGGCGCGTCCAGGGCGCGAACCCTGATGCAGGGCCTCTTCGGCACTACAGCCGACGATTTCGTGTTCTTCACCTCCTACGATTCGTTCTCCTACACCTCGCGCAAGAACCCGACGGCGGTGATCGAGGCGTTTCGGGCGGCCTTTCCGACCGACAGCGGGGTCCGACTGATCATCAAGACGCACAATGCCGCGACGCTGAGCGATCCCGGCACTCTGCGCGCTTGGCGCAAGATCGCGGATGCCTGCGACGCGGATGCCCGTATCGCGATCATCGACCGAACCATGCGCCACGAGGAGGTGCTCGATCTGATCGCGGCGGCGGATTGCTACGTCTCGCTCCATCGCTCCGAAGGGTTCGGCCTCGGCATGCTGGAGGCGATGCAGCGGCGCACCCCGGTCGTCTGCACGCACTATTCCGGGAATGCGGATTTCTGCACGTCGGAGACGGCTTGGCCGGTCGCGTTCGACATCGTGCCGACGGGCGCCGACGAATACGCCTACGTCGAACCGGGCCACGTCTGGGCCGATCCTCGACACGACAGCGCCGTCGAGGCGCTGCGGGCAGTGCGTCGCGAGCACGCGGAGCGCGCGCGCCGCGTCGAGAATGCGGCCCGCCTCGTCGGTTCATCCTACGAGCCGGCCGCCCTCGTGACGCTCTACCGGTCCCGAATCGACAGCATCCTGGCGGCTCGCGGCACCGCCGCGCCGCGGGAAGCCGCGCTGGCGTGAGCATCCGCTCCCTCATCGTCGTGACCTGCGGACGGCCGGACGGCGTCGCGGAGGCGCTCGCCGCGGGCGCGGATGCCTGCGTGCTCGACCTCGGCACGGAGAGCGGAGGCGCCCGGAACGCGGCCCGTGCGGCTGCCGCCGAGCCTCTCGCATGCGGGCGGGCGGACAGGGCCGCGACGCGACTCTTCGTCGGGATCGGCCGCCTCGACGCCGGCAAGACGGATGCGGATCTCGCGGCTCTGATGGGCTTTGCGCCGGACGGCATCGTCCTCGCCACGGGCAGCGGCCGCGACGTCGCGGCCCTCGGCGCGCGTCTCGCGGTTCACGAAGCTTTGGCCGGCCTGCCAGATGGGTCGACGCGGATCCTCGCCGCCGCGCATACGGCCGCCGACATCCTCGCCTTGCCGAGCCTGCCGGGCGCGTCCGGGCGGCTCGCCGGCCTGACCTGGGACGTCGGCGCCCTCGCCGCCGACCTCCGCGTCGATGTTTTCGGCACCGGGAGCGCGGATTGGCCGAGCCCCTGCCGGCATGCCCGCGACCGCCTCCTCATCACCGCCGCGGCCGCAGGCCTCCCGGCCTTCGACACGGCGGAGCCGCACTTCGCCGATCGCGGTGGAGCCGAATGCGCCGCCCGTGCTGCCGCCCGCGACGGGTTCTCCGGCAAGCTCGCCGTCGATCCAGCCCATGTCCCCGCGATCAACACCGCATTCGGCAGGCTCGCCCAGCCGCCGGATTGATACCGCCGCCGGCGGCAGGACCCGCACGGTTCCGGGGTCCGCGAAGCCGGGAAGGCCGCTCCCGAGGCGCGCCTCAGACATGGACCGGCCCCTCGTCCCGCTCCCGCTCTCCGATGACCGAGCGGAGCACGAATATGGCGAGGCCGCCGTAGAAGGTCGCGACGAGACCGGCCACCAGCCAGCCCGGGAGGGGGCCGAGCGCCGCGTTCTCGAGAATGTCCCGGATCGCATGGTTCGTCCCGGCGGGGCTGCTGCCGGGCTGAAGCGAAGGCGACGTGATCTTGAGCACCCAGGCGAAGAGCAGGATCAGGAACATCCAGCCGTAATTGCGCCGCAGGCGGCGGGCGACGGCAGCTGCCAGCGAAATGCGGAAGCTCGGGCGCCGAAGGCTGTCGCCGAGGTCGCGAGTCCAGTCGAGGGTGCCGCCGGGGAGCGGCGCGAAGATCTGGGCGTAGTAGAAGCGCTCCAGACGCCGGACGCGGGCCCGGTAAACGTCGAAGAACCGGTACCGGCGCGCCTCGATGGCGAGGAGCAGCAGCACGAGCAGCATCGCGAAGAGCAGTACGCCGTGATGCGCGGTCGGCGTCGAGAGCGAGACCGAGAGCATCGCGGCGATCACCGTGATCGCCCAGTTAGTGGTGCGGTCGATCCGGTCCCGCCAGCCGGCCATGCGGCCGATCTCGGCGCGGTGGTAATGGGCGAGGACCGTGATGATCTCGCCGGACCCGCGCGGTTGCGGCACGGGGCCGGGAGGTCCTTCATGGTGAGGCCCGGCCAGGGGCTCTGGGAGCGGCGCGCGGCTCATATCATTCTACGAGCGGCCCTTCCCGAAGTTGCAGGGAGGGGCCGGCGCGTGCGGGTGGGGACGCCCGGCGCGGCCCCGCACGGAGGCGCAGCGCCGGGCGGACCTTGCTACTGGCCGCTCTCCACGGCCGCACGCAGGACCGGGGTCCATCGGGCGACCTCGCTCTCCACGAGCTTCTGCAGGGCGGCCGGACCGCGCTCGGCGACGGGCGGAACGGTGCCGCCGAGGTCGAGGATGCGCTTGCGGGTCGACTCGTCCTCCAGGGCCTTGCCCAGCGCGTTCACGAGGGCGGCCGAGACGTCCTTCGGCAGACCCTTGGGCGCGAAGACCGCGTTCCAGGCGCTGACCTCGTAGCCCTCCAGGCCCGCTTCCTTGGTGGTCGGCACGTTCGGCAGCGCGGGCGACCGCTCGGGGGTCGCGATCGCGTAGGCCCTGATCGTGCCGCCGGTGATCTGGGGCGCCACGTTGACGATCTGGTCGGTCATGAAGTCGACTTGGCCCGCCATGAGGTCGTTCAGGGCCGGGCCCGTGCCGCGATAGACGACGAGAGTGGGCTTGGCGCCGACGATGGAGTCGAACAGCACGCCCGTCGAGTGGGAGACCGAGCCGACGCCGGCATGGGCCTGGTTGATCGAGGCGCCGCCCGCTTTGACCGCCGCGAGGAAGCCCTTCAGGTCGGTGGCCGCGAAATCCTTCTTGGCGACGATGACGATCGGCGTACCGGCCGCCATCCCGATCGGGTCGAAGCTCGTCGCGGGATCGTATTTCAGGCCCTTGAACAGGGCGGGCGCGGCCCCGTGCGTGCCCATATGGCCCATCATGATCGTGTAGCCGTCCGGCGTGGCCAGCGCGGCGCGGGTGATGCCTGTGGTTCCGCCGGCGCCCGTCACGTTCTCGATCACGACCTGCTGGCCGAGGGTCCGGGACATGTGGTCGGCCACGATCCGCGCGACGACGTCGGTCGGGCCGCCGGCGGCGAAGGGCACCACCATGGTGATCGGGCGCTGCGGATAGGCGTCGGCGCGGGCGCCCGTCGCCGCGAGGCCGAGCCCGGCCGCGGCGATGGCGAGGCCCGCGAGGCGGCGGGTGAGCGTTCGTGTCATCGTCGTAGGTCCTCCCAATTCGCTTTCTCGGCCCGGTCGCGCCACTCCGGCGCGATCAGGCCTCGCTGAAGACGTCGTCGCGGCTGCGGCGCAGCGACGGCATCAGGGCCGCGACCAGCATGATGATCGAGATGGCGAACAGCCCCGCGCAGATCGGACGTTCGAGGAACACCATCGCATCCCCGCGGGACAGCGTGAGCGCCCGACGCAGGTATTCCTCCATCAGCTTGCCGAGGACGAAGCCGAGCAGGAGCGGCGCCGGCTCGAAGCCGAACTTGATCAGCACGTAGCCGATCAGGCCGAACACGCCGATCAGCATCACGTCCGTCGGCAGCGCGTTGATCGAGTAGATGCCGATCGCGCAGAACATCAGGATTGCCGGGAACATCAGCCGGTAGGGCACCTTCAGGAGGCGCACCCAGACGCCGACGAGCGGCAGGTTGATGACGAGCAGCATCAGGTTGCCGAGCCACATCGAGGCGATCATGCCCCAGAACAGGTTCGGGTTCTTGGTCATCACGCCGGGGCCCGGCACGATGCCGTGGATCGTCATGGCGCCGACCATCAGGGCCATCACGGCGTTGGGCGGGATGCCGAGGGTCAGGAGCGGGATGAAGGAGGTCTGCGCTCCCGCGTTGTTGGCGCTCTCGGGGCCCGCCACGCCCTCGATGGCGCCGCGGCCGAAGCGGCTCGGATCGCGGGCGATGCGCTTCTCGACCGTGTAGGCCGCGAACGGCCCGAGCACGGCGCCGTTGCCCGGCAGGATGCCGAGCATCGAGCCGATGGCGGTGCCGCGCAGGATCGGGCCCGCCGCCTGCCGGAGATCCTCCCGGCCGGGCAGGAGGCGACCGATATGCTGGCGCACCACGTCGCGGGTCTCGGTGTGGTCGAGGTTGCGCAGGATCTCGGCGATGCCGAACAAGCCCATCGCGAGGACCGAGAAGTCGATCCCGTCCGTCAGGAAGGCGAAGCCGAAGGTCAAGCGCTCCTGGCCGGTCTCGAGGTCCGTGCCCACCGTGGCGAGCAGGATCCCGACGAGGATCATCGCCACCGCCTTGAGGATGGAGCCGCGCGCCAGCACCACCGCGAAGACGAGGCCCATCACCATCAGGGCGAAATACTCGGCCGGGCCGAAGACGAGGGCGAGCCGGGTGAGCGGCGCGCCGATCGCCGCGATCAGCATGGTCGCCACCGTGCCGGCGCAGAAGGAGCCGATCGCCGCGATGCCGAGCGCGATGCCGGCCCGTCCCTGGCGGGCCATCTGGTGCCCGTCGAGGGTCGTGATGACGGATGTCGCCTCGCCCGGGATGTTGACGAGGATCGCCGTGGTCGAGCCGCCGTACTGCGCCCCGTAATAAATGCCCGCCAGCATGATCAGCGCGCCCACCGGATCGAGCCCGAAGGTGATCGGCAGGAGCATCGCGATCGTGGCGATCGGCCCGACGCCGGGCAGCACGCCGATCAGCGTGCCGACGAGGCAGCCGAGGAAGCAGAGCGCGAGGTTCTGCAGGCTGAGCGCGATCGAGAAGCCGAGCCCGAGATTGGAGACGAGATCCGACACAGCCGGGGGTTCCTTGGATGGATCGCGCTCAGGTCGTCAGCGAATGGGTGGCGACGTCGACGCCCTCGCGCCGTTGGCCTCGTCCGAGGACGAGCAGGGCGAGGCCCCCGACGCAGAGGAGCCCGGCCGCGAGGCGCAGGAGCGTGCGCGAGGACAGCGTGCCCGAGAGCGCGTCGACGAGGGCAACCGGGAAGATCGGGATCGGCAGATTGAGGAGATCGCCGAAGAGCAGCATGCAGCCGGCGGTGAGGAACAGAGCCAGGATGAGGAGTTCCCGCAGGCGGGCTTCAGGCGTGGCGTAGCCGCCGACGATCACGGCGAGAGGCCCTGCCACGATCAGACCGAGGCCGGGAGTCGCGACGGGACCGAGGCTGAAGGGGCGGATCGTGACGGCGAAGGCGAGGATCGCCAGGGTGACGACCACGGGGCCGCGCCACGCGGCGCCCGCCAGCGGCTCGCCGTCCCTGACGAAGGAGACCGCGACGAGGGCGAGGCCGCAGATCCCGACGCCGATCGAGAGCCAGCGCGGCATCAATCCCGGCCCCATGGCCCGGAGCGTACCCTGCGGCAGGTCGCTCCCGGCCCAGAGCCCGAACAGCGCGAGGGCCACCAGGCCGAGACCCGCTACCAGGCTCTGCGGTGCGCGCACGATGCCACGGCCCGGTTCGCGGCCGTGGTCCAGCTCGCTCATCTCGTTTCCTCCTCACGCCGCGATCTTCGGCTGCCGCCTTGCCCGGCGGATCTGCCGAAGACTGTGCCACGTCTTGCCTGTCCCGTCGCGAGGACGCCGACGGTTTTCCCAAGCGGCTCGTCCGCTCATTCCGTCTGAACGCCGGCTTCCTTGACGACCGGCGCCCATTTCGCGGCCTCGGCCTTCACGTGGTCGGCGAGGGTTTCCGGGCTCGAACCGACGATCGTGGCACTGAAGGCCTGCATCCGCTCGATCACGGTCGGGTCCTTGAGGGCCTTGAGCGCCGCCGCATTGAGCGCGTCGATGACCGGCCGTGGGGTCTTGGCCGGGGCGAAGAGCGCATTCCAGGTGTAGGTCTCGTAGCCCGGCAGCCCGGCCTCGGCGATCGTCGGCATGTCGGGGAAGGAAGGCGCCCGCTCCTTGGTCGTCACCGCGACGCCGCGCAGCGTCCCGGCCCGGATGAATTCCGAGGACGAGGGTAGGTTGTCGAACATGATCGGCACCTGTCCCGCCACGACGTCGTTCAGGGCGGGTCCGGCGCCGCGATAGGGGATGTGCTGCATCTGAACGCCGGCCATGCTCTTGAAGAGCTCGCCCGAGAGATGAAGCGGCGTCCCGTTGCCCGACGAGGCATAATTGTACTTGCCCGGCTCCGCCTTCAGCAGCGCGATCAGCTCCGGCACGGTCTTGGCCGACAGGTTCGGGTTCACGACAAGGACGTTCGGCACCACGGCGAGGAGCGAGACGGGCGCGAAATCGGCGATCGGGTCGTAGGGCTTGCGCTTCAGGATCAGGGGGTTGAGGGCGTGGGTGGCCACCGTGCCCATCAGGATCGCGTAGCCGTCCGGATCGGCCTTGGCGACGCGGCTCGCCCCGACATTGCCACCCGCGCCGACGACATTCTCCACCACGACCTGCTGGCCGAGAGATTCCGACATCTTCTGCGCGACGAGCCGGGCAACCACGTCCGTCGAGCCGCCGGCCGCGAAGGGCACGATCAGGGTGATGGGGCGGGTCGGGAAGGTCGCCTGTGCCCGGGCCGCCCCGGCGGTGAACGGCAGGGCCGCGAGGCAGGCTCCGGCCAGCGTCAGACCCAGAAACCCGCGGCGCCTCACGAGCGCACGGCGCCCCGGCATCCCATCCACCATCGAGCCACTCCTCAAGCCGGCCGTTCCGTCCCGGCGCCCGCCTTCGATGGGCGGGTCGCGCGAGCGGCATTCTGGTCCGGCCGAGCCGAGCCCGTAAAGGTGAGCACGGGGGCGGAACTGCCGAGATGCGCTTGAAAGTGTTGAGCGATTGTCACGGATTAAACCCGCCGCCTTCGGAGCGGCTGTCGTCTGATGCCCGCCATGCTAGGGTCGCGCCGCCCACGGAGACCGCTTCATGCGCCTGCCCCTGCTCGCCGCCTTCCTCCTCCTCGCCGGCCCGCTGACGGCGGCAGCGCAGGTCGATCCCTCGCCGAACAAGCGGCGGCCGATCGCACCGAGCGCCGCCGGAGCCGCACAGTCGGCGCCCGCGACGCCCGAGGAGATGGAGGCGCGCCGCGATCGCGCCGACACCGAGCGCAAGTTGCAGGAGAAGGCTTTCGACGACCGCGTCCGCCGCGCGACCACCTCGATCTGCAGCGGCTGCATGTCGGGCGCCGCGGCGGCACCCCGCCGGTCGCGGGGCGCCGCCCCGGCCGGGGAGAGCGCGCCGGCCGATCCGGCCGAGGCGCCGCCTCGGCCCGCCGGACGGTAATGGGCCGCGCGGCCCAGTCTCTTCGGCCGGCGCCCTTGCCAAATGCCTGCGGCGATCTGTAATGATACGGACCCCTTCCCGGTCCCGGCGGTCCATTTCGCGACCCGCGGCCGAGCCTCCGGGCACAGACGTTGCGTCGCTCCCGGTCCCTCGCGGTGATCGCCGGACCCGTATCGGTCGTCGGGCGGGTGTCGGTAGACGTGGCGGAGTTTCTCTCGCCACACCGTTTTGGAATTCGCGACCGGCCGATGCCGGTCAGGATGTTTTCGCGAGGTCGGGGAAAGGATGAGCGCACGCACAGCATCGGTTGCCGTTGCTCGTGCCGCAGGCGCGCGTGTTTCACGTCGCGCCGGTTCGCTCGTCCCCTCGGCCATGTTCAACCCCAGGCGCGCCGACCACCGGCGCCGAGCGGCGGTTGACGGCAATCCCTTTCCCACAGCCCCCACGGCCCCGGTGACGAGGCCGTCGCGAGCGTTTCCCAACATGGCCCGCGGGCCGGGAGAGGCTCCACCGGGACGCCTCGGTCCAAGGTGTGCGACGTCGGCCGCCATGTCGAAAGTTCGTCATGGCCAACAACAAGATGCTCATCGATGCGATGCACCCGGAGGAGACCCGGGTCGTCACGGTTCACGGCTCTAGGGTCGAGGAATTCGACTTCGAGGCCGCCAACCGGCGTCAGCTTCGCGGCAACATCTACCTCGCCAAGGTGACCCGCGTGGAGCCCTCGCTCCAGGCGGCCTTCGTGGAGTACGGCGGCAACCGCCACGGCTTCCTCGCCTTCAACGAGATCCATCCCGACTATTACCAGATCCCCCTGGCCGACCGGCAGGCGCTCCTCGAAGACGAGGCGCGCGACGCCGAGGAGCATCGCGAGCGCGAGGAGCGCCGCCGCTCGTCCCGCCGCTCGCGCGGGCGCCGTGCCGAGGCAGCCTCGGCGCGCAACGCCGAGACTGTGAGCGCGGAGGACGCGGCGGAGACCGCTGCCGAGAACGACGAGCTGGTGGTGCCGGGCGGCGATGCCTCGGCCGATCTCCCCGAGGCGGCGCTCGCGGCCGGCGCGGAGGCGTCCTCCGAGACCGCCGAGGCATCCGCCTCGCCGGCGGAGGGGGGCGAGCCCCAGGCGGAGCGCGACGCGTCCGCCCCGGCGACCGAGGCGCCCGAGCCGGTGGCCGAAGGCCATCCCGAGCCCTCCGAGATCGGGGACGACTCCGACGAGGGATCGAGCACGGACGCGGCCGGCGCCGAGGAGGATGACGATTCGGACGAAGACGACGAGGACGACGACGCCTCCGATGACGACGAGGAATCGGACGAGGACGAGGAATCCGAGGACGGCGACGATCCGGATGCCGAGCCCAAGATCGCCCAGGTCGGCGGCAACGGCGACGCACTGGCCGAGATCCCCGAGCGGCCCCGCACCTACCGGCGCCATTACAAGATTCAGGAGGTGATCAAGCGTCGGCAGATCATCCTCGTTCAGGTCGTGAAGGAGGAGCGCGGCACCAAGGGCGCGGCGCTCACCACCTACCTGTCGCTCGCCGGGCGCTACTCCGTTCTGATGCCGAATACCGGCCGCGGCGGCGGCATCTCCCGCAAGATCACCTCCGCCGCCGACCGCAAGCGTCTCAAGGAAGTGGCGCAGGACCTCGAGGTGCCGGAGGGGATGGGCGTCATCCTCCGGACCGCCGGCGCGTCGCGCACCAAGCCCGAGATCAAGCGCGACTTCGAGTACCTGATGCGCCTCTGGGAGAGCGTGCGCGAGCTGACGCTGTCCTCGCAGGCCCCGGCGCTCGTCTACGAGGAGGGCTCGCTGATCAAGCGCGCCATCCGCGATCTCTACAACAAGGACTTGGAGGAGGTGCTGGTCTCGGGCGAGGACGCCTACCGGGAGGCCAAGGACTTCATGCGGATGCTGATGCCGACGCAGTCCAAGGTCGTGAAGCCCTACCGCGATCCGACGCCGATCTTCGCGCGCTACGGCATCGAGCAGCAGCTCGACGCGATGTTCTCGACCCACGTCTCGCTGAAGTCCGGCGGCTACCTCGTGATCAACCCGACCGAGGCGCTGGTCTCGATCGACGTGAACTCGGGGCGCGCCACCCGCGAGCACGATATCGAGGACACCGCGCTCAAGACGAACCTCGAGGCGGCCGAGGAGGTCTCCCGGCAATTGCGCCTGCGGGACCTCGCTGGCCTCATCGTCATCGACTTCATCGACATGGAGGAGAAGCGCAACAACCGCGCCGTCGAGAAGAAGCTCAACGAGTGCCTGAAGAACGATCGCGCCCGCATCCAGGTCGGCCGGATCTCGCCCTTCGGGCTCCTGGAGATGAGCCGCCAGCGCATCCGCACGGGCGTGCTGGAATCCTCCTCCATCCCTTGCGCTCATTGCGGCGGCTCGGGCTTCGTGCGCGCGACCTCGTCGGTGGCGCTTCACATCCTGCGCTCGATCGAGGAGGCGCTGCTCAAGTCGCAGAGCCACAACCTCGTCCTGCGCACCCGCACCGAGGTCGCCCTCTACATCCTCAACCAGAAGCGCGCGCATCTGCGCGAGCTTGAGGTCCGCTTCGGGGTGACCGTGACGATCGCGGCCGACGAGCGGCTCTCGGCCACCGCCGCCTACCAGCTCGACCGCGGCGAGCCTGCCCAGCGGGCCGAAGGGCCCGTGACCGGCGTTCGCGCCGTCGCCATCTCGCCATCCATGGCGGTCGACGACGAGATCGAGGAGGAGGATCTCGTCGAAGAGACGGCCGAGGAGGCCGAGGCCGGTTCCGACGAGGAGGCCCGCACCGAGGGCCGCGAGGAAGGCCGCGAGGAGGGCGACGGCCATCGCCGCCGCCGTCGCCGTCGCCGGCGCCGGGGCGGACGCTCCGAGGCGGGCGCCGACGAGAGCGAGGCGCAGTCGGGCGACGAGGACGGCGACGACGAGACCGTCGAGACCGCCGAGGGCGAGGAGAGCGCGGCGGACGCCTCCGAGGAAGCGCCGGCCGAGGCCGCTCGCCAGCCCGATGATGAGAATGGCGGACGCCGCCGCCGCCGCGGACGGCGGGGCGGTCGCGGCCGCTCGGAGGGCCGCGGGCAGGCGGCCGAGGGCGATGCGAGCGACGAAGTCGCGATTCTCTCGGCGGAAGAGCCCGTGAGCGCCGATGCGGTCGCCGAGGTCAACGCTGCGCCTGAAACGGCATCGGCCGAGCCGGTGCCGATGGAGGACGCGATCGAGCTGCCCGTCACGACGGGTCAGGGCGAGGACAAGCCGGAAGCCGCTGAAACGGCGGCCGCCGAGCCCGCGGCCGAGGTCCCGCCGGCGCCCGCCCGGGAGCCGGTCGCCGTGGTGCTGACACCGCCCGCCGACCCCGACCGGCCGAAGCGGGCTGGCTGGTGGTCCCGCACCAAGGCGGCGATCACGGGAGAGTGAAGGCGCAGCCCGCCCCGCGACCGTGAACATTCCTTGCGATGCCGCCCTGCCGAGATGCGGGGCGGCATTTCTCTTTTCGGTAACCTCTCTTCGTCCAAGTCGATACGGCGAACATTGTATTCAGCAACCGAATATCTCGCCGTCGCGACTTCGAGACAGGACGACGCAATCACCGGGAATCGCCTCATCCGGGATGGGACGACGGGCTCAAGACGACAGGAAATGACCTCCGCGCCCGGATGACCTTCCCGAAGGCTTAACGATCGCTTGAGCCTTTTCTGACCAATATGCCGGAGTATTTTCCGAGGGCCCGTCGTTCCATGCTCCGTCTCTTCCGCAATGCCGATGCACGGACGGACGTCCCGACGATGGCCCCGGCGCCTGCCGAACCCACCGCTCCTGTTGCCGCTCCGCCGCCGGCCCCTCCCGGCCCGGACCTTGACCTGCTCCGGCGTCAGGCCCGCGTCTCTGCGGCCGCCTCCGAGGCTGGGGTCTCGATCGGCTGGATCACCCACGACGCGGCCCAGGTCGCGGATCAGGCCCGCCTGATCGCGGCGGCGAGCGAGGAGGTCGCGGCCTCGACGAGCGAGGTCGCCGCCCGCTCCGCGACCTCCGCCGAGACCGCCGAGCGCGCCCGCGCCGGCATCGCGGAATGCGCCGTCGACATGCAGCAGGCCGGCGAGCGGATGCGCGTGATCGAGACCTGCACGACCGAGATCGGCGGCCGGCTCGACGCCTTCGCGGCGGCCGCCCGGCGGATCGAGGAGATGGCGAGCGCCATCGCCGCGATCTCCGCCCAGACCAACCTCCTGGCGCTCAACGCAACGATCGAGGCGGCGCGCGCCGGCGAGGCGGGCCGCGGCTTCGCTGTGGTGGCGGGCGAGGTCAAGGCGCTCTCCGCCCAGACGGCCAAGGCCACCGAAGAGATTCGGGCCCGGCTCACCTCGCTCCAGGGCGAACTCGCCTCTATGCAGGGCGCGGTCGATCAAAGCCGGGCCGCGGTGGCGGCGGGCTCCGACGTGATGGCGCGGGCCAATGCGCGGGTGGAGGCGGAGAGCGCGTCCGTCGCCGCCGCGGCCTCCGACATGCGCACGATGGCCGAGATCATGGACCAGCAGATCCAGGCGACGAGCGAGATCTCCTCGAACATCACCCGCATCGCTGCGGGCACGGACAAATCCCGCGGCGAGATCGCGGACGCGATCGGCAGCCTCCTGAAGCTGGAGGAAGCGAGCCGCGATCTCCTGGCCGGCGACGGGAGCGTCTCCGCGCGCCTCGCCCGCCTGCCCGCCGATTGCGCGACCTGGCGCCGTCACCTCGCCTCGGTGCTCGTGGGCCTGTCGCCGGCGAGCGAGGAAGCCACTGCCTGCCCCGGCCAGTCCGCGCCGCTGCCGCCTCAGGTGCAGGCCCATCTCGACGGGGCCCGCGCCCGCGCGGCCGAGATGGTCGCGAGCGTCCGCGCCTCGGATTGGGGCAAGGCCGCCGATGCCTTCCGGGCCTTCGAGGCGAAGCTCGGGGAAGCGGTGACGGAGGCGGAGGGCGCCGCGCTCCGCGCGCTGGCGGCCTGATCACACAGAATACGCCCGGCGCGGGGACGGCGGCAGCAACCCCGCTCGGCGCGTCGATATCCACGCAGACCTACCGCTCCGCTGCGGTCAGCGGCCGAGCCAGCCCTTGAGGCGAGCAACCGCCTCCCGGCACTCGGCTTCCGACCCCGCGAAGGAGAAGCGCACGTGGTGCGCGCCCTCGTTGGGGTCGAAATCGAGCCCCGGCGTGGCAGCCACGCCCGCCTCGTCGAGCATGCGCCGGCAGAAGCCGGAGGCGTCGTTGGTGAGGTTCGCGACGTCCGCGTAGAGATAGAAGGCGCCGTCCGCGGGATGGGTTCGGCCGAGGCCGAGGCCGGGAAAGGCGTCGAGCAGGATCGCGCGGTTGCGCGCGTAGCCGTCGCGCACGGCATCGAGTTCGTCCCGCGCGTCGAAGGCCGCGAGCGCCGCGACCTGCGACAGGTACGGCGCGGAGATGTAGAGGTTCTGCGCTAGGCGCTCGACGGCGCGCACGAGGCTGGGCGGCACCACCATCCAGCCGATGCGCCAGCCCGTCATGCAATGGTACTTCGAGAACGAGTTGATCACGACCGCCTGCGGATCGAATTGCAGGGCCGTGGCCGTCGGCACGCCGTAGCTGAGGCCGTGGTAGATCTCGTCCGAAATGAAGGGCAGTCCAAGCGCGCGCGCCGCCGCGCAGAGTTCAGCCAGCCGATCGGGCACGATCACGGTGCCGGACGGGTTGGCCGGGCTCATCACGAGCACGCCGGCAAGCGCGCCGGCCGCGTGGGTCGCCCGCAACCCGGCCGCGGTCGGGGCGAAGCGGTCCTCGTCGCGCAGCACCATCGGGGCGGGCACGAGGTCGAGGGCCGCGAGGATGCTGCGATAGGCCGGGTAGCCGGGCTGCGGCACCGCGACCCGCGCGCCCGCGTCGAACAGGCTGAGGAAGGCGAGGACGAAGCCGGCCGAGGAGCCGGTCGTGATCACGACCCGCTCCGGCTCAACGCCGACGCCATATTGCTCGCGGTAGTGACGCGCCACGCGCTCGCGCAGGGCGTGGAGGCCGAGCGCTTCCGTATAGGGCACGCGCCCGCTCCGGAGGACGGCCTCGGCCGCCGTGATCACCGGGCGCGGGGCGGCCGCCGAGGGCTGGCCGACCTCCATGTGAACAATCCCGGCCCCGGCCCGGTCCTTGGCGGCGGCAGCGGCCATGACGTCCATGGCGAGGAAGGGCGCGACGGCGGAGGCGCGGCGGGAGATCTCGGGCATCGGGTCCACTCGGGGTGCCGCGCAGGCGCGGCGGGCGCGGGCGCCGGAAAGGCCGCCCTGTTACCGGCTGCGCGGCGAGGCCTCAACATGGCACGCATCGCGCTCAGCCGAACATCTCCGCCGTGACGGCCTCGAACCACGCCTCGCCGTGGGCCGCCTCCTGGGCGCGCAGATTCTCCGGCGCGCCGACGGGAGAGATCCCGGCCGCCTCGGGGATCGCGACGAGGGTGTCCCACTCGATCCCGTAGACACCCGCGATCGAGACCGCGCGGCCCGGGGCGACGAGGCTGTAGCAGACGTTGACCAGTTTGGGCGGCGCTGGCGCCCGTCCCCGGAGGAGGTCGGCGACCGCCTGGGCACAGACCTTCGCCTGATCGTTCGCCGAGAAGGCCGATTTCGGCATCGCCCCTGGCATCGCCGCATCGCCGATCACGTGCACCCCGGAAACGCGCCGCGATTCGAAGCTCACGGGATCGACAGGGCACCAGCCGCCGGCATCGGTGAGGCCCGCGGCGCGGCAGATCTCTGGCGCCCGCTGGGGCGGGATCACGGAGGCTACCGAGGGTCGGAACGTGCCCGCCTCGGCGCGCAAGGTCATGGCGGAGGCATCGACCTCGGCGAGGCGGCCGCCGCGCGCCCTCGGCACGTACTCGAGATGCTGCGGATAGCGTGTCGCCCACGCCTCCTCGAAGAGCGGCTGCTTCGAGAACACGTCCTTGGCGTCGAGCAGGATCAGCTTCGAGCGCGGCTTGCGCGCCTTGAGATAATCCGCGATCAGGCTGGCCCGCTCGTAGGGCCCGGGCGGGCAGCGGTAGGGGTTGTCCGGCACCGTGAGCACGACGAGACCGCCATCCTCCATCGCTGCGAGGCGGCGGGCGAGGGTCTCCGTCTGCGGGCCGGCTTTCCAGGCATGCGGCATCATCTCGCTCGCGCTCGCGTCGTAGCCGGGAATCGCGTCGAGGCGGATCTCGATGCCGGGGGAAACGATGAGGCGGTCGTAGGCGAGGCTGTCGCCGCCCGCGAGACGAACCCGGCGCGCCGAGCCGTCGATCGCGACCGCGCGGTCGTGCACGACCCGGATCCCGGCCGCGGCGAGGCCGCCGTAGCCGAAGACCTGTGACGCCATCGGGCGCAGCCCCACGAGAACAGCATTGCTCAAGGGACAGGCATGATAGGTCCGCGCCGGCTCGACGAGGGTGACGCCGAGACCGAGCCGGCACAGCGCACGCGCGGCCGTCGCACCTCCGAAGCCGCCGCCGACGACCACGACATCCGGCCGGGCCCCGCCGAGCGCGGGGGCCGCGGCGAGAGCGGAGAGGCCGCCCAGTACGGTGCGGCGCGTCGCCGTCATCGCGGAGCGGCTTGCCCGAGATGCTCGGCGAGCGCCCGGATCTCCTCCCGGGAAAACCCCTTGGCGAGATAGGGCATCACCGTGCCGGTCCTCGTCCCGGTGCGATAGGCGTCGAGCGCTTCGGCGATCTGGTCCGGCGTCCGGTTGCGGAGGCAGGGCGGAGCCGCCGGGACGGGCCCGCATGCGGCATGGCAGACGGCACAGGACGAGGCGCCCGGTGGTGGGACATCGTCGGCGACGGCGGGCGCGCCGACCAGACAGAGAAGCACGACGCGCGCGGATCTCGACCCAACTGACAGCGGCACGCCCCTCCTCCGACCTACTACTTGGTAGGCGCACCATCGTCACGGGGCAAGCCGCCGCCAGTCGCGAATTGACCGGCCGCCGTGAAAACGCCTAACCCCGTGGCTACCGACCCGTTGCTGCCCGGCATCGGCCGGCCCGTGCCGACCCGCGAGGTTTCATGCTCCGCCTTCCCTTGATCTCCGCCCTCGCTCTGACTCTCGCCCTCGGCGCGCTGCCCGCTGCCGCGCAGACGGCGGAGACCTCGCCCTTCACGGACGCGCAGCGCAGCGCCATCGAGGCGATCATCAAGGATTACCTCGTCAAGAATCCGGACGTGCTGCAGGAGGCGATCGCGGAGGGCGAGAAGCGGCAGCTCGAGACGCAGCGTCTGGCGCAGGCGGCCGCCCTCAAGGAATCCCGCGAGGCTCTCCTGAACGGACCGCACGACGTCGTCGCCGGCAACCCGAACGGCGACGTCACGCTGGTCGAGTTCTTCGACTACAATTGCGGCTATTGCCGCAAGGCGCTCGGCGACGTGCAGGCGCTGATCAAGAGCGATCCGAAGCTGCGGGTCGTCATCAAGGATTTCCCCGTCCTCGGCGCTGAATCGCTTGAGGCCAGCCAGATGGCGGTGGCCGCGAAGCAGCAGATCAAGGGCGAGAAGCTGTTCGAGTTCCACCAGAAGCTGCTCGAGTCGAAGGGCCGCGTGAACGGAGCCCGCGCCCTGCAGGTCGCCAAGGACATGGGCCTCGACACGGCGAAGCTCCAGAAAGACGCGCAGGGTCCGGAGGTGAAGGCGGCGTTGAGCGAGAACCGGGGCCTCGGCGACAAGCTCGGCCTCTCCGGAACGCCGGCCTTCATCATCGGCGACGAGATCATCCCGGGTGCCGTGGGAGCGGACCCGATCCGCAAGACGATCAGCGATGTCCGGCAATGCGGCCACGCGAGTTGCTGACGGCGGCCGCGCCGTGAGCGGGCGGGCGGCCCTTGTCGCGGGCGAGGCCCATCGTCTAAGAGCGGCCGACCTCGCGCCAGCCCGCGCGGCCCCCGGATCTCTTCCATGATCTCGATCCACGTCCTGAACGGGCCGAATCTGAATCTGCTGGGCCGCCGAGAGCCCGGCATCTACGGCACCGCGACGCTTGCGGACATCGAGCGGGACCTGACGGCCCGGGCCGAGGCTCTCGCCGTCGCGCTCACCGTCCGGCAGACCAATCACGAGGGCGAACTCGTCGGCTTCGTGCAGGAAGCGGGGCTCGCGGGCGCCGGCGTCCTGATCAACGCCGCCGCCTACACGCACACCTCCGTGGCCCTGCGCGACGCGATCAGCGGCAGCAGCGTGCTCGCCGTCGAGATCCACCTCTCCAACGTGCACGCCCGCGAGAGCTTTCGCCACGTCTCGCTGATCGCACCTGTCTGCGCGGGCGTGATCTGCGGCTTCGGCCCGATGAGCTACCGCCTCGGCCTCGACGCGCTGGCCGCGCTGATGGCCGGCCGCATCCCGACTCCCGCTTCCGAAGACTAGAGCCGATGCCCAAGCAAGATTCCATCGATCCCGAACTCGTGCGCGAACTCGCCAACCTCGTCACCGAGACGGGGCTGACCGAGATCGAGGTGGAGAAGGGCGACCTGCGCATCCGCGTGGTGCGCCGCCTGGAACCGGTGAGCGTGCAGGTCGCGGCGCCGGTCGCCGCTCCTCTTCCGATGGCGGCGGTGAGCGCGCCCGCGGTCCCGGCGCCGGGTCCTGCTGCCGAGAAGGGCAAGGCGGGGGCGAGCCATCCGGGAGCGATCCTCTCGCCGATGGTCGGCACCGCCTATCGTCGTGCGTCGCCCGAGGCCAAGGTCTTCGTCGAGGTCGGCTCGCAGGTTGCCGCCGGCGAGAAGCTCCTCCTCGTGGAGGCCATGAAGACCTTCAACGAGATCGTCGCGCCCCGGGCCGGCACGGTCACCGCCATCTTCATCGAGGACGGGCAGCCGGTGGAGTTCGGCGAGCCCCTTCTGGTGATCGAGTAGGCGCGGTCCATGTTCGACAAGATCCTGATCGCCAATCGCGGCGAGATCGCGCTGCGCATCCTGCGGGCCGCCAAGGAACTCGGGATCGCGACCGTGGCGGTGCATTCAACCGCCGATGCCGACGCCATGCACGTGCGCCTCGCCGACGAGAGCGTCTGCATCGGTCCGCCCTCGGCCCGCGAGAGCTACCTCAACATCCCCTCGATCATCGCGGCCTGCGAGATCACGGGCGCGGATGCGGTGCATCCGGGCTACGGCTTCCTCTCGGAGAATGCCCGCTTCGCCGACGTGCTCGCCCACCACAATATCGGCTTCATCGGGCCGAAGGCCGACCACATCCGGGTGATGGGCGACAAGATCGAGGCGAAGCGCACGGCCAAGCGCCTCGGCATCCCTTGCGTGCCGGGCTCCGAGGGCGGGATCGAGGACGCGGACGAGGCCAAGCGCGTCGCCGCCGAGATCGGCTATCCCGTTCTCGTCAAGGCCGCCTCCGGCGGCGGCGGCCGCGGCATGAAGGTGGCGCGGACGGAAGCGGACTTGGAGCAGGCCATCGGGATGGCGCGCTCCGAGGCCAAAGCCGCCTTCGGCGACGATGCGGTCTACCTCGAGAAGTACCTGGAGAAGCCGCGCCACATCGAGGTGCAGGTGCTCGGCGACGGGCACGGCGGGGCCGTGCACCTGGCCGAGCGTGACTGCTCCCTGCAGCGCCGCCATCAGAAGGTCTGGGAGGAAGGCGGTTCGCCCGCCCTCAACGACGCGATGCGCGCCGAGATCGGGAGCATCTGCGCCAAGGCCATGCAGGAGCTCGGCTATCTCGGCGCCGGCACGATCGAGTTCCTCTACGAGGAGGGCCGCTTTTACTTCATCGAGATGAACACGCGCATTCAGGTTGAGCATCCGGTGACCGAGATGATCACCGGCATCGACCTCGTGATCGAGCAGATCCGCGTGGCGGCCGGAAGCGCCCTCTCCGTGGCGCAGGGCGACATCCGCGTCGAGGGCCACGCCATCGAGTGCCGGATCAACGCCGAGCACCCGGCGACCTTCCGCCCCTCCCCCGGCCTGATCACATACTACCATCCGCCGGGCGGCCTCGGCGTACGCGTAGATTCGGCCGCGTTCCAGGGCTACCGGATTCCGCCCAACTACGATTCGCTGATCGGCAAGCTGATCGTCCACGGCCGCACCCGCAACGAGTGCCTGATGCGGCTTCGCCGCGCCCTTGACGAGTTCGTGGTCGATGGCGTGGACACCACCCTGCCCTTGTTCCGCACGCTGGTCCGCAACGCGGACGTGCAAAACGGCCTCTACGATATCCACTGGCTCGAGGGCTTCCTGGCCCAGGGCGGCTTCGACGGCTGAAGCTCACTTCCGGCGCCGCCCATGTCTGCTGCGTCGCCCTGTGTGGTGGCGCACCAGTCGGAAGCCGACGCGACACCGCATTGCACAAACCGGTAGTCGCAATCCGATCGGATAAATCTTCTCACGGTTGTGATCAGGCGAGGATTTCGTCTGCGAGGTGCCACGCCATGGGAGTGCGCCTGTCTCCGGGCAACCCCGAGATCCGCGACCTTTCGTCGGCTCAGCGAGGGCCGGAACGCGAGCGCCGCAGGACGCTTCATCCCGCAACCAGGTCGGGACGGTGGTGAGCAAGCCTCAACCGAAGCCCCGGACCGGCAAACCCCTCGCCCATTCCTCGTATCGAGACGACAGCCATGCGCACCCTCGCCCTCGCCCTCCTTGCCGCCACGCTCACCGCCGGCACCGCGTCCGCCCAGGTTCTCACCGGCCCTGCCGTTCCGCAGGGTGAGTTCGCCCCCTACGCCTATGACGGGCGCCTCGTCGGCAACGTCGTGAACACGGCGCCAAACCGCCAGGCGATCTTCGAGGATTCCGCCAAGGGCGGCAACGCCGAGCAGACGAACCGGCGCGTCCCGAATCTCGGCACGACCTCGGGCGGCCCGATCTTCTGATCACCCGAATCGGTAAAAGCGCGGCGGAGCTTCGGCTCCGCCGTTTTCGTCACCACAAGCCTCTGGTCTTCCGCGCGCCGCCGCGCCAGACTCAACCCCATGCACGACGGCGCCCGTGTGGAGATCACTCCCGAGATCCTGCTCAAGGCTTACGCGGCGGGCATTTTCCCGATGGCGGAGGACGCGAGCGACCCGACCCTCTACTGGGTCGAGCCGCGCGCACGCGGCGTGCTTCCGCTGGACGGCTTCCGGGTCTCGCGTCGCCTCGCGCGCACCGTCCGATCCGACCTGTTCGAGGTCCGCAGCGATTCGGATTTCGACGGCATCATCGCGGGTTGCGCCGCACCACGGCGGGACAGCGAGCGGACCTGGATCAACCGGCGCATCCGCGACCTCTACGGCGCCCTGTTCGACCAGGGCTACGCGCACACGATCGAGGTCTATGCGGGCAGCCCCCGTCGGCTCGTGGGCGGGCTCTACGGGGTCTCCCTCGGGGCCGCCTTCTTCGGCGAGAGCATGTTCCACGAGGTGCGCGACGCCTCGAAGGTCGCGCTTGTCCACTTGATGGCGCGCCTGCGCCGCGGAGGCTACCGCCTCGCCGACACCCAGTTCGTCACCGACCATCTCGCACAGTTCGGGGCGCACGAATTGCCGCGCCATGTCTACAAGCGCCTGCTCGGCGATGCGCTCGCGGCCCGCGCGAACTGGGATGTCTGGCCGAGTAACGGCAGCGTCAACGGGGCCGACGCCCTCGCCGCCCTCGGACTCGACCGCAACACCTGAGGGACGGCCCGGAGCTGGGCGCCGGATTACTACTCTAAGTAATTATTGAGCCGTCCACCGCGCCGCGGATATAGAGCGCTATCCTTCGTCGACGCCGAAACCGACCGCGCACCGTGACGCACCTTCCCCGCGCGAGCGCGCGCCCGCGATGAATGCCGCCGACCTCGCCTTCTCGCCCGAGGAATACCTGCGCCTCATCGAGAGCCTCGGGCTGACCGGCACCTGGACCTGGACCTTCGCGACGAACGAGCAGACTTGGTCGCCCGGCCTCTACCGGATCCTCGGCATGGAACCGAGCCTCGTCAGGCCGAGCTACGACCTGTTCCGCAGCCTCGTTCATCCGGAAGACCGGTCGATGCTGGAGAGCGTCGTCGAGGTGATGCATCTCGGCTGCCTGACGGACCATACGGTTCGCGTTCAGCGGCCCGACGGCGGATCGCGCACCCTGTCCTGCCGCGGCGAGGTGCTGTTCTCGCCGGACGGCCGCCCGCGCTCGGCCAGCGGCTTCGTCCTCGACATCACGAACCCCGACCGGCTGGCGCGGGCGCAGGCCGCGGAGCGGCAGCGTCGCTGGGCGCTTTTCGAGCAGACCGGCTCGTTCCAGTTCACGCTCAGCGTCGACGGCGTGTTCCATTTCCCGAAGGAGCTCTTCGCGCTCACGGGCCTGACGGCGGCGGACATCGCCGAGGACGCCTTCGTCACGATCTGCCGGGAGGAGCGGGAGCACTGGCGCGGGCTGAGCCTGGAGGCCCGCGGGGCGGGCCTCGCCCACTCGTCGAGCCCGCTCGCGCCGCTGGCGGGCGGCGGCTCCGCCCGATTCCGGGTCGTGACGGTGCCGGTTCGGAGCGACCTCGGCCTCATCAAGGAGTGGAGCAGCATCACCGTGCCGGTCGACACGAACGCTTTCCGGGCCTCGGATTCGGCGCTGGAGGGATTGGAGCAGGCCGTGTGCGGCGCCCATATCCGGGCGGCTCGCGCGCTCCTCAACTGGTCGATGGCCGATCTCGCCCGGGCGAGCGGCGTCTCCTTCCACACGATCCGCCGGATCGAGGAGGACGCGCCCGGCATCCTCGCCCAGACCCGCCACCTCGCCATCGCGGCGCTTCGGCGGGGCGGAATCCGCTTCGTCTTCCTCGACGATGGGTCGATCGCGACCGCGCGGGTGTGAGCGCCTCTAGCGGAACAGCGCGTCGAACAGCGATTGGGGCTGCTGCTGCGGCGCCGCGGCAGGCCCCTCATTCGACGGGAAGAACTTGCGCGAGGGCTTCTGGCGCGGCTGCACCGGCACGCCGCGCGGCGCCTCGACGTCGACCTGGCCGGCCGAGTTCACCTGCTGGGCGGTGCGGGTCGGATCCTTGTCGCGGTTGCGCTTCGGCTTCTCGGGCTTCGAGGCGAGCGCGGGCACGTCCTCCTGCTCCTTCGCCTCGGCGATCAGGTCGGTCCCGCCCTTACAATCGACGAGCCAGACATCGTAGATCGGATGCTCGATCGCGTGCAGGCCGGGGCTCGCCGCGAACATCCAGCCCGTGAAGATGCGGCGGTACTTATTGTCGAGGGTGACCTCGTCGACCTCGAGGAATCCGGTGGTCTTGGCGCTCTCGGTCGGCGGCCGCGTGTAGCAGACCCGCGGCGTGAGCTGCAGGGCGCCGAACTGCACCGTCTCGTCCACCGCCACCTCGAAGGAAACGATGCGGCCGGTGATCTTGTCGAGGCCGGAGAAGACTGCGGTCGGGTTCTTGATCTTGTCGGCGGAGGCCGGGAGCGCGCAGATCCCGAGGGCCAGCGTGGCGAGGACGGTTCGGCCGAGCGCGGCGCGCGCGAGACGTGCGGTGATGCGGCTCAAGGCTCGCCCCTCTCGAATGGACGGCGCGCCGGCGGCGGGCGCGTCCGGCCATCAATACCCGAACGGTGGTGGAAAAAGGGCGGTCCGGCTCAGTCGCCCGGCGTCCAGGGCACGTAGTCGCCGGTCGCGGCGGGGCGCTGCCCCCAGGAGAGCTGCGAGCCCTTCGGCCGGTAGGCCGCCGCCGTCCCCGTGAGGTTCTCCTCGTAGGGCTTCTGCCACTCGCGCGGGCGGTAGCCGTCCTCGCTCGGGGGCACGTCGCCGTTGTGGCAGAGCCAGGCGCGCCAGCCCGGAGGCACGCGCGAAGCGTCCGCGTAGCCGTTATAAACGACCCAGCGCCGCTCGGAGCCGACCGAGGCGTCGATCAGCGGTCCCTGGGCCCGGTAGTAGGTGTTGCCCAATTCGTCGGTGCCGACGAACTGGCCGCTGCGGGCCGTGTAGAAGGCGAGCGACATGGTCTGCCCGTTCCACCACGTGAAGATCCGCAGCAGCGTGTCCTTGAGAGCCATCGGCGTCCTCGCGTCCCGCGGCCGGTGGCGGCCGGCCGCGCCTGTCGTCCGCCTTATGCTGAGAGGGTCCGCGCAAGTCCAGCCCGCAGAGGGTCGCGCCGGTGCGGAGAGGCCGCGCGAGGGACGGCATCCGCGCGGCTCCTCGCGCACGGCCGGTCGCCTCCAACCTCCGGGTGTCGCATTTGAGGCACGCTATCCCCGCTATCCGCCCCCCGATACGCCGACGAGGCGGTCCCCGAGGCCCATCGGGCTCTCACGCCCTGTGGACGCAAAAAAATTCCGGCGCGAATCCCGAAGGCCAAAAGCGGACTTAGCGGCGGCCTCCGGATATCCACAACTTTTGGTTCGCCACCACAACATCTAGCGAGGAACATAGCCGCCAAACACCAGTTGTTGACGTGATGGCCGCCCGGGCATTAATGTTCGGGTCACGGTTCGGGAGCGGCCGCCGCGTGGTTCGCGCCCTCTCGGAAGCGTCATCGTCATGTTCAGCGGCCTGGAGCGCATCGTCGATGCGGCCGGAGTCGGCACCCATTGATCGGGCATACGTCCCGCGCAGCGTCGCGGGCCGAGACCTCGTGTCTCGTCGGGAGAGGTGTGTTTCATGCGGTTCGAGCGGCGCTACACCACGTCGGGTCAGTCACCCTACGCGGCGATTCCCTTCCGGAAGGCCCTGAGCGAGATCCGCAATCCCGACGGATCGGTCGTGTTCCGGCTGGAGGGCATCAGCGTGCCCGAGAGCTGGAGCCAGGTCGCCGCCGACGTTCTGGCTCAGAAGTACTTCCGCAAGGCCGGCGTCCCGGCCCGGCTCAGGAAGGTCGAGGAGAACGACGTCCCGAGCTTCCTCTGGCGCTCCGTTCCCGACGAGGCGGCCCTCGCCGAGCTTCCCGAGGAGGAGCGCACCGGCTCCGAGATTTCGGCGACCCAGGTCTTCGACCGGCTCGCCGGCTGCTGGACCTACTGGGGCTGGAAGGGCGGCTACTTCTCCTCCGAGGAGGATGCCTCCGCCTTCCTCGACGAGTTGCGCTTCATGCTGGCTCGCCAGATGGTGGCGCCGAACTCCCCGCAATGGTTCAACACGGGCCTGCACTGGGCCTACGGCATCGACGGTCCGGGCCAGGGCCACTATTACTGCGACTGGAAGACGGGCGAGCTGACGCGCTCCACGAGCGCCTACGAGCACCCGCAGCCGCATGCCTGCTTCATCCAGTCGGTGCAGGACGACCTCGTCAACGAGGGCGGCATCATGGACCTTTGGGTGCGCGAGGCGCGCCTGTTCAAGTACGGCTCCGGCACCGGCTCGAACTTCTCGATGCTGCGCGGGGAGAACGAGAAGCTCGGCGGCGGCGGCAAATCCTCCGGGCTGATGAGCTTCCTGCGCATCGGCGATCGCGCGGCGGGCGCCATCAAGTCCGGCGGCACCACGCGGCGCGCCGCCAAGATGGTGATCGTCGACATCGATCACCCGGACATCGAATCCTACATCGACTGGAAGGTGAAGGAGGAGCAGAAGGTCGCCGCCCTGGTGACCGGCTCCAAGGTCGTCTCGAAGCACCTCCAGGCCGTGATGAAGGCCTGCACCCAGTGCGAGGCGGAAGGCGACGCTTGCTTCGATCCCGAGCGCAACCCGGCCCTCAAGCGCGAGGTGAAGGCCGCCCGCAGGGCGATGGTGCCGGACGCCTACATCAAGCGCGTGATGCAGTTCGCCCGCCAGGGCTTCACCAAGATCGAGTTCCCGATCTACGACACCGATTGGGATTCGGAGGCGTATCTCACGGTCGCGGGCCAGAATTCCAACAACTCGGTCTCGCTCACCGATGACTTCCTGCGCGCCGTGGAATCGGATGGCGACTGGAACCTCACCGCCCGCACCACCGGCAAGGTGACGAAGACGCTGAAGGCCCGCGACCTCTGGGAGCGGATCGGCGAGGCGGCCTGGGCCTCGGCCGACCCGGGGCTGCACTTCAACACCACGATGAACGACTGGCACACCTGCCCGGCGGGCGGGCGGATCCGGGCCTCGAACCCGTGCTCCGAGTACATGTTCCTCGACGACACCGCCTGCAACCTCGCCTCGGCGAACCTGCTGACGATGTACGACCGTGAGGCCAAGCACTTCGACGTGGCCGCCTTCGAGCACCTGAACCGGCTCTGGACGGTGGTGCTCGAGATCTCGGTGATGATGGCGCAATTCCCCTCGCGCGAGATCGCGGAGCTGTCCTACCGCTACCGGACGCTCGGCCTCGGCTACGCGAATATCGGCGGCCTGCTGATGACGATGGGCCTGCCCTACGATTCGGAGGCGGGGCGCGCGCTCGCCGGTGCCCTCAGCGCGATCATGACGGGCACCGCCTACGCCACCTCCGCCGAGATGGCGGCGGAACTCGGCACCTTCTCGGAATATCCCGAGAATGCCGACGCGATGCTGCGGGTGATCCGCAACCACCGCCGCGCCGCGCACGGCGAGGCCGAGGGCTACGAGTTCCTCAGCATCAACCCCGTGCCGCTCGACCACGCCAACGTGCCGCAGGCCGACGTCGCGGAGCGCGCCAAGGCGGTGTGGGACCGCGCCCTCGAACTCGGCGAGGAGCACGGCTACCGCAACGCGCAGGCGACGGTGATCGCGCCGACCGGCACGATCGGCCTGGTGATGGATTGCGACACGACCGGCATCGAGCCCGATTTCGCGCTCGTGAAGTTCAAGAAGCTCGCCGGCGGCGGCTACTTCAAGATCATCAACCGCGCCGTGCCTGACGCCCTTCGGGCGCTCGGATACCGGGAATCGGAGATCGCCGAGATCGAGGCCTACGCGGTCGGCCACGGATCGATGGGCCAGGCGCCGGCGATCAATCCGGGCAGCCTGCGCGCCAAGGGCTTCACGGACGAGAAGATCGCGGCCGTCGAGGCGGGCCTGAAATCGGCCTTCGACATCAAGTTCGTCTTCAACCGCTGGACGCTCGGCGACGACTTCCTGAAGGACGTCCTCAAGGTGCCGGCCGACAGGCTCGTCGATCCGGCCTTCGAGCTCCTGCCCTTCCTCGGCTATTCAAAGAAGGACATCGAGGTGGCCAACACCCATGTCTGCGGGGCGATGACCCTGGAGGGCGCGCCGCACCTCCGCCGCGAGCACTACGCCGTGTTCGACTGCGCCAATCCCTGCGGCCGCATCGGCAAGCGCTACCTCTCGGTCGAGAGCCACATCCGGATGATGGCGGCGGCTCAGCCCTTCATCTCGGGCGCGATCTCCAAGACCATCAACATGCCGAACGACGCCACGGTCGAGGATTGCAAGGAGGCCTACAAGCTCTCCTGGACGCTGGCGCTCAAGGCCAACGCCCTCTACCGTGACGGATCGAAGCTCTCGCAGCCCCTGAACGCCGCGCTCATCGCCGACGAGGACGACGAGGCCGAGGACGCGCTCGAAGCGATCATCCAGGCGCCGGCCGCCGCCAAGGCGGCGCAGGTGGCGGAGAAGATCGTCGAGCGGGTGATCGAGCGCGTCGAGCGCATCCGGTCGCGCGAGAAGCTGCCCCATCGCCGCAAGGGCTACACCCAGAAGGCGGTCGTCGGCGGGCACAAAGTGTATCTCCGCACCGGCGAGTACGATGACGGGCGCCTCGGCGAGATCTTCATCGACATGCACAAGGAGGGCGCCGCCTTCCGGAGCCTGATGAACAACTTCGCCATCGCGATCTCGCTCGGCCTGCAGTACGGCGTGCCGCTGGAAGAGTATGTCGAGGCCTTCACCTTCACCCGCTTCGAGCCGGCGGGCTTCGTGCAGGGCAACGACGCGATCAAGAACGCGACCTCGATCCTCGACTACGTGTTCCGCGAGCTCGCGATCTCCTACCTCGCCCGGATGGACCTCGCCCATGTCGACCCGTCCGAGATCGGCAGCACCGTGCTCGGCGGCGGCGTCGGCCAGGACCGGCCGGACGACAAGCCCGCGGTGTCGCAGGTCGTCTCCCGCGGTCTGCTGCGTGGCTCGGCCGACCGGCTCACCCTGATCCAGGGCGGCCCGGCCGGCGCGACCCTCGGAGTCGGCGGCGGCCAGTCCGGCCTGACGGCGCCGGCGGGCGGCGTGGTCCACGCAATGCGCGGCGCGACCGCGCTGAAGGTGGAACCGGCGGAGGCGGGCAAGGCCGAGACGATCGCGGACGCCCTCCCCTTCTCAAAGCCCGAGACGGCCGAGCGCAGCGTCGCCGACCGTCGCGCCGAGGCGAAGATGAAGGGTTATGTCGGCGAGGCCTGCCCGGAATGTGCGAACTTCACGCTCGTGCGCAACGGGACCTGCCTGAAGTGCGACACCTGCGGAAGTACAACCGGGTGCAGTTGAGTATGCCGACTTGATGTGACCTGAAGACGATGGGGAAGTTTGGTCGCAAAGACGGGATGTTTGGTAGCACGCGGCAGGGAAGTTCGGTCGCAAGCTCATCTTGAGGGCTCGCGGGTGAGAGAAAAATCCGGGCGGCCGATCCTTCGGCCGCCCGGATGGCAAGAGGAACAAAAGAGGGACGAGGGCCGCCACGCACGCAGGGTTCTCCGCCTGCCGCAGGGCAAAGGCGATCTGTTCGTTCGTGAAGCGTTTGCGAGGCATGGCAACCACCCTCAGGGTTCAGGATGATCGAAAACCTTGCGCTCAACGCGAACCAGTTTCGCGGGTCAGGGGTAGGACCGACTGACCCTCGAGGCCAGGAAAAGGCGACATTCCGCTTCACGTGCAAAGCCGCAGATTTCGCCTCGCTTGCCTAGGCGCCTAAGCAGTTTCGGGTGTCCGGTGTTATCGCCGCAGCTGCACGAAGGAGTGCAGCGAGGTCGATCAATCTTGTTTGCTCATGTCAGACCGGCGCGGTGTCACTCTCGACGTGCAAGCCATGCTCCCGATGCGAGCCGCCGTTCTCCGTTGCCAGCGAGAGAGGCGATCGCTGCGGCTCCTTCGCAGGCAAATCCCGCTTTGTGCAACGCAATCAGAAGCTTACGCTTTGGCTCTGACGCTTGACGATATTCGTCAAAACGCAAATCTTCTCTAAATTCATCCCCAAGGCTTGAAAGCGAAATGAAAGCCACGACTTAGGTGCAGTGCAAAATGATCATGAATTCGCTTCGCAGCCTAAGGTGATTTTGCTTATCAAATTCGGAATAATCATTCCTAATTCATAATCTATAGGGAAGGAAGCAACGATGGCGTTCAACCAAAATCCCAACCAGACCAAGCAGGCCGAGCAGAGCGACAAGACTGCCGACACGGCCAAGGCGATCATCGATAGGTCCGCCGAGCAGAGCAAGCAGTTCGCCGAAGCCGCGCACGATGGCGTGAACAGGATGGCCGATCTACGTGAGCAGGCCACTGAGAATACCAAGAGAATCGTGCAGCGGAGCGTCGAGACGGCGTCTCAGCAAGCACGTGAGGCCACCGAGCGTTTCACGAAGACACTGGGCTTCACTGGCGAGGACAGCGAGCGTCTCGCGCGCCAGTCGAAGCAGAACCTGGAAGCAGTTGCACGCTGTGGCACGGTGCTGACCCAAGCCTTCCAAGACGCGTCGCGCCACTGGTTCGAGCTTGGTCAGCGGCAGTGGCAGCGCAACCTCGACGGGGTGAACAAGCTGACTCAGGCCAAGTCAGTTCAAGAGTTTGCGGCGATCCAGAGCGAGTTGGCCCGCGAGAGCCTGCAGCACATCGTTCAGGACAGCCGCTCGATCACGGAGACCTCGGCGCGCGCCGTCGAGGAGGCCGGCAAGGCGTTCGCCAGCGTCGCGCAGGCCCCGACGCTCGTTCGCTGAGGTGCACGGCATCTGAACCTGGGGCGTGCTCTCGGATTCATCACAAGCCAGAGGGGCGGTCGCTTTGGCCGCCCCTTCTCCTTTTCTCAGTCGCACGGGCTTCGGCGCCTCGCGGCGCGGAAGCACGCCATGTTCAACCCGTTTGCCGTCGCCCTGCTGACCCTAGAGGCTCAGAGGGTGGTCGAACTTCGGCTCATGAAGCTGGCCTGGGGTGGCTCTGAGGGTTGCGCCGAGGTCCAGCAGATGGTGAGCGAGAAAGTCTGCGCCTTCATCGAGGCGTCCGGCACGCTGATGATGGGCGGCTCCTGCGAGACAGTGGTCGCCCGCTACCGCGAGCATGTGGCCGCCAACACCAAGCGTCTGACTGCCGCCTAGCGCGGAATGCTCTCAACTTTGTCGCCTCCTCGGCAGAGGCCGTCCCCACGACACAAGGCTCACGTCATGACACAGCGCTCCAAGTCACGTAGCTGGCTGGTGCCAGCCCTGCTCGGATCCGCAGCAGCCCTTGGCGCCTCAGCGCTCTACGCTGTCTCGAAAGCACGTGAGGCGGAGCAGCGCCATCCGCCCATCGGCAGCTTCCTGACGGTCGATGGCGTGCGCCTGCATTACGTCGAGCGCGGGCAAGGCGAGCCCCTGCTGCTCATTCACGGCAACGGAACGATGATCCAGGATTACTTGGTCAGCGGCATCGTCGATGAACTTGCCGAGCGCTATCGTGTCATCATCATCGACCGCCCCGGCTACGGCTACAGTGAGCGACCTCGGGCGCTCTGGACACCGCGCGCGCATGCGACGCTGTTCCAGAAGGCGCTGCACCAGCTCGGTGTCTCGCAAGCCGTGGTGCTCGGGCATTCCTGGGGCAGCCTGGTCGCGGTCGCCCTCGCGCTGCAAGCCCCGCAGCTCGTGCGCGGTCTCGTGTTAGCCTCAGGCTACTACTATCCGACCTTACGCGCCGACGTGATCCTGTTCTCGCCACCGGCCATTCCCGTGCTGGGCGACGCGATGCGCTACACGATCTCACCCGTCATCTCCCGGCTCCTCTTGCCCGGCCTGATCAAGGCCATGTTCGCGCCGGCCTCAGTGCCGGACCGCTTCGACAGAGAGTTCCCGAAGGAGCTGATGTTGCGTCCCTCACAGCTGCGGGCCTCTGCCGAGGATGCCGCGATGATGACGCCGGTCACGATCGAGCTTCAGGAGCACTACCGTGAGCTGAAGCTGCCCGTCGTGATCGTCACGGGTGCGGATGATCAGATTGCGGATGTGGGACGCCAGTCGGAGCGGCTGCACGGCGAGATCGCGAACAGCGAGCTCATCGTCGTCCCGGGCATGGGGCACATGATCCATCACCTCGCGCCCGAACAGGTCGTCGCGGCTGTGGAGCTTGCCTCGAAGCACGCGCGCGCCGCGGCTGCGTGAGGAAGGGATCAATGCGTGTCGAGACCTGCGTGCTGTTCGATTTCAACGGCACGCTCGTCGACGACGTCTATCAGCACGTACCTGCTTGGAGCCAAGCGCTTAACCCGGGAGATCCCTTCGTCCGTGTGGCGGATCCACCGCAAGAGCGGCATAAGCGGCGGTCTCTTCACTGAACCAGCTTCCGCGGGA
>NZ_SMNT01000022.1 GCF_004348265.1 Methylobacterium segetis
GCGCGGCGGCCCGCCTTCTCGATCCAGGCGCCGACCGCCTCCGCGTCCTTCTGCTCCTCGGGCAGGTAGGCGATGGCGACGTCCGCGCCCTCGCGGGCATAGGCGATCGCGACCGCGCGGCCGATGCCGCTGTCGCCGCCGGTGATGAGGGCGGCCTTGCCGGCGAGCTTGCCGGAGCCGCGGTAGCTCTCCTCGCCGTGGTCGGGCTCGGGCGCCATCCGGCCGGTCTGGCCGGGGAAGCTCTGCGGCTGGCTCTCGAAGGGCGGGCGGGGATATTTCTTCAGGGGATCGGTCATCGGGGGTCCCGTTCGGTCTCTCGGCTTGAGCCGCGTCAACCGAGGGATGCGTACGGTGTTCCGGCCCCGCGGCGCCTTGCTGCGGCCCCCGCGGCGGCGCGGGCGGGCGGCCCCTGACGGGGCGCGCCGGGGGCCTCGAAGCGCCCGGAACGAACGGGGCGGAGTCCGGTTTGCAGAGCGGTACAAGTTCTGGTTGAGGAAACGCCCACGATGGCCGGCACGGATCTGAACGCTCTCTTCCTGCACCAGCTCAAGGACACGTACTTCGCCGAGAACGCGATCCTCAAGGCGCTCCCGACGATGATGGAGGCGGCCCGGGCCGACGACCTCAAGGTCGCCTTCGGCGTCCACCTGAAGGAGACCGAGCAGCAGGTGAAGCGCCTCGACGCGGTGTTCAGGAGCCTCGGCGAGAAGCCCGAGGGCGTCACCTGCAAGGCCATCCAGGGCATCATCGCCGAGGGCCAGGAGATCATCGAGGAATTCGGCGGCAGCGACGCGGGCGATGCCGGGCTCATCGCCGCCGCGCAGGCGGTGGAGCATTACGAGATCACCCGCTACGGCACCCTGATCGCGTGGGCGAAGCAGCTCGGGCTCGCCGAGGCCGAGCCGCTCCTCAAGGAGACCCTGCTGGAGGAGGAGAACACCGACGGGGTGCTCTCGGACCTCGCCGAGGAGGCCATCAACCCGAAGGCGGCCTGACGCGGCTTTGGCACAGGCAGCTTCGCGCGCCCGGCGCTCCGCCTCCCCGGACGAGGAGGCGGAGGTTCCGCTGCGGCCCATCGGCGCCCTGGCGGTCGCCCTGCTCGGCCTCGCCGAGGGGGTGCGCCCCCTCGTTCACGTCGCCCGCGACGCACGGCGCCTCGAGGCGCTCGCCGCCGCGCTCCGTGCCCTCGCGCCCGGATGCGGCGTCGCCCTCTACCCCGAATGGGATTGCCTGCCCTTCGACCGCGCCTCGCCGTCGCGCGGCGCGATGGGCGCCCGCGCCGGCGTGCTGCGCTGGCTCACGGATGCGGCCCATCTCCCCGACATCGTCCTGACGACGGCGCCGGCGCTGATCCAGCGCGTGCCGCCGCCGCAGACCTGGGCCGGGGCGCGCCTGGAGATCCGGGTCGGGGACGAGGTCGCGCCCGAGCCGACGATCGAGGCCCTTCGGCGGCTCGGCTACATCCTCGACGACCGCGTCGACGAGCCGGGCGAGGTCGCCCTGCGCGGGCGCGTCCTCGACCTCTATCCGGCCGCCGCGCCGATGCCCTGCCGCGTCGAGATCGAGGAGGGTCGCGTCGCCGCCATCCGCTCCTACGATCCCGTCTCGCAGCGCTCCGTCGCGCAGGCCGAGGTGCTGGTGGTCGATCCCGCCACCGAGATCATCCTGGAGCCCGGCGCGGAGGAGACGCTCCGCCCCTTCACCGGCCAGGAGCACGAACTCGCCCGCTTCTACCCCGCCCTCGCGGGCGTGCTGGATTCGGTGCCCGGGGCGCGTCTCGTTCTGGAGGCCGGGGCGGAGGCGCGCGCCGAGGCCTTCTTCGAGCAGATCCGCGACGGGCTGGAGAGCGCGGGCCGGCTCGCCGGGGAGGCTTTCCGCGCCGGCCCGCGCGGGGCCGACCGGCTCTACCTGACGCCGCAGGAATGGTCGGACTGGCTCGCGCGCCGCCAAATCGCGCAGGCCGCCGAGGACGGCGACGCCGCCGGGCCGGCCTTCGTGCGCGAGCGGCGGCCGGGCGCCGCCTTCGCCCGGGCGCTCGGCGAGCGCCGGAAGGCCGGGGACCGCATCCTGCTCACGGGCACGGGACGGGGCCTGCGGCGCCTCGCGCGCGAGGCGGTCGCTGTCCTCGGGCACAAGCTGGCGCGGGCGTCCTCGTGGTCCGACGTGCTCCGGGCCGAGCCCGGCCGGGTGCTCGCCCTCGACGCGGCGATCGATGCGGGCTTTCGCGTGGCGGAGGCGGGCGTCACGGTCTTCGCGGCCGCCGACCTCCTCGGGCAGGCGGCCGGCCGGACCCCTGCGGCGGCCGCGGCGAGCCTGCCGCTCGGCGAGATCGAGCTGCGCGTCGGCGACGTCGCCATCCACGAGGATCACGGCCTGTGCCTCTTCGAGGGCGTGGAGCCCCTCGCCGGCCCCGAGGGCGAGGCGGAGGACGCGGTGCGTCTGCGCTTTGCCGACGAGGCGGTGCTGATGGTGCCGGCCCATCAGGCCGGCCGGATCTGGCGCTACGGGTCCGAGGCGGAGGCCGTCAGCCTGGACCGGCTGGAGGGCGGCACCTGGGAGCGGCGGCGCCGGGGCGTCGAGGAGGCGATCGCGCAGACCGCTCGGACGATGCTGTCGCTCGCCGAGGCGCGGGCCGAGGCCGAGGCGGAGGTGCTGATCCCGCCTCAGCGGCAGATGGAGCGCTTCGCGGCGGGATTCGGCTTCGCGCCCACCGCCGATCAGGCCGGCGCCATCGACGCCCTCCTCGCCGACCTCGCCTCGGGGCAACCGATGGACCGGCTCGTCTGCGGCGATGTCGGCTTCGGGAAGACCGAGGTGGCCCTGCGGGCGGCCGCCGGCGCCCTGTTCTCCGGCCGTCAGGTCGCGCTCGCGGCGCCCACAACCGTTCTGGTGCGCCAGCACGTCCAGACCTTCGCGCGCCGCTTCGCCCGCTTCGGAATCGAGGTGGCGCAGCTCTCGCGCCTCGTGCCCGCGTCCGAGGCGCGGCGCGTGCGGGCGGGCCTCGCCGACGGCTCCGTCCGCCTCGTGATCGGCACGCACGCGCTCGCCGCCCGCGGCGTCCGCTTCGCCGATCTCGGCCTCGTCGTCATCGACGAGGAGCAGCGCTTCGGCGCCGCGCAGAAGCGGCGCCTGCGCGACCTTGCCCCCGCGGCGCACGTCCTGACGCTCACCGCCACGCCGATCCCGCGGACGCTGCAGGCGGCCCTCGTCGGGATGCAGGATCTCAGCGTCATCGCGACGCCTCCCGCCGTGCGCCAGCCGATCCGCACCCTGATCGCGCCCTTCGCCCCCGATACGGTACGGGCGGCCCTGATGCGCGAGCGCCGCCGCGGCGGCCAGAGCTTCGTCGTCTGCCCGCGCATCGCCGATATCGGGCCGATGGAGGCGCGCCTGCGCGAGATCGCGCCCGAGCTCGAGATCCTCGTGGCGCATGGCGAGCTCGACCCGGCCGAGATGGACGCGGTGATGGTCCGCTTCGCGGATGGCGAGGGCGACGTCCTGCTCGCCACCAACATCATCGAGAGCGGCCTCGACGTGCCGAGGGCGAACACGATGCTGGTCTTCCGGCCCGACCGGTTCGGCCTCAGCCAACTCCACCAGCTGCGCGGGCGCGTCGGCCGCGGCCAGCGCCGGGCCGTGACCTACATGCTGAGCGACCCCGAGCGGCCGCTCACGGCGGCGAGCGAGAAGCGCCTGCGCACGCTGGAGGCCCTCGACCGGCTCGGCGCCGGCTTCGCGGTGAGCGCCCGCGACCTCGACTGGCGCGGGGCGGGCGACCTCGTCGGCGAGGACCAGGCCGGGCATGTCCGGCTGATCGGCCTCGGCCTGTACCAGCATCTCCTCGACGAGGCCCTGCGCGCGGCGCGCGGGGAGCCGCCCCTCGGGGAGCGGCCCGAGATCCGCCTCGGCCTCGCCGGGCATGTGCCGGAGGGCTACGTGCCGGAGCCGGAACTGCGCCTGAGCCTGCACACCCGGCTCGCCCGCTTGCGCACCCGCGAGGAGGCCGATTCCCTGCGCGACGAGATCGAGGACCGGTTCGGGCCGCTGCCGGAGCCCGTCGAGGCGCTGATCGCGCTCGCGAAGCTCCGGGTCTCCTGCGCGGATCTCGGGATCCTGCGCCTGACGGGCGGCCCGCAGGGACTGGCGGCGGATTTCCGGCCCGGCCTGGCGCAGGCCCTGGCCTCCGCCTGCGGGGACCTCGACCGGCGCGAGGACCGCCTCGTCGCGGGCGGCGGCGCCTCCGAGCCGGCGGAGCGTGCCGAGCGCGCCGCCCGGCTCCTCGAACGCCTTCAGGACGCGCGGGACGCGGCCGGACCCGCGCGCCGCCCCGCCGGCTGAGGCGCGGCCCCAGGCGGGGGCGCTACCTGAGACCGCAACCGCGGGTTGCTGAAGCCGCGGGGCCTCGGCGCAACACCCCGCGTCGAAATCGGCGCGGCGGCACCGGCCGCCAGCAGCCCGGCTTCCGGAGCGGGGCAGGCCCGCGGGGGCGGCATGAGGCGGCGCCTGCGCGACGCCCTCGCCCGCCCCTGCGCAGCGGAACAGGGGCGGCCGCTTTCACCCGCGCGCGAGGGGCGAGGACCTGCCGGTAGGGTTCGCGGCCTGCACGGACGAGCGGTGGTTTTAGTTCATCGTGGAACAACTCCAAAGTAACTTATAACAATTCCATAACATAGTTGTTGGAACTGGCCGGAACGACGCTATCAACGCAGTCATGCCGCCGACAAACATGACAAGAAGCGGCACGATCGTGCGATATTTCGTGGCGTTGAGGGTCTTGGGCAATGCGTCGGTGCCGGAATAACAGGGTCTCTTCGCCATTCGGCAGGGCGTTGTCCGGCCCGATCTGCACAATGTTGCTTTCGACGACGTGTGGGCTGCTCGCGTCGAGTGCGGCCTCGGCCCAGGCCGCGCCGACGACCGACATCGAATTGTCCGAGCTGAACGTCACCGGCGAGGGCGCGGGCCGCAGCCTCGGCGCCGGCCTCTACGGACCCGGCGGCCCGACCGGCCCGGTCCCCGGCTACGTGGCGAGCCGCAGCACGGTCGGCACCAAGACCGACACCCCGATCCTGGAGACGGCGCAATCGGTCTCGGTCATCGGGCGCAAGCAGATCGAGGATCAGAACGCCCTCAGCGTCAACCAGGCGTTGCGCTACACGCCGAGCGTCACCACGGAGCAGCGCGGCGGCGCCGGCTCGACCCGGCTGGAGCAGTTCTACATCCGCGGCTTCCAGGCCCCGCTCTTCCTCGACGGCCTCCTCCTGCCCGGAAACCGCGACGCCTTTCCCACCGTCGACCCGTTCCGCCTGGAGCGCGTCGACATCATCAAGGGGCCGGCCTCGGTCCTCTACGGCCAGTCCGGTCCGGGCGGCATCGTCAACCTCGTCTCCAAGGTCCCGCACTTCGTCCGCCACGGCGAGATCTTCATCCAGGGCGGCGGCTTCAACGAGGTGCGCGGCGGCTTCGACGTCGGCGGGCCGATCCCCGCGGAGGCCGGCCCGCTCGCCGACCAGTTCGCCTACCGGCTGATCGGCCTCGGCTGGAACGGCGACGGCCCGGCGCAGACGACCCGCGTGGAGCGCGCCTTCATCAACCCGAGCCTGACGTGGCGGCCTTCGACCGACACCTCGCTCACCGTCATCGGCAATTACCAGCGCGATCCGTTCTCGGGCTTCTACGGGGGCTTCCCCGCGGTCGGCACCGTGTTCCCGCGCAATTTCGGGAGCGGCGTCACCGGCCGCCTGCCGGTCGATTTCTACGACGGCGACCGCAACTTCGAGCGCTCGGACCGGACGCAGGGCTCGATCGGCTACCTGCTCGACCACCGCATCAGCGAAAACCTGCGCTTCCACTCGGCGGGCCGCTACCTCTATTCCGAGGGCGATTACCGCAGCGTCTTCACCGCCTTCAGCGACCTCAACGGCCCGTTCACGAGCGGCCCGGTGATCAGCCGCTCGCGGGGCGGCACCAAGGTCGAGATCGACGCCTTCACGATCGACAACAATGTCGTCGCGAATTTCGACACCGGCCCCTTCGCGCACACCGCGCTCCTCGGCGTCGACCACCGCACGATCAAGACGCGGACGCTCGCCGGCCCCTTCCCGGCGGCGCCCGCCCTCGACGCGCTGGCGCCGAACTACGACATGGCCATCCCGTTCCCGGCCTTCACCACGCAATCCCGGATCTCCGCCGAGCAGACCGGCGTCTATGTTCAGGATCAGGTGAAGTTCGACCGGCTCGTCCTCACCCTCGGCGGCCGCTACGACATCGCCCGGCAGAGCGGCCCGACGCGGACGCTCGCCACCGGCGTGACGGCGAACCAGGACGTGCCCGCGGACGCCTTCACCGGCCGGGCGAGCCTGCTCTACCTGTTCGACAGCGGCGTCGCGCCTTACGTCTCCTACAGCGAGGCGTTCGAGCCGATCACGGCCGGACGCATCTTCGATCCCGCCTTCGGCGCGACCGGGCGCATCCCGGACCCGATCTCCAGCAACCAGTACGAGGCGGGCATCAAGTACCAGCCGCCGGGCACCGACATCCTGCTCACCACCGCCTTCTTCGACATCCGCCGCTCGAACGCGACGAACACCGACCCCGCGAACCCGGGCTTCGTGCTGCAGACCGGCGAGGTCGGCGTGCAGGGCGTCGAGTTCGAGGCGCGGGCGAACCTCGCCGAGGGCCTGACCCTGATCGGCGGCTTCTCGCTGCTCGACATCCGCAACACGCAGGACATCGGCTTCACGCTGAATGACCTGACGCGCCAGCAGGTGCCCCTCGTCGGGCGCCGCCCCGTTCAGGTGCCCGACCAGACGGCGTCCCTCTTCGTCGACTACCGCTTCACCGAGGGGCCGCTTCTCGGGCTCGGCATCGGCGGCGGCGTGCGCTATCTCGGCCCCTCCTGGGGCGACCCGGCCAACACCTTCCAGGTGCCCGAGAGCGTCCTCGTCGACGCGGTCGTCTCCTACGACCTGAAGCACCTCAACGCGACGCTGCAGGGATTCACCATGCAGATCAATGCCCAGAACCTGCTCGACGAGCGCTACGTGACCGGCTGCTTCGCCTATTCGGGCTGCTATTACGGCCTGCCGCGGACGGTCTACGCCACGCTGCGCTACCGCTGGTAGGCGCCCGGGCATGCGCAAGGGGGTTCGCCAGTCGATGGCGTGGCTGCACGCGTGGTCGGGCCTCGTGGTCGGCTGGGTGCTGTTCGCCGTCTTCGTCACGGGCACCGCGAGCTACTACCGGGCCGAAATCTCCCACTGGATGCGGCCGGAACTCCGCCGCGAGGCGGCGCCGGGGCCGGAGGCGATGGCGGCGGCGGCCGAGCGCGCCGTCCTCCATCTCCAGGCCCATGCAGGCGGGGCGCGGACGTGGTTCATCGGCCTGCCGAGTGCCGAGAAGCCGCTGCTCGATCTGTTCTGGCGCACCGGCCCCGGCCGGCCGCCGGGGCACGTGCTCCTCGATCCCGAGACCGGCGCGCCGGCCGCCGTGCGCGACACGCGCGGCGGCGACTTCCTCTACCGGTTCCATTTCGAGCTCAACATGCCCCCGCTCTGGGGGCGCTGGATCGTCGGGATCTGCGCCCTGATCATGCTGGTGGCCCTCGTCTCCGGCATCGTCACGCACCGGCGCATCTTCGCGGATGCCTTCACCTTCCGCCGGGACAAGTCGGCCCAGCGCGGCTGGCTCGACGCGCACAACGTCACCGGGGTGCTCGCGCTGCCCTTCCACCTGATGATCACCTATACGGGCCTCGCCACCCTGATGCTGATGTACGTGCCCTGGGGCGTGAACACGGCCTACCGGGGCGACGCGCAGGCCTTCTTCGCCGAGTCGGGCCAGATCACCGCGCCGCGCCCGCCCGCAGGCCGGCCCGGGACCCTCGCCCCCCTCGGCCCGATGGTGCGGGAGGCGATGGCGACGATCCCCGAGCCCCTGGAGCGCCTCTCGATCGTCAACCCGCGGGACGCGAACGCCACGGTGGTGGCCGTCTTCGAGGAGCCGCACGGCCTCTCGCACGAGCATCCGCAGGTCGCCTTCGACGGGGCGACGGGGCGCGTGCTGGAGGTGCGGGCCGGGGGGCTGCAGCCGGCCTCGAAGACCGTCACCACGATGGTCGGCCTGCACGAGGCGCATTTCGCGGGAGCCGCCCTGCGGCTGCTGTTCTTCCTCTGCGGGTTCGCGGGCTCCGCCATGGTGGCGACCGGCCTCGTGCTCTGGTCGGTCGCGCGGCTGCCGAGGGGCGAGGCGCCGGGCGGCTTCGGGCTGCGGCTCGTCCAGACGCTCAACATCGCCACGGTGGCGGGGCTGCCGGCCGCGATCGCCGCCTATGTCCTGGCGAACCGCCTCCTGCCCCTCGGCCTGCCCGACAGGGCCGGCTGGGAAGTCGGCGCGTTCTTCGGGGCCTGGCTTCTCGTCGCGGCGCTCGCTCCGCTCCGGCCGCAGCGGCGCGCCTGGGCCGAGATGCTGGCGGCCGCCGCCGGGCTCTACGCGGCCGTCGCCGCCGCGGACGGCGTCCGCCTCCTGCGGGAGGCGATCACGGGCGGCGCCGCGCCCGAGGCGCTCTTCCTCGTCTTCGACGGGGCGATGCTCGGCCTCGCCGCCCTCCTGCTGCTGGCCGCCCGCAAGGCCGCCCGCACCGGCGCCTCGGCCCGCCGGGCGCCTCGGCCTGTCCGCCCGCCGCTGGAGCGGGCGCGAGCGGCCTATCCGGAAGCGGCGGAGTGAGCGGGCGGCCTCACGGCCCCGTGCGGCGCGCGCCGCTCTCCGGCTCGGTCGCGGCCCGGATCGCGGCGAGCAGGTCGCCCTCGAACAGGAGCGCCGAGCCGTAGTGGAACTCGGCGTCGAAGGCGCGGCGCGAGTTCATCGACAGCGAGGCGCTCTGGAGCGCGATGAGGCGCCCGGACGCGTCGAATAGGCCCGAGCCCGAGCCGCCGTAGCCGTTGTTGCAATCGTGCCGGACCCGGCGGATCGCGTCCTCCTCCGGCGGGTCGACCTGCCGGATCACGCAATCCTCGAGGCTGCTGCCGCCCCGGAAGTTCTCGTGCCCGGCGGGTGAGACCATGGTCACGGGCAGGCTCGCCGGGCCGACGGGCAGGTCCGGCACCTGCGGCACCGGCTGGGCGGGCGCCCCTAGGACGGGCTCCGCGAGGCGCAGGAGCGCCCAATCGTCGGTGATGTGGAGGCGCGTCGCGCCGGGCGCGGTGCCGAGCTTGAGCGAGCCGGCCACGAAGGCGTAGTTGCGCCCGGCGATCTGGAAGTGGCAATCGGCGACCTGCCGCGTCACGTCGAGGCGCCGGTCGCGGAAATTGTGCGCGTTGAGCACCACGAGGTCGGGCGCCCCGACGAGCCAGGCCGCCGCGGCCGTCTGGGGCACGCCGTCCGGCCGGCGGCAATACAGGATGCCGGCGCCGGGAAAGCGCGCGTGATCGGCCCCGCCCATCTCCCGGCGCGCGTCCTGCGGGTAGAGGGCCGCCTGCCGGGTCCGTTCCGCCGCGGCTGCGGGCGCCAGGGCGAGGAGGCCGAGGAGAAGCCCGGCCCCCTTTCGCCCGCTCCCGCCCATGCCCCGTCGCCCGCGACCCGTCCGCATCGGCCGATCCCCCTGGAGGCGCCGCCTCCGTCTTCGGGCGGGGCGGCATCCTGCGACGAGTTGTGGCGCGGGCGGACGGCCGGTCAAGTATCGACTTCGCCGCTGCTCAAATATCTCCGGGCGATTGCCGAATGGTCCCAGCCAGAAATGACCGACCGTCTAAAGACAAGGACCGCATTCCCTGCCTAGAAACGAAGGTGGCTGAAGCAGTAATAAGTCATTCATAAGAGATTATCTTTCATATTTTCTTATGAATGCTTTCGGGTCGGATCGAGACCGAGACCTGCTTCACGCCCCGAACGAGGTTCCGCGAGGCCGCAGGGCCGAGAGACGGAATGGCAAGGCTAGGAGACGCGAGGATGAGCAGGCTTCTGGGTTCGGTCTCGGTGCTCGCCGTGATGGCGCTGGCACCGATCGGTTTGGCGGGCGGCGCCGCCGCCAACGACAAGCTCGTCGACATGGCGAAGAGCGAAGACAACTGGGTGATGCCCGGGAAGAACTACGACTCGAACAATTACAGCGAGCTGACGCAGGTCAACAAGGAGAACGTCAAGAACCTCAAGCCGGCCTGGAGCTTCTCGACGGGGCTGCTCAACGGGCACGAGGGTGCGCCGCTGATCGTCGGCGGCAAGATGTACGTCCACACCTCCTTCCCGAACAACACCTTCGCCCTCGACCTCGACGATCCGGTCAAGATCCTCTGGCAGGACAAGCCGAAGCAGAACCCGGCCGCCCGCGCGGTCGCCTGCTGCGACCTCGTCAATCGCGGCCTCGCCTATTGGCCGGGTGACGGCAAGAGCCCGGCGCTCATCCTCAAGACGCAGCTCGACGGCAACGTCGCGGCCCTCAACGCCGAGACCGGCGAGACGGTCTGGAAGGTCGAGAATTCCGACATCAAGGTCGGCTCGACGCTCACGATCGCCCCCTACGTCGTGAAGGACAAGGTGATCATCGGCTCCTCGGGCGCCGAGCTCGGCGTGCGCGGCTACCTGACCGCCTACGACGTGAAGACCGGCGAGCAGAAGTGGCGCGCCTACGCCACGGGCCCGGATGCCGACCTGCTGCTGGCCTCCGACTTCAACATCAGGAACGCCCATTACGGCCAGAAGGGCCTCGGCACCTCCACCTGGGAGGGCGATGCCTGGAAGATCGGCGGCGGCACGAACTGGGGCTGGTACGCCTACGATCCGGGCACGAACCTGATCTACTTCGGCACCGGCAACCCGGCGCCGTGGAACGAGACCATGCGGCCCGGCGACAACAAGTGGACGATGACGATCTTCGGCCGCGACGTCGACACGGGCGAGGCCAAGTTCGGCTACCAGAAGACCCCCCACGACGAGTGGGACTATGCCGGCGTCAACGTGATGATGCTGTCCGAGCAGAAGGACAAGGACGGGAAGCTGAGGAAGCTCCTCACCCACCCCGACCGCAACGGTATCGTCTACACCCTCGACCGGACGGACGGCTCGCTCGTCTCGGCCAACAAGATCGACGACACCGTGAACGTCTTCAAGTCGGTCGATCTCAAGAGCGGCCAGCCGGTGCGCGACCCCGAATACGGCACCCGCATGGACCATCTCGCCAAGGACATCTGCCCCTCGGCGATGGGCTACCACAACCAGGGCCACGATTCGTACGACCCGAAGCGTCAGGCCTTCTTCATGGGCATCAACCACATCTGCATGGATTGGGAGCCCTTCATGCTGCCCTACCGTGCGGGTCAGTTCTTCGTGGGCGCCACGCTGAACATGTATCCGGGCCCGAAGGGTGACCGGCAGAACTACGAGGGACTTGGCCAGATCAAGAGCTACAACGCGATCACGGGCAAGTTCAACTGGGAGAAGATGGAGCGCTTCGCCGTGTGGGGCGGGACGACGGCGACCGCCGGCAACATCGTCCTCTACGGAACGCTCGACGGCTTCATCAAGGCCCGCGACTCGGACAACGGCGACCTGCTCTGGAAGCACAAGCTGCCGTCGGGCGCGATCGGCTACCCGATCACCTACACCCACAAGGGCACGCAATACGTCGCCATCTATTACGGCGTCGGCGGCTGGCCGGGCGTGGGCCTCGTCTTCGATCTCGCCGACCCGACCGCCGGCCTCGGCGCGGTGGGCGCGTTCAAGAAGCTCGCCAACTACACCCAGATGGGCGGCGGCGTGGTCGTGTTCTCCCTCGACGGCAAGGGTCCCTACGACGACCCGAATGTCGGCGAGTACGAGCGCCAAGCCTCGAAGTAAGGCCGCAAGGCCGTCAGGGGCGCTCCGCCGGTCGAACCGGCGGGGCGCCCGTCCCACCCCGCGCGAGACGAAGCCGCCAGACGGGCACGCCATGCCCCGGCCGCCGCGCCGCGACGAACCTCAGAGGAAACGAAGTCCCATGGCGCGCGTCACCCGACGTCTCCGCGCGGCCGCCCCGGCCGCTCTCCTCCTCGCCCTCGGTCTCGCGGGGCCGGCCGCCGCGCAGGAGCCCCAGGCCAAGGAACAGCAGGCGAAAGAGCAGCCGCAGCGGGACGGCGCCGCGCCGGCCGCGGATGCGGGCACCCTGCGCATCTGCGCGGCCGAGCAGCCGCCGCTCTCGATCAAGGACGGGTCGGGCCTGGAGAACCGCATCGCGACCGCCGTCGCCGAGGCGATGGGGCGCAAGGCCGTCTTCGTCTGGTCCGGCAAGCCGGCGATCTACCTCGTGCGCGACGGGCTCGACAAGAACACCTGCGACGTCGTCGTCGGCCTCGATGCCGACGATCCGCGGGTGCTGACCACCAAGCCCTATTACCGCTCGGGCTACGTCTTCCTGACCAAGGCCGAGGGCGGCCTCGACGTGACATCCTGGGCCGACCCGCGCCTCAGGGAGGTGGGCCACATGGTGGTCGGGTTCGGCACGCCCGGCGAGGCGATGCTCAAGGATATCGGCCGCTACGAGGAGGACATGGCCTATCTCTACTCGCTCGTGAACTTCCGCGCGCCGCGCAACCAGTACACCCAGATCGACCCGGCCCGGATGGTGGGCGAGGTGGCGAGCGGCAAGGCCGATGTGGGCGTCGCCTTCGCCCCCGACGTCGCCCGCTACGTGCGGGATTCCCAGACGCCGCTGCGGATGGTCCCCGTGCCCGACGACACCGTGCGCAGCGACGGCCAGCGCGTGCCCCAGAGCTTCGACCAGGCGATGGGCGTGCGCCGCGGCGACGAGGGCTTGCGCGACGCGCTCAACGCCGCGCTCGCCAAGGCCAAGCCCCGGATCGACGCCATCCTGAAGCAGGAGGGCGTGCCCGTGATGGCCGCCTCGAACTGACGCGCCCGCAGGCCGACCGCAGAGTTCCCGCACAGGACGAGTTCCCGCAGAGTTCGATGAGCATCATGACCAGCACACGGGGCGCCGCCGCCCTTCTCGGGCTCGCCCTCGCCACGGGCGGCCTCGCAGCCCTGGCGCAGCCGAGCGCCGGCCCGCAGACCGGCATCGTCTTCCGCAACACCGTCACCGGGGAGACCCTCGACATCGGCCAGGGCAAGGAGGGCGGGCGCGACACGGACGCCGTGAAGACCTTCCTGCAGACGGGCCGGAACCCCTACATCGACGACAAGTCGTGCCTGCGCAACGGCGAGAGCCTGTTCGCCACCTCCTGCTCGGGCTGCCACGGGCATCTTGCCGAGGGCAAGCTCGGTCCCGGCCTCAACGACAATTACTGGACCTATCCGGCCAACACCGAGGATACGGGCCTGTTCTCGACGATCTTCGGCGGCGCCAACGGAATGATGGGGCCGCACAACGAGAACCTCAATCCGGACGAGATCCTGCAAGTCGTCACCTGGATCCGGCACCTCTACACCGGGCCTGTGCGCGATGCCGCGTGGCTGAACGACGAGCAGAAGAAGGCTTACAAGCCCTACAAGGAAGGAGAGACCTTCCCCAAGGACGTGAAAGGCCAGTGCAAGCCGCTGGACAACTAGTCCGAGGGGGAGTTCGCGCCGCGCTCAACGGAACAGGGCGGCGCCAGCGCGGCGCGGGAGCGCCGCAAGACCGGAGGAAACATCATGCGGACATTCGTTTACGCGGCCCTTCTCGGCGCGGGTGCCCTCGTCGCCCTGCCGGCGCTGGCCTACGACGGCACCAAGTGCAAGGCGCCGGGCAATTGCTGGGAGCCCAAGCCCGGCTTCCCGGAGAAGATCGCCGGCTCGAAATACGATCCGAAGCACGACCCGAAGGAGCTGAGCAAGCAGGCCGAGGCGATCAAGGGCATGGAGGAGCGCAACAAGAAGCGCATCGAGAACGCCAGGAAGACCGGCAAGTTCGAGTACGACGTCACCAAGATCTCCGCGAACTGAGCGCGCCGCCCGGCGGCCCCCTCCCACCAGGGGAGGGGGCACGCGACACGAGTTCCCGAGCCATGAACGACATCCGCCGCGGCGACGCGATGCTCACCGACTGGCGCGCGGCGGCCACCCGCTTCGAGCGGGCCGTGGCCGGCGCGGTCCTCGGCCAGGACCGGGCGATCCGCCTCGTCACCATCGCGATCTTCGCCCGCGGGCACGTGCTGCTGGAGGGCGATGTCGGCGTCGGCAAGACGACGCTCCTGCGCGCGGTCGCCCGCGCCATGGGCGGCGCCTACGAGCGGATCGAGGGCACCGTCGACCTGATGCCGACGGACCTCGTCTACCACACCTACCTCGCCGAGGACGGGCGCCCGCGGGTCGAGCCGGGGCCTGTGCTGCGCGCCTCCGAAGACCTCGCGATCTTCTTCTTCAACGAGATCAACCGGGCGCGGCCCCAGGTCCACGCCCTGCTGCTCCGCCTGATGGCCGAGCGCAGCCTCACCGCCTTCACCCGGGAATACCGGTTCCCGCATCTCCAGGTCTTCGCCGACCGCAACCGGGTCGAGCGCGAGGAGACCTTCGAATTGCCGGCCGCCGCCCGCGACCGCTTCCTGATGGAGATCCCGGTCGAGGCGCCGCGCGATCCGCAGAGCCGCCGCGCCCTCGTCTTCGACCCGCGCTTCCACGACACCGACGCGCTGATCGCGGAGGTGGAGCCGAACCTGCTCGACCCCACCGCGCTCGCCGGCATCGCCTCCGCGATCCAGCACGGGGTGCGGGCGAGCGCGGCGATCGAGGCCTACGTCGTCGCCCTGTGGGAGGCGCTGCTGCGCCCGCAGGCGGCCGGGATCCGGCTCCCCGGCATCGACGACATGGCAGGCCTCGTCCAGGGCGGCGCCTCGCCGCGCGGCGTCGCCGCGCTCGTGCGCGCCGCCCGCGTCCGCGCGTGGCTCGAGGGGCGCGACTGGCTGGTGCCGGAGGACGTGCGCGCAATCTTCCCCGAGGTGATGGCCCACCGCGTCTTCCTGGAGCCGGTCCACGAGTTGCGCCGCTCCGCGATCGTCCCGGACCTCTGCCGGGCGGTGTTCGCGACGGTGCCGGCGCCGTGAGGCGGGACCCATGAGCGCCGACATCGTCTACCTGCCGCGCTGGCGCGCCCGCGGGCCCCGGGCCGGGGCGCACCGGGCCCGCGAGACCGGAGGGCTCGGCTCCTTCAAGGACCAGGTGTCCTTCCTGCGCCTGCCGGACGCCCGCCGCATCGACCTGCGCGCGACGCTGCGCGACCCCTTCGAGGGCGTGCACGTGCGCCGGTTCGAGGCGCGGATGGCCGTGGAGGTCTGGGCGCTCGTCGATCTCTCGGCCTCGATGCGCTTCTCCGGTGCGGCCGACCGGATGGCGCTCGTCGGAGCCCTCTGCCAGGGGCTCGCGGCCTCCGCCACCCGCATCGGAGACGGGTTCGGACTGATCGCCTGCGATGCCGGGATCCGCGAGGATCTGTCGCTCATCGCGACGCGGCGCCGGGCGAGCGCCGCGGAGGCTGCCGTGCGCATCGGGCAGGCGCGCCCTACGGGGCGCAGCGCCGCCGGGCTCCTCGCGGCGGCGGCCCGCATCGCCGGCCGGCCGAAGCTCGTCTTCCTGATCTCGGATTTCCGCTGGCCCGAGGCGCTCTTGGAGCAGGTCTTCGCGAGCCTCAGCTTCCACGACGTGGTGCCCGTGCTCCTCGCCGACAGCCGCGAGACCGAGGCCCTGCCGGAATGGGGCCTCTTGGAGCTCGAGGATCTCGAAGGGGCGGGAAGCCGCCTCGTCCTCATGCGCCCCGCGCTGCGCCGCCGCTGGCTGGCGCAGGAGGGCGAGCGCATGGCCCGCCTCGCCCGGCTCGCCCGCCGAAACGGGCGCGAGCCCTTCCGCCTCGCCGACCGGTTCGATCCGGAGGCGCTGAGCCGGCACCTCCTCGGAGCCTGAAGCGCGTGCGCCGCGTCCTCTGCCTGATCGCCTGCCTCGCCGCCGCCCCGGCCATCGCCCAGGTGCGGAGCGTCGAGGTGCGCACGCCGCGCCCCTTCGGCCACTTCCTCGGCGACCTCGTGCCCGTCACCGTGGAGATCGAGGCGGAGCCGGGCTTCGCCCTGCAGGCCGCCTCCCTGCCGAGCCCCGGCCCGGTGACCTACTGGCTCGACCTGCGGGCGGTCGAGGAGGAGACGGCGGGCACGCGCCACCGCCTGCGCCTGACCTACCAGACCTTCTACGCCGCCCTCGACGCCCGCAGCCTCGAGGTGCCGGGCTTCGCCCTGGTGCTCGCGAGCGAGCGCCCGCACGGCGCCACCACAGCGCGCGTCGAGGTGCCGGGCTGGAGCCTCGGCGTCTCGCCCCTGCGGGAAGTCCAGCCGCCGCGCCGCGCCGACCCGGCCGATGACCTGCGGCCGGACGGGCGCGGGCCGCGCCTCCGGCCCGAGCCGATGCGGGATGCGAGCCTCGCGCTCGCTTCCCTGGCGCTCGCGGCCCTCGGCCTGCTCGCCCGCGACCGGGCCTGATGGCCCTTCCGGGCCCGGCCCGCCCGCGCCTTCGCGCGGCCCGCGCGGCGCCTCGCGGCCCTGGCGCGGGGGCCGCAGACCGACGAGACCTACCGTGAGGGCCTCACCGCGCTGCATCGCGGCCTCGACGCGGCGGCCGGGCAGCGGCTGCTCGCCGACGACCTGCCGGCCTTCCTCGCCCGCCACGAAGCCTTCCGGGGGCAGGAAGAGGGGCTCGACCGCTTCTTCGCGGCGTCGCGCCTCGCCTTCTTCGGCGGCGCGACCGAGGCCGCCCGGGCGCGCCTGCCGCTCGCCGAGGTCTCGGCGACGGCGCGGCGCCTCGCGGCGGCGGAGCGGGCGGCGTGAGCGCGGTCCTCGACCTGATCGCGCGCTGCGGCGCGGAGCGGCCGGCGCTCCTCTGGCTGCTGCCGCTGGCGCTCCTGCCCCTCGTCGCGGCGCCCCGGCGGCGCACGCCCCTGCCGAGCCTTTCCGCCGTGCCCGCCGACCCGCTCTCGCGCGCGCTCGACGGGGCGTTGCGGGCGGCGGCCTGCCTCGCCCTCGCCGGCCTCGTCGTCGGCCTCGCCGGCCCCTACCGGAACGGTGCCGAAGTGACGCGCACCGGCATCGGCGCCGAGATCTCGATGCTGATCGACCGCTCGGGCAGCATGAACGAGACCTTCGCCGGGCGCCAACCCTCGGGCGCGGAGGAATCGAAGGCCGCCGCCTCCCGCCGGATCCTCGGCGATTTCGTGGGCAGCCGGGCGCACGACCTCTTCGCGGTGACGGGCTTCTCGACCGCGCCGATGCTCGTCCTGCCGATGACCGACCGCCACGAGGCGGTGCGCGCCGCGATCCGCGCCATCGACCGGCCCGGCCTCGACTACACGAATGTCGGCCGCGGCCTCGCCCTGGCGCTCGCGCAGTTCGGGAGCGGTCCGGGCACCGCTTCGAGGGTGCTGCTCCTCGTCTCGGACGGTGCGGCGGTGATCGATCCGCGGGTGCAGGACGCGCTGCGCGCCGCCTTCGCCAAGGTCCGCCCGAACCTCTACTGGCTGTTCCTGCGCACGAAGGGCTCGCCCGGCATCGCCGACCGGCCGGCGGGCGAGGACACGCCGCAGGCCGCGCCCGAGCGCCACCTCGACCTGTTCTTCAAGAGCCTCGGCGCGCCCTACCGCGCCTTCGAGGCGGAGGGGCCGGAGGCGGTCGCCGCCGCGATCCGCCAGATCGAGGGGCTGGAGCGCGACCCGATCCCCTACATCGAGCGTCGCCCGCGCCGCGACCTGACCGGCGCCGCCTACGCCGCCGCGCTCCTCGGCCTGGTTCTCCTGATCCTGGGCAAACTCGCGGAAGCGGATCTCGGCCGCGCCCCGGCTCCCGCCGCGACGCGCGCACCGGAGCGGAGGATCGCCGCATGACCCGACGCCTCGCCCCGGTGCTCGCGGCCGCAATGGCCCGCGCCAAATCCCCGATCCTCGCCGCCCTGCCGGTCCTGCTCCTCGCCGGCGCGCTCGCGGCCGGAATCGCGGCGTGGCGGATGGAGCGGGCGAATGCCGGCATTACCGCGATCGAGGCCGGGCGCGACCTGCCCGTCGCCGCCGACGCGCCCGCGCCGCTCCTCCTCGCCCGCATCCTGCTCCTCGCCCGCCGCGGCGGGACGGAGGAAGCCGAGGGCCTGATCGACGCGCTCGCGAGCGAGGCCGAGCCGGCCCTCGTCGCCCGGGCCCGCTACGCCCTCGCCAATGCCCGGCTGCGGCGCGCCTTCGCGCATATCGAGCGCGGCGAGCTCGACCCGGCAGGCCCCCTGATCAACCTCGCCCGCCAGGATTACCGGCGCGCCCTGCAAGTGCGGCCGGATTTCTGGGACGCGAAGTTCAACCTCGACGTGGCCTCGCGCCTGATCCGCGACTTCCCCGAATTCGACCGCCAGATCGGCGACGAGATGAAGGCGGAGCCGAAGAAGCTCTGGACCGACATTCCCGGCCAGCCGCGGGGGGCGCCATGAGGCTCGGCCTGCCCTGGCGCAGGAATCTCGGCGGGTGGCGCTTCCGGGCTCTCGCGGCCGCCGGCCTCCTCGTGCTCGCCACCTTCCTCGTGCCGCCGCTGCGGCTCTCCCGCGACGGGGTCCGGCTGCTCGCCGTCGTCGACATCACGGGCAGCATGAACGTGCGCGACTACGCGGCGGAGCGGCGGCCCCAGAGCCGGCTCGAGGCGGCGAAGGCCGCGCTTCGCCGCCTCGTCGCCGGGCTGCCCTGCGGCTCGCAGGTGGCGCTCGGCCTCTTCACGGAGAGGCGCCCCTTCCTCCTGTTCGAGCCCGTCGAGGTCTGCGCCGAGTTCGCGCCCCTCGACGGCGCGATCGCCGCCCTCGACTGGCGCATGGCCTGGGAGGCGGACAGCCGGGTGTCCGCCGGCCTCTACCGCGCCGTCGCGATGGCGGCCGAGCTCGACGCCGACCTCGTCTTCGTGACGGACGGGCAGGAGGCGCCGCCTCTCCCCGCCACGGGCACGCCGCCCTTCGACGGGCGCGTCGGTGCCGTGCGCGGCCTCATCGTCGGGGCCGGCGGCTACGCCCTCTCGCCGATCCCGAAATTCAACGATCGCGGCCGCGAGGTCGGCTTCTACGCCGAGACCGACGTGCAGCAGGAGAACCGGTTCGGCCCGGCCCCTGCCGACGCGGAATCGCGCGAGGGCTACAACCCGCGCAACGCGCCCTTCGGCAGCTCGGCGGCGCGGGGTACCGAGCACCTCTCCGCCCTGCGCGAGGCGCACCTGAAGGACCTCGCCGCGCGCACGGGCCTCGCCTACGCGCATCTTGACGGGCCGGATTCTCTCGCCGCGCCGCTCTCCGCCGCCGCAACGCCGCGCCCCGTACCCGGGCGGCTCGACCTGCGGCCCGTCCTCGGCGCGGCGGCCCTCCTCCTCGTGCTCGCGGCCCATGCGGCCGGACCGCTGCGCGCCCGCGGCGGGCGCCTCACCCTCCGAAAGGCTTGATCCCGCATGCGGATGTTCCTCGCCACGTTCCTCCTCGCCCTCGCCGCGAACGCGGCCCTCGCCCACGGCCCGACGCCCCAGAAGATCCAGCAATCCATCGCCGTCGCGGCGAGTCCCGCGGCCGTCTGGGCGGTGCTCGGCGATTTCGCCGGCATCGGCACCTGGCACCCGGACGTGGCCAGGGGCGAGGGCAGCGGCGGCAACGGGGAGGGCGCGACCCGCACGCTCACCCTCCGGAGCGGCGGCACGCTGCAGGAGAGCCTCGACGAGTGGAAGGCGGATGGGATGACCTATTCCTACCGCATGGGCGAGCCGGACCTGAAGGCGCTCCCCGTCTCGTCCTACTCAGCCACCGTGACGGTGGTACCGGACGGAGCGGGCGCGACGGTCTCGTGGATTGGCCGGTTCTACCGCGGCGATACCGGCAACGAGCCGCCGGATGCGCTGAGCGACGAGGCCGGCCGCACCGCGATGAACCGCTATTTCGCGGACGGGCTCAAGGGCCTGAAGGCGAAGGTCGAGGGGAAACCTGCTCCGTGATCAGAGCCCTCGCAGCGGCGGCGATCCTCGCGCTCGGCCTCGGGCAGGGGGGCCGCGCCGAGCCCGCGATCTACGTGGCGAGCCAGGAGGCGGGCGCCCTGACGCGGCTCGACGGACCGGCAGTGGTGGGGCTGCGCCTCGGCTCCGGCCCCGCCGGGCTCGCGGCGACGGCGGACGGCACGCTCTTCCTCACGCATCCGGAGGCGGGCAGGATCACCGTCGTGGTGCCGGGCGGAGGGGACCGGCGCGCCCTGCCGTTCCGCGGCCAGCCCTTCGGCATCGCGGCCTCCGCCGATGGGCGCCGCCTCTTCGTGGGCGACTGGCAGGCGGGCACGGTGAGCCGGATCGACGCCCGCACCGGCAGCGTCGAGGCCGCCGCCCCCGTCGGGCGCGAGCCCGCGGGGATCGTGCTCGACGGCGAGGCCCGCGTCTTCGTGGCCGAGCGCGGCGGCGATTCGGTCTCCATCCTCGACGCCGACACGATGGCGCTGCGGGCGCGCCTGCCCGTCGGCCGCGCGCCCTTCGCCCTCGCGCTGTCGCCGGACGGGGACCGGCTCTATGTCGGCAACGTCCGCAGCAACGACCTCACGGTGATCGATGCGCGCGGGCTCCTCGTGCTCGCCACGGTGCCGTCCGGCCGCAGCCCCTACGGCGTCGCGACGAGCCGCGACGGCGGCCTGATCCTCGTCACGAACCAGGAATCGGGCAGCGTCTCCGTGCTCGGCCGCGATCTCGTCCCGCGTGCGCAGATCCCGGTCGGGCGCTATCCCGAAGGCGTGGCGCTGGCGGGGGACCGCGCCTACGTGGCAAACTGGTTCTCGAACGACGTCTCGATCATCGACCTCGCAGGGCTCCGGGAGATCGAGCGCCGCCCGGTGCCGGACGGGCCGCGCGCCGTCGTCGCCGTGCCCCTCCGGGGCCGCGGGGAGGCGGACCGTTGAGGCGGCGCGCCGCAGGGCTTATCGGGGTTGTCGCGCTGCTGGCCGCCTGCGGCAGGGGCGAGGATCCCGAGCGGGAGCCCGATGCCGTGGTGGCGACGCCGGAGGAGTCCGGCCGGCCGGAGACGGCGTGGCTCGCGCCGACCGACCGGACCGAGCCGGCCCTCTGGCTCGCCCGGCGCGCCGCGGGGGGCGAGGGACGGCCCGACGCGTCCGAGCTGGCGGGCCTGCGGAAGGCCCTCGACGAGGCGAAGCCGCATTTCGTGGAGGACCGCCGCATGATCGCCAACCGCACGGCGCAGCTCGAGACGATGCTCGCCGAGATCGGCGAGACCGAGGAGCCCGCGAGCCTCGTCGCCGGGCTCACCGGTGTCGCGGCGGCGAGCGGCCGGCGGCGGCTCTACGGCGAGATGTGCCAGCACTACGTCACCGTGCGGCGGGCCGGGCTCGGCCGGGAGGCGGCGCTGGCGCGGCTCGCCGAGCGCTACGCCGCGCAGGACGGGACCCGATGACCGGGGTCCTGATCGTCGACGACCACCCGATCGTGCTCCAGGGCTTCCGGCGCATGGTCGAGGATGCCGGCGTCGAGATGATCTTCGAGGCGAGCGACCCCGTCTCCGGATACCGGCTGTTCCACCGGATCCGGCCGCAGGTCTCGGTGGTGGATCTCGCCTTCCGCGGCAGCGGGCTCGCCGGCCTCTCGCTCATCCGCCGGATGCGGGCGCTGGAGCCGCAGGCCCGCATCCTCGCCTTCAGCGCGAGCCGCGACCCCGTCATCGTCTCGCGGACCCTGCAGAGCGGCGCCACCGGCTACGCCCTCAAGGACATGCCGGCCCCCGCCTTCATCGAGGCGTTCGAGGCGGTTCTCGGCGGCCGCAACTACCTGCCCCACGCGCTCGCGCGGGACCTCGCGCTGCTCGACGCCTCCCGCTGCCGGGCGCCCCTGTCCGACCTCACGGCGCGCGAGATCCAGATCCTGATCCTGCTCGGCGAGGGCAAGACCTACCAGGGCATCGCCGACATCCTGACCATCGGCTACCGCAGCGTCGTCAGTGCCTGCGCGACCCTGCGGGGCAAGTTCCGGGTCTCGAGCCAGGCCGAGCTGATCGGGATCGCCCTCGAGACCATCCTCGATCTGAGGCGGGTCGGCGCCCAGATGATGGGCGACGAGGGGCGCCGGACGGCACGATCGCTCCGCTGAGCGACGCTCGGCCTCAGCGGGCCGGCGGCTCCCACAACCCGAGCGCCGAGGTGTCGACGGCGCGCGGCAGAAGCCCTTCCGCCCGGAAGGCGTCGGCGATCTTCTGCTGCTCGGCCAATCCCTCGCGGGTCACGCGCTCCACCCGGTAGGAGCGCCGGTCGTTGGCCTGCCGCACGATCTCGGGCTCGATCTTCCAGAGCTTCGAGAGCTCGGCAGCGGCCGCATCCGGGTTCGCCTTCACCCAGGCTCCGGTCTCGCGCAGCTTCTCGAAGACGACGGACAGCACGTCCGGATGTGCGCCCGCATAGGCGTCGGAGGCGAGGTAGTAGCGCTTGTAGAGGGACAGGCCGGTCCCGTCGCGCAGGATCCGGGCTCCGGTCTGCGCCTGCGCCGCCGAGAGGAAGGGGTCCCAGGCCACCCAGGCATCGACGCTGCCGGAGGCGAGCGCGCTGCGCCCGTCCGCGGGCGTGAGGTAGGCCGGCGCGATGCTCTTGAAGGGCAGGCTCTCGCTGCCGAGGGCCGCCAGCAGGAGGTAGTGGCTGCCCGCCCCCTTGGTGACGGCCACCTTCCGACCCTTCAGGTCGGCGACGCTGCGCAGCGGCGAATCCGCGGGCACGAGGATCGCCTGGGCGGTGGGCGAGGGCGTCTCCTCGGCGAGATAGGTGATGCGGGCCTGCGCCGCCTGCGCGAAGACGGGGACCGTGTCGGCCACGTCCGCCGAGACGTCGATGCTGCCGGCGTTCAGCGCCTCCATGATCGGCAGGCCGCTCGTGAATTCGTGCCACGAGACGGTGACCTTGAGCGGCTCCAGCGCCTTCTCGAGGTCGCCGTTCCGGCGCAGCAGGGCGATCAGCGTGGACGATTTCTGATAGCCGATCCGGAGGGCGGAGGGCTCCGCCGCGGCGGCCGCCCCGGCGAGGCTGAGGCAGCCGAGGAGGCAGGCGAGGAATCGGGTGATGCGGTGGCTCATCGTGTCGTTGTCTCGTCGTTGGCCGAGCGGCCGGCTCGGTGGAGGGGGTTCAGGCGGCTTCGGCCCGCTCGAGGTCCATGGCCACGAGGTCCGCGACCTCGGCGGCTTGGTTGCGGATGTCGGGCACCGCGATGCACTCCCACAACACGCCGCGGAGCAGCGGCCCGAGCGTCCAGAGGCGCCCGCCGCCCCGCGTGCCGAGGGCGCGGTAATCGGGCCCGGCATCGAGCCCGAGACCGAACGGGCCCGGCCGGACGAGGCCACGGGCCATCAGACGGCGCAGCAACGGGTCCTGGGTCTCGGAGACGCGGCCGATGCCGGTCGCGTCGAGGATGCACTGGACCTCGAGGTCGCGCGGCTGCTCCTCGCCGCGGGGCAGCAGCGTCACGACGGCGTGCGCCTCCTCGTCGGCGATCGCGCGGATCCGCCCGGCGAGCACCGTGAGGCTGCCCCGGGCGATCTCCTCGTCGATCGCCTGCGCGGCGGGGGGCGCCGTGCGGTGCCGGTGCACGTCCCAGAAAGGCCGCAGGTGGCGCAGGAAGCGGTCGCGCTCCGGCGCCGGCAGGCTGCGCCAGATGAAGTCGGTGACGGGGCGCAGCCCGTCGACGACGCCGCGCCAGTCAACGCCCGCCGCGCGGGCAGAGGCGACCTCGCGCCGGATCCGGCCGACGAGCGCCGAGAGGGAGGCGAGGTCCCCGGTCGTCAGGTTCGGTGCCGGCCACGCCTCGGCCGGCTCGTGCACGTTCGGCAGGAGGCCCCGGCGCGAGACCGCCACGATGTGCCCCGAGAATCCCTGGCCGCGCAGCGTCGCCACGGTATCGACCATGGTGAGGCCCGTCCCGACGATGAGGACGGGCAGGTGCGGATGCAGCCGGCCGAAGCGCTCCGGCTGCCAGGGATCGACCCGGTGGCGGCTTGCCGGCTCGCCGGGGCCCGCGAGGTTGCCGGCAGCGAGCACGGCTCCGGCGACGGGGTGCGCCTGCCCGCCCTCGGTGCGCAGGACGAAGCCGCCACCCGACGGCTCGAGATCGGTGACCGCGTCGTTGACGAGGCGCAGGCGCGGCAGACCGTCGGCCGTCAACGCTTGGCGCAGCAACTCGGAGAGATAGCGCCCGTAGACCCCGCGCGGCGCGAAGGTGCCGGCCGGCGTGCGCCGCACGCCCTCGGCTCCTTCTTCGGCGAGCCAAGCCTCGAAATGGTGCGGCCTGTCGGAGAAGGCGCTCATGTTGGCGGCGCGCAGGTTGAGGAGGTGGGCCGGCGCCCGCGTCGCGTAGGCGAGACCGCGCCCGAACGCGTCCGCTCGCTCGCAGAGCAGCACCGGCCGGCTCCTCGGCAGCGTGGCGAGAAGCTGGATCGCCGCCATCGTGCCGCTGAATCCGGCACCGATCACGGCGATGGGAAGGGCGTGGTCGATCGCGGTCATCGTGGCTCGTCCCTCGCGGGCCGGCCCACAGGCGCGATGGTTCGGGGAGAGCGGGCCTCGACCCGCCCGCGGCCCCGGGCCACCACGAGAGCCGTGGCCGGCAAACTCGTGGCGGCACGCTAACGACGTTCGTTTAAAAGAACAAGGCTCGGTGGTTTCGGGGGAGGGCGTGCGCGCCAACCACTCGTGTCGTCGCGAGAGCGGAGCAATGGTTTATGAGACCGCTACGGCCGCGCACCCGAAGCTGCCGCGAAGGAAATTCTCTTCGGCAGCCGTTCGTTGAAAAGAACATCTTGGCCTGATAGGGCTGGCGCGGAGGAGCCACCCGCTCCGCGCGCGCCGGGCGCTGATGCGCAGGCGGCGCACGCGGAGGTCTCACGTCGATCGTTCATGCATCCCGAGCGAGCAGCGCCGCCCGGCGCGCGGACGGGGCCGCCGATCCGGCCCCCGCCTCAGGCCGCCTGCGCCACCGGGGCGGGGGAGGGCGCATCCATCGCGCGGAGGTAGACCTCGAGCAGGGTCTCGTGCTCGTCGCGCTCGTCCTTGTCCTGCTTGCGCAGCTTGATGATCTCCTTGAGGATCTTCACGTCGAGACCCTCGCTCTTGGCCTCCAGGAAGATCTCCTTCTTGGCCTCCATGAGATCCTTGATCTCCTCCTCGACCTTCTCGATCCGCTCCACGATGGAGCGGATGCGGTCGCCCGCGATGCCGATCGTGTCGTCCGCCATGGTGGCTCCTTCCTCGGTTCAGGACGGGCAACCTCGGCCAAGAGGGTAAGCGCGGGGTTAAGGCGGCGCGATGTCGGCCCGCCGGCTTCCCCTCGGTCCGCGACCGTGCCCTGGCTGCGCTCTCGGGGCGGGAAAAGCGCCCGCCCGCGGCGCGGGAGCGTGACGGGGCGCTTGCGTGTCTACTGCATATAATTCAGAGTTCAGAAGTCCGGCGGGCAAACGCCTCGGCAGCACCCGATGAAGGTCTGACGATTGCCTGTTCACGCGACGGGATGGCCGCTCGAAGTGCCGTCTGCGCAGACAGCTCGATTGAAGGGGCGCTGGGTGGGCCGGGACGATCGTCGAGCATCCAGGACGGTTACGGTGCCGCCAAGAGCACTTCGAGAGGAAATGCCATGAGACTCGCCGTGAAGGTCGCGATCGCGGCCGCGATGCTGCCTGTTGCCTCGGCCCATGCCTGGGAGCCGACCAAGCCGATCGAGATCATCGTGCCCTTCCCGCCCGGCGGCTCGTCCGACCAGATGGCGCGGACGATCCAGGGCGCGATCCAGAAGAACAACCTCGTCAAGCAGCCGATCATCATCGTGAACAAGCCCGCCGCGGCCGGCGGCGAGGCGATGCTCGACATCCAGAAATCGGCCGGCGACCCGCACAAGCTCATCACCACGTCGAGCGGCATCTACATGACGCCGCTGGCCACCAAGCTTCCCGTGAGCTGGAAGGACTTCACCCCCGTCGCGATGATGGCGCAGGACGAGTTCGTGCTCTGGGTCAATTCGGCGAAGCCCTACAAGACCGCCAAGGACTTCCTCGACGCCGCCAAGGCGGCGGCCCCGCCCCTCAAGACGGGGGGCAACGGCTCCAAGCGCGAGGACCATCTCATCTCCGTGACGATGGAGCAGACGGCGGGGGTCAAGATCACCTACGTGCCCTACCAGGGGGGCGGCCCGGCCTCGGTGCAGCTCGCCGGCGGCCACATCGACGCGAACGTGAACAACCCGGCCGAGGAGGTCGCCAACTGGCGCTCCGGCGCCGTGAAGCCCCTCTGCGCCTTCTCGCCGAAGCCGATGGAGTACACCCAGAAGGTGACGGCCGACATGGCGTGGTCCGATATCCCGACCTGTCCGTCCCAGGGCCTCAACGTCACCTACCAGATGCTGCGCGGCATGTTCATGCCGGGCAAGGTCACGCCCGAGCAGCAGGCCTACTACGTCGACCTGTTCCGCAAGGTCGCCGAGACGCCCGACTGGAAGGCGTATCTTGAGCGCAACGCCCTGGTGCCCGATTTCCGCTCGGGCCAGGCCTTCGTCGACTTCCTCACGGAGGACGAGCGCAAGCACAAGGAGCTGATGACCAAGGCGGGCTTCATCGCGACGAACTAGCGACGCTCCCGGCGGGGCCTGTCCGGCGACGGGCCCGCCGCTCCCTTGCGCGGACGATCGATCAGCGGAAGAGCTCTCATGGCGGACGTTTCCCACCCGGCGGACGATTCTCCTCCGGCCTCCGAGCGCGGCATCTCGCGACGGCTCGTCGAGACCCTGGTCTCCCTCCTCCTGCTCGGCGTGTCGGCGCTCGCCCTCTGGGATTCCTACGGCCGCGGCGCCGGCTGGGACAACGGCCCGGAGAACGGCTTCTTCCCCGCCCGCGTGGCCTGGATCCTGGCGATCGCCGCCGTCGCGACCCTGTGGAGCGCCCTGCGCCGCGAGGAGAGCGTCTTCGTCACCTACGGGCAGCTGCGCCTCGTGGCGCAGGTCTTCGTGCCGCTCTTCCTCTACGTGCTCGCGATCGCCTTCGTCGGCATCTACGTCGCCTCGGCCCTGTTCCTGGTGCTGTTCATGGTGATGCTGGGCTCGTTCCGGTGGTGGCAGACGGTGCTCGCGGCCGTGCTCACGCCGCTCATCATCTTCTGGGTGTTCGAGCTGCAATTCCGGGTCCCCCTGCCGAAGGGGCCGATCGAGGCCATGCTCGGCTACTGAGCGCCACGTCGGCGGCATCCACGAAGGATCAGCGATGGACGACCTCAACCAGCTCCTCCTGGGCTTCCAGGTCGCACTGACGTGGCAGAACGTGCTGTTCATGGTGGTCGGCGTGCTGCTCGGCATCGTGGTCGGCGTGCTGCCCGGCCTCGGCGGACCGAACGGCGTCGCCATCCTCCTGCCGCTCACCTTCGGGATGGACCCGACCTCGGCGATCATCCTGCTCTCGTCGATCTACTGGGGCGCGCTGTTCGGCGGCGCCATCACGTCGATCCTGTTCAACATCCCCGGGGAGGCGTGGTCGGTGGCCACGACCTTCGACGGCTATCCGATGGCCCAGCAGGGCCGGGCCGGAGAGGCGCTGACGGCGGCCTTCACCGCCTCCTTCATCGGCGCGCTCTCGGGCGTGGTGCTCATCACCTTCGTGGCGCCGCTCGTCGCCAAGTTCGCCCTGCGCTTCGGGCCGGCCGAGTTCTTCGGCGTGTTCTTCCTCACCTTCTGCTCGTTCATCGGGATGGGGCGGGAGAACAAGGCCAAGATCGTCGCCTCCCTCGCCCTCGGATTCCTCCTCGCGGCGGTGGGGCTCGACACCATCTCGGGCGACCTGCGCCTGACCTTCGGCTCGCCCGAACTGATGAAGGGCTTCGACTTCCTCGTCGTGGTGATCGGCCTGTTCGGCGTGTCGGAGATCCTGCTCACCATCGAGGAGGGGCTGCATTTCAAGGGCAAGCGCGCCGCCATCGATCTCGCCGTCGTCCTGCGGACCTGGGCCACGCTGCCGCGCTACTGGGCGACGCTGATCCGCTCCTCGGTCGTGGGCATGTGGATGGGGGTGACGCCGGGCGGGGCGATCGCGGCCTCGTTCATGGGCTACGGGCTCGCCAAGCGCTTCTCGCGCAGGCCCGACGCCTTCGGTCGCGGCGAGGTCGAGGGCGTCCTCGCCCCCGAGACCGCCGCCCACGCGGCCGGCACCTCCGCCCTCCTGCCGATGCTGGCGCTCGGGATACCGGGCTCGGCCACCGCAGCGGTCCTGCTCGGGGGCCTGATGATCTGGGGCCTCCAGCCCGGACCCCTGCTGTTCGTCGAGAAGAAGGAGTTCGTCTGGGGTCTGATCGCCTCGATGTATCTCGGCAACGTCGCGGGCCTGCTGATCGTGCTCGCCACGGTGCCCGTCTTCGCCGCGATCATGCGCATCCCGTTCGCCCTCGTCGCGCCGATCATCCTCGTCGTCTGCGCCATCGGCGCCTTCACGGTCGAGTCGTCACGCTTCGACATCTGGCTGATGCTGGCCTTCGGCATCGTCGGCTACGTGTTCAAGAAGCTCGACTATCCGCTCGCGCCGCTCGTCCTCGCGCTCGTGCTCGGGGACCGCGCCGAGGATGCCTTCCGTCAGGCCCTGCTCGGGTCCGGCGGCGACCTGTCGGTGTTCTTCTCGAACGGCCTCGTCTCGACGCTGATGATCCTCGCCCTGCTGCTCCTGTTCTGGGGGCCGCTGGGCGATATCCGCAGGCTCGTCGCGCGCAAGATCGGCCTGGGACGGGAGGCGCCGCTGGCGCCCTGAGGGTGGGGCGCCGACGGCCCCTCAACCCCCCAGCACGTCGGCCTCGGCCTTGCCGACCGCCTCGGCCTGCTCCTGCGCGATCTCCCGGTCGCTCCGGCTCTTGAGGAGCGCACCGACACAGACGACGAAGGCGGCCCCGAGCGCGGCGACCGCGTAATGGACCCCGCCCTGCAGCGAGGCGGGCAGCGCCTCGACGAGGTGCTCCTGGACGAGCCGGTCCGAGGCGATCATCTCGCCGGCCACCCAGCCGAGCAGGCCGCCGCCGAACCAGATCAGGACCGGGAAACGGTCGATCAGCCGGGTGATCAGGCTCGCGCCGACGACGAGGAGGGGGACCGAGAGGGCGAGGCCGATGATGAAGAGTTCGTCGTGGCCCTTCGCGGCGCCCGCGACGGCGACGACGTTGTCGAAGCTCATCACGGCGTCGGCCACGACGATGGTCCAGATCGCCTTCGGCAGGCTCGAATGCTCCTTGATCGCACCCTCGCCCTCCTCCTCGCCGCGCACGAGCTTGACCGCGATGTGCAGGAGGATGAGCGCGCCGACGACCTTGAGGAGCGGGACGGCGAGCAGGTACGAGATGATCACGGCGAAGACGATGCGCAGCAGCGCCGCCGCCAGCGCGCCCAGGAACACGCCGATCCGCCGCTGCCGCTCCGGCAGGCCGCGGCAGGCGAGGGCGATCACCACCGCGTTGTCGCCGGACAGGATGATGTCGATCCAGACGATCTGGAGCAGGGACAGCAGGAAGGAGGATGACAGGTAGTGATCCACGATGGACGTCCCTCGGGTCCGCGCCTGGCTGACGCAACGGCGTGATCGGCGCGCGGCGCCGCTCCGGTTCTGTATGCCAAGAGACCGAGCTGCGAAATCGCGCATGACGCCGCTCGCGCGACACTCCCGCCCTTCGGTCACGGGCGACAGCGGCCCGATCGGCGATAGGCGCGGGGTTCCCGACGCGCCGCGCTCGCCCATGTGCGATGGTGCACCGCACGCACAGGTGTCGCCTCGCGGCAGGAAACCCACTGACGCACAAGAGAGAAATCGCCTCGCGCAGGTGTCGCGGCATGAAAGTGCTGCCAATTCGGCAAAATCTGGCATTATTATTATACTGCACTGCGACAAAGGCGGTATTGTCGATGCCGAGATCCTCACCAGATCGATACCCATCGCAGTCGAGCGGCCGACCTACAAGGCGACGACACGGGCAGCACGGTGCTGCCGGGATCGTCCGAGGCCCGCTCACACAGAATGAGGATCGATCATGACCCATCGCATCAAGATCGCCGCTGCCGCCCTGGCTCTCGGCCTCGCCGCGTCGCCGAGCTTCGCCCAGACCTTCAACCCGGACAGCGCCAGCTACAACCGTGACGGCACGCTGAACGTGTGGGGCGCCCATATCGACCCGGTCGGCCCGCGCGGCGGCCTCATCGGCGGCGTCGGCAACGTAGTCGGCGGCGTGACCGGCGCCGTGGGTGGCGTCGTCGGCGGCACCGTGGGCGCGGCCGGCGACATCGTGACGGGCTCGGTCGCTCCGCGCCGTGTCGACACCTCCGCCCGCTACGGCGCCGCCGACGCGTTCGACCGTCCGGCGCAGTACGGCCGCAACGGCACCCCGGCCTACACCGCCTATTGAGACGGACCGCAGCACCGGTTCGATGAAGCGGCGGGGCGCGAGCCCCGCCGTTTTTGTGTGTGCCGTCTGCGGAGCGGCGATCCGGATCGTTCATGCGAAAGGCCCGGAGCGGGATGTCCGCTCCGGGCCTTCCTGCAGAGCCGGCTTGCCGGAACCGGCCGAGCCTACTCGTCGTCCGCCTCGTCCTGATCGTCGGTCGCGTCGGGCACCGGCACGAGCCGGCGCGGAGCGAGCGTGTCCTGCTCGATCCCGCCCGTCACGGGCGTGACGGCCGGCCCGGCCGCGAGCCGTTGCTCCGCCGGCATGAGACCGGCGCCGAGGGCCGCGAGGCCGGCCAGGGTGCGGAGATCCTCGGGCTCGCGCGGGTCGCGCGAGATCGCCTCGGCCTCGTGCTGGAGCCGCGCGTTGCAGGCGCGCGACGGCAGTCCCTGATCGGGCGTGCAGGCGTCGTGGCGCGCGCAGGCCGCGTCGAGGGCGTCGATCGGCGGGAGCGGCCCGTTATTGCCGGGGCCGCAGTAATTCCCGTGCAGGAGGAGAGCCGGTGCCCGGCCCGCCGGCGCGGCTTGGGCCAGGGTCGGCGCCGCAGCGCCGAGGGCCAGCAGGAGGGAGATCGCGTATCGGTTCATGGGGCCTCGCGTCAGGTGCGTTGCGGGAGTCGTTCGATCGGGCTCGGGCGCCCGCGGCTCAGCCGGCGGAGCCCGGCTCGGCCATCTTGCGGTGGAGCCGCGCCGCCACCGTGTCGGGCAGCGCGCCGGTCACGGCGCTGAGCACCCTGTTCGTCAGGGTGGGCACGACCTTGTCCCGGCCGGCCTGGAGCGCCGCGAAGGCCGCCCTGGCGACCTCGGCCGGGTCGTCCTTGCTCCGCGAGGCGCCGACCTTCGTGTCGAGCATCTCGGCCCGGTTGAAGAAGTTCGTCTCGGTCGGGCCGGGCATCAGGACGGTCACGTCGATGCCGGTGTCCCGCAATTCGTCGCGCAGCGCCTCGCCGAACCAGCGCAGGAAGACCTTGGTGGCGCCGTAGACCGCCTCGTACGGGTCCGGCATCGCCGCCGAGATCGAGGAGGTGAAGAGCAGCTTGCCGCTGTCGCGCGCGACCATATCCGCGAGCACGAGCTTGGTGAGCTGGACGGCGCCGCGGACGTTGAGATCGATCATTCGCAATTCGCGCCGCAGGTCGGTCTCGGAGAAGGGGCCGCCGAGGCCGGTGCCCGCATTCACGCAGAGCACGTCGACGGGCCGGCCGCTCTCGCGGATCGCCCGATAGAGCTCGTCGACACCCTCCTCGCGCGAGAGGTCGGCGGCGTGCGTGAGCACGGCGGCCCCTCCGCGCGACAGGCGACCCGCGGCTTCGGCGAGGTGGCCGGCCGTCTCGGCGGCGATGAGCACGTCGTAGCCGTTCTCGACGAAGGTGCGGGCGAGCTCGAAGCCGATGCCGTTCGAACCGCCGGTGACGACGGAGAACGGGCGGGCGGAATTCTCGGGCATCACGGTCTCCGGTTGCTGCGGCCAACCGATCGCACCCCCCGAGGTTCCCGCTCCCAGGGGCTGGTGGGTGCAGGGGAGCGCGCCGCTGCACGCAGGGCTAGCGATCCAGCGGGCAGTCCCGGCCGGTCGCAGGGGAACGCAACCGGCCTCGGAGAATTGCCCGGAGCGCGCTTCGCGACCGATCCCGGGCGGCCGCCCGACGACCGCCCGGGATCCGCCCGGCCTTCGGGCCAAACCCTCGGCAACCCGGTTCCGAATTCCATTCCCCTCGAGAAGCCTGTGGGCCGAGGCTGCCTGTTCAGGGAAGTGCCCGATGACCGGCGCCCGAAGCTCGAAGACCCATCCGGCATTACGGCGGCACCGAGACGGCCGCACCCGACGAGGCCGAGACCATCGAGGAGATGATCGCGTCGATGACGCGGGAGAGGGTGACGCCCGCGAACCGCGATCACCACGCTGTCCGGGCCTTGCGCGCCAGGGTCAGCGGTGTCGCCGTGGGGCAAGGGCAGGTCCTTCCGGATCTGCGCCAGGGGCTGATTGCCGCGCCGGGCAACCATCCGGTGGTCGTCCGCTTTGCGCAGGGGCCGGGCGAGTCCCTCAAGGACAGCGTGTCCCCGTATCGCGGGATGGCGATCAGGTCCCGGCCTGAACCTCTCCCCGCCACCGGCTGATGCCGTCTCAACCTCCAGGACCAGGACCGGACATGCCCTTCATCGAGACCTCGGATGCCACGCGCCTGTTCTACAAGGATTGGGGCAGCGGGCGGCCGGTCGTGTTCCTTCACGGCTGGCCCCTCGATGCGGACATGTGGGAGTACCAGCAGCCCGCCGTGACGCAGGCGGGCTTCCGCACGATCGCCTACGACCGGCGCGGCTTCGGACGCTCCGACCAGCCCTGGACCGGGTACGATTACGACACTTTCGCCGACGACCTGAAGGCGGTCCTCGACGGGCTCGATCTCCGGGATGCGACCCTCGTCGGCTTCTCCATGGGCGGTGGCGAGATCGCCCGCTACCTGTCGCGCCACGGCGGCGCACGGGTCTCGCGGGTGGTGCTCGTCTCCGCCGTGACCCCGATGTTGGCGAGAACCCCCGACCATCCCGACGGCATCGACCCGGGCGTGTTCGAGGGCATGATCGCCGGCCTCGAGAAGGACCGGCCGAACTTCCTGGCGAATTTCGCCAAGACCTTCTTCGGGGTCGGCATGTTCAGCTCGCCCGCCTCCACCGAGTTGATCGCCTGGACCGGCAACCTCGCCATGCTGGCCTCGCCCAAGGCCACGGTCGATTGCGTGCGGGCCTTCGGCTGGACGGATTTCCGCCGCGACCTGGCGGCTTTCCGCGTGCCCACCCTCGTGATTCACGGCGACGCGGATCAGACCGTGCCGTTCGAGGTCAGCGGCAAGGCCGCGGCCGCCGCGATCCCGGGTGCGCAGCTCGTGGTCTACGAGGGCGCACCGCACGCCGTTCCCTTCACCCACAAGGACCGGCTGAACGCGGATCTCCTCGCCTTCCTGAGGGCCTGAACCGGGCTTAAGGGCTGAACCGGACGGCCGGTCGCGCGGTTCACGTCATCTGACACGTGCACGGGAGGCGAACGCGGTGAACGCAGCGGCTGAGCAGGACGGCGCGACGGTGATCCTGGTCGAGGAAGAGCCCGACGAGCGGGCAGCGATGTCGGGATTGCTGCGCGAGGCCGGCTTCTCGGTCGTGGAGGCGGAGACGACCGATCAGGCGTTGCACCTGCTCGAATCCGTCGCGGCGTCGGCGCTCGTCACGGATGCCCATGTTCCGGGTGGGATCGACGGCTGGGAACTGGCGCAGAGGGCACGCGGCCTCCGGCCGGATCTCCCCGTCGTGCTGATGTCGGGACATTCCGATCCGACATCCGGCCCCCTCCCGGAGGGCGCCGAGTTCATCCTCAAGCCGAATGTGGTGGCAAACCTCGTGCCGACGCTGCGGCGCCTCACAGGTCGCTGATCGGGGCCGTCTCGCGCGGGCAGGCCGAGCCGCCGAGGTGCCCCGGACCGGCGGGACCGTGCCGGCTCGGGCCCGAAGCGTCGTCGGGAACGGGGGCGTCGGCGATCAGCCTCCGCCGATGCCGGTGACGACCTTTCCGGTGCCGTTGCAATCCGGGCAGGTCTTCGCCTCGAACTGGCCCGACCCCGCGCAGCGCGGGCACAGATTCTCGCCCGTGCCCGGTGTTCCGGGTTGAGCCTCGTCTCCGGGTTTCGTGGGCTCTGCGCTCGTCATGCTGCGCTCCCTCGTTCAGGGTTGGGAGAACCGCCCACATCCTGGCGATGTTCCCCGGCGCCTACCGAGAACGCGCGCCGCGGCTCTCCTCCGCAGGCCGCGCCGGGATCGGGTTCAGGGCAAGGAACCCTGTGTCGCGTCCCGCAGGAGGGCTGGAACCTCCTCCGCGATCTCGCGGGCCAGGAAGCCGATCGGCCCGACGCGGGCAGCCAGCCGACGCCCCGCCTCGCCATGCAGGCAGACACCCCAGAGCGCGGCCGTCATCGCGTCGACGCCCCGCGCCAGGAGGCCCGCGAGGATGCCGGACAGCGCGTCACCGGAACCCGACGTCGCCAGCCCGACGCCGCCGCCCTCGTAGAGCCATCGCTCGCCGGCCGGGTTCACGATCCAGCTCTTCGCGCCCTTCATGATCACGACGCATCCGAGCAGATCGACCGCCTTCAGCGCTGCCGCGAGCGGATCCGCCTCGACCGCGTCCCGGTCGATCCGCAGGAGTTTCGCCATCTCGCCCGCATGGGGCGTGATCACCACGCGGCTGCCGCAGGGCCGAACCGAATCGGCGGCGGCACCGAGACCGCAGACGGCCCCCGCATCGAGCACGAAAGATGGCGAAGGCCGTCCCTGCAGGAGCGAGAGGGTGAGCGCGTCCGTGGCCTCGCCGGCGCTCAGGCCGGGGCCGATCAGAACCGCATCGCAAGCCTCCGCCAGCGCCGGAACGCGCCGTCCCGCCTCGGCCGGGTCCACCTCTCCGTTCTCGGTCTCGGCGAGCCCGATGAGCCGGGCCTCGGGCACCGCGAGGGCCATGGCCATCGCCACGCTTCGGACGGTCGCGATCCGCAATCGTCCGGCTCCCGCCCGCAGGGCCGCGACGCCGGCGAGGAGCGCGGCTCCGGGAACTTCGACGGATCCGCCGAGCACGAGGACGGTGCCGCGCTGCTCCTTGCTGCCGTCCTGCGGCATCGGGAGCGGCCGGGCCCGGAGCCCGTCGAGGGTCAGGTGCTGCTCCGTCATCGCACGGCGGCCTCCGCGTCCGGCTCGACCGTCACGGGGGCACCGCCCCGCGCGACCGGCGCGACGAAATTGTAGCGCACGAGGCTCAACCCGCCGGTGGTGCCCTCCCGCGGCGTGAACGCGTATTCCGTCACGGAGCAATTCGCGACTTCGGCCTGCGCGTCGATGCCCAGGATCTCCGCCTCGGTCATGGTCTCGAGGAGGTAGCGCAGGCACAGCACCACGACCTGATGGGCGACCACCAGCACCCGCTGCCCGCCATGATGCAGGGAGACGGTGTCGAGGGCGCTCCTGAGGCGCAGGATGACGTCGCACCAACTCTCGCCGGAGGGCGGGCGGTGATAGAACTTGCCGAGGCGGGCGCGCATCTCGGCCTGATCGGGATGCAGTTCCGCCACGCCCGCATGCGTGAGGCGGTCGAGGATCCCCAGTTCCTTCTCGCGAAGGCGCTCGTCGATGATGGGTTCGCCCGCGCCGTCGGCGAGGCCGCCCGCCCGCCGGATGAGAGCCGCCGTGCCCTGTGCGCGCCGGTAGGGCGAGGTCAGCACGACCTCAGGGCGCTCGCCGGAGGGCATGGCGGCGAACCAGCGCCCGAGCGCCAGGGCCTGCTGCTCGCCGCGCGAACTGAGAGCGACGTCGACATCGCGTTCGGCGATCTCGATCCGCGAGAGGCCCGCCCCGTGCGCCGCGTTGCGGGCGACGTTGCCGGCACTCTCGCCGTGGCGGACGATCCAGATCCGGCTCGGCCAGCGTTGCTGCATCCAAGGTGTCCTCTCCCGGTGCAGGCGCTAACGTTCGCGGCGCGCGCGGGTTCGCCGCCGTCGACGAAGTCGGCGCGGCGGAGGTGATCGAGGTTCCCCCTTGCCGCAGGGCGGCCACGCGGAGACCTTGCGTGATCGCGCCCGGAAGCCGAGGTTGGCCCCCGCGCCGAGCGGCGCGAGGCCGAACCCTCCGGTTCGCCCTGCCTGCGACGTCGGATCCGACACGAGGAGACAGTCACGTTGGCCAAAGCCTATTGGGTCGCCACCTACCGGTCCGTCAGCAACCCCGATGCCTTGGCCGCCTACGCCCAGCGGAGCGGCCCGGCGATCGCCGCTGCCGGTGGCCGCATCCTCGCGCGCGGGTTGCCGGCCCAGGTCTACGAATCCGGCCAGCAGCAGCGCGTCGTCCTCATCGAGTTCGACAGCGTGGAGCAGGCGCGCGCCGCGCACGATAGTCCGGCCTATCAGGATGCGCTGGCCTTGCTCGCCGGCGGAGCCGAGCGCGACATCCGCATCGTCGAGGCCGCGTGAGACGGCGCGCGAGGCTGCGGAAGAGCCCGCGCCTCGCGCGGCTTCCGTTTCGGCCGATCAGGATGGAGACCTTCGATGCCGAATGTGAGCACCTGCCTCTGGTTCGCGCGTGATGCTGAGGCGGCCGTTCAGTTCTACGTCTCGCTCGTGCCCGATTCTCGTCTCGAACGGACGCTGCACGCGCCGGGACCCTGGCCGGGCGGAGAGCCGGGCGACGCGATCCTGCTCACCTTCACGCTCGGTGGGCAGAGCTTCCAGGCGCTGAACGGCGGCGTGCCGGCGGATTACGGCACGGCAGCCTCGATCGCCGTCTCGTGCTCGGATCAGGCGGAGATCGACCGCCTCTGGGCGGCGCTGACCTCGGACGGCGGCGCGGAGATCATGTGCGGCTGGTTGCGTGACCGCTGGGGCGTGCCCTGGCAGATCTTTCCCGAAGCCCTGCCGCGTCTTCTGGCCGACCCGGATCCCGCCGTTGCCGCCCGGGTCTTCGAGGCCATGCAGGGGATGGTGAAGCTCGACCTCGCAGCCCTGGAGCGCGCGGCCGCCGGCGCGTCCTGATCCCTCGACGTGCGGCGCCCGGGAAGCCGCCACGCGGCGCGAAGGAAGCGTCGCCGCCGAAGATCCCGCGATCGGATCCGGGCCGTCCGACACGGCGAGGCCATGGCGCGTCCCATCCGCTGCGCCACGTTGGCGCATCAACTAGCAATTGCAGAACTTAATTGTCGGCAACTTGTTGTCGCCGCGCTTGCCGGCAATCGCCTTCCGGCTCGTGCGGGGGGGCTGATGTCGCTGGGAGTAGACCGAACCGCATCCTGGTGCGAGGCCGACGCGGAACGCCGTAGGCTCCGGGCCGTGGTGGCCATCCCGGTGCGCAACGAGGCCGAGCGGATCGGAGCCTGCCTCGGGGCGCTCGCCGCCCAGGAGGGGATCGGGGCGGGCGGCCTCGGCGTGGTGCTGTGCCTCAACAATTGCAGCGACGGCACGGCTTGGGTGGTCGCCTCCCTGCGGCCCTCCCTGCGCATGCCCGTCCGCGTGGTCGAGCGCGCATTCGCGCAGGCGAATGCAGGCTGGGCCCGGCGCGAGGCGATGGAGGCCGCGGCATTGTGGCTCGAGGAGGGCGACGCACCGGACGGGGTGATCCTGACCACCGACGCGGACAGCCGGGTGCCCGCCGACTGGGTCGCCAGGAACCTCGCCGCCATCACCGACGGGGTCGACGCCGTGGCGGGCCGGATCGCCCTCGACGCGGACGAGGCGGCGCGGCTGCCGGCGGCGCTGCACGCACGGGGACGGCTGGAGGGCACCTATGAGGCCCTCCTCACCGAGATCGAGGCGCGGATCGACCCTCTCCCGCACGATCCCTGGCCGCGGCACTGGACCACCTCGGGCGCCTCGCTCGCCGTTCGCCTCGCGGCCTACCGGCAGGTCGGGGGCATGCCGCCCCTGGCGATCGGCGAGGACCGGGCCTTCGTCTCCTCGCTCCTGACGAGCGACGCGCGGGTCCGCCACGATCCGCAGGTGACCGTCGTCACCTCCGGCCGGCTCGACGGGCGCGCGCCGGGCGGGGCCGCCGACACGATGAAGCTGCGGTGCGAGGTGCCGGAGAGCCCGTGCGATGTCCGCCTGGAGCCGTTGCCACGAGCCCTTTTCCGCTTCGCCTGGCGACGCCGCCTGCGGCGGCTGAACGCGGCCGGGCGCTTCGACCGCACCCGTCTGTGGGCACCGTGGCTGGGCATCCCGGACGATCTCGCGCACAGCATCGCCTGCCTGCCCGGCCCCGGCGCCCGGCTCGCGGCCGTCGAGGCGGCAAGTCCCTCCCTGGCCTACAGGCCGCTGCTGCCGGCCGAGCTTCCCGCGCAGATCCGGTCGGCGCGCGCGGCGCTGAGCCTGCTTCGCGCCCTTGCCCGTCGCCGCGTCCGTCCCAGGGTGCCTCGGCTCGCCGCACCGGTGGCAGCACACGGCCAGCCGCCGATGGAGCGTCCCGGCAATGCCTGACACGGCGCAGGCGGCCTGACGGAGGCAGGGAAATGGACCGGAGGACACCCCTCGACCTCGCCTACGACGCGCTCGCGGCCGCGCGAGCGGTCGCGGAGACGGCCGCGGCGCGCGCGGATGCCGAGGATCGCGACGACGGCTTCCCGGCCGCCGACGTCTCGGACCTCGCGCGTCTCGGGCTGCTGGCAGCGCCGGTTCCCGCCGCGGAGGGCGGCGCCGGCCTCGGCGAGGAGCCGGGCTCGTCCAAGCTCGCGCAGGTGCTGCGGCTCGTCGGCTACGGCAGCCTCGCGCTCGGGCGGCTCTACGAGGGCCACGTCAACGCGATCCAGCTCGTCGCCCGGTACGGCCATGCAAGCCAGCGCGCGCGCCTGTTCGCCGATGCGAGCGGCGGCCACCTGTTCGGCGTCTGGAACACCGAGCCGCCGGAAGGCGGTCTCACCCTCGACGAGGCGGCCGGTCCCACCCTTCGCGGTGTGAAGACCTTCGCCTCCGGCGCCGGCTTCGTCACGCGTGCGCTGGTGACGGCGCGGCGGGCCGGGCAGGGCGATCCCCTGATGCTCGTCCTCCCGCTCGCACCGGGCGAGCGGGCGGATCTGTCGGCATGGCGGGCGCAGGGCATGCGGGCCTCGGCCACGGGCACCGTCGACTTCACCGGCCTCCCGGTCGCGGGCGACGATCTCCTCGGCGGCCCCGACGATTATCACCGGCAACCCGCCTTCTCGGGCGGTGCGTGGCGGTTCGCGGCGGTGCAATCGGGTGGCATCGAGGCGGTGTTCGACGCTTGGCGCGCGCATCTCGCGGCGTCGGGGCGCGGGAGCGACCCGCATCAGCTCGCGCGGCTCGGCGACGGCGCCATCGCCGTCGAGAGCGCGCGGCTATGGGTCATGCGGGCGGCGGAAATCGCCACCGGCGCGACGCTCGAGCCGGAGCGCGTCGTCGCCTACGTGAATCTCGCCCGGCTCGCCGTCGAACGGGCCGGTCTCGATGTGCTGCAGCTCGCCCAGCGATCGGTCGGCCTGCAGGGCTTCCTCCGCGGCCACCCACTGGAGCGGCTCTCCCGCGACCTCGCCACCTACCTGCGCCAGCCCGCGCCGGACCGCGCGCTCACCACGGCCGCCAGCGAGATCCTCGCGGCAGGCGGACGGGCCGGCGACCTCTGGGAGAGGAGCGCCGAGTGATGCGGGCCGACGCGCTCCTCTCCGCGGCGGAGGCGCTTCCCTATGCCGAATTGAGCGAGATCACCGCGGGACGCGGCCTCGTCGTGGTCGCCCCCCACCCGGACGACGAGAGCCTCGGCTGCGGCGGCTTGATCGCGCAATCGCGTGCCCGAGGATGGCCGGTGCGGCTGGTCGTCGTGAGCGACGGGGTCGGCTCGCACCCGAATTCGGCGAGCTATCCGCCCGCGCGCTTGCGTGCCCTGCGCGAGGCGGAGACGCTCGCTGCGGCGCGCGCCCTGGGGCTCGGCGCGGAACACGTTCGCTTCCTGCGCCTTCCGGACCGGTCCGTGCCGTCGACGGGTCCGGAGGCGGAGGCTGCCGCAGGTGCGATCGCCGCGGCCGCGCGCGAATGCGGGGCTGGGGCGCTGTTCGTGACCTGGGCGCACGACCCGCACTGCGACCATCAAGCCTGCGCCGCCCTGGCGGGCCTCGCCCTGCGGCACCTCGAAGGCGTCCGCCTGTTCGCCTACCCGGTCTGGGGTTGGTCGTTGCCGGCGGAGACCGAGGTCGGCCCCGGCCCGGACGGCGTCCGCCTCGACGTGACCGGGCAGCTCGCGGCGAAGGCTGCCGCCATCGCGGCCCACCGCTCGCAGACCACCGACCTGATCGTCGACGATCCCAACGGCTTCCGCCTCGACGCGGCCATGCTGGCGCGCTTCGCCCGTCCCTTCGAGATCTTCCTGAAAGTGCATCCGTGACCCGGCACGAAGCCTCTCTGCCGCCGAGCTATTTCGACGAGCGATACGCGCGCGATCCCGACCCCTGGCAATTCGCCACGAGCGCGTATGAGCGGGCGAAGTACGCGGCCACGCTCGATGCCCTGCCGCGGCAGCGCTACGGGTCCGCTCTGGAAGTGGGCTGCTCGATCGGCGTGCTCACCGAGGCGCTGGCCGGGCGATGCGACGCGCTCGTCGGCATCGACGTGGCAGAGCGTGCCCTGGCGCAGGCCCGGGAGCGGTGCCGCGCGCTCCCGCATGTCCGCTTCGCGTGTGTTCAGGTGCCCGGACGCTGGCCCGAGGGCCGGTTCGATCTGATCCTCCTGTCCGAGGTCGTCTACTATCTCGATGCGGACGACGTGGCGCGCTTGGCCGGCCGGATCGCGGACTGCCTCCGGCCGGGCGGCGACGTCCTCCTGGTGCATTGGACGGGTCGGACGCATTACCCGCTCACGGGGGACGAGGCAGCCGAGACCTTCATCCGGAATGCGGCCGGATTCCTCGGCGTCTCACGGCACGCGCGGACGCCCGAGTACCGGCTCGACGTCCTTCGCGACCGCCGCACGCCGGCTCGTCCTGATCCGGCCTGTCGGTAGAAGGCTCCCGATCCACCGCGCAGCCGCCGCGCACCTGTCGGCGCCCGCGCCTCCGACCGGCTGCCAGAACAGCGTTCGCGGGACGAGAAACGATCAATGGACGCCCCTCTCAGGCGGCCTTGTCGTTCTGATGCTCCTGCATGGAGGCGAGGGGAGCCTCGAGGCGACAGACGAGGCCGGTCGGCGCGTAGGTCAGCTTGACCTCGCCCCCGACCTCGGCCGCGAAGCTGCGTTCGATCAGGCGAGATCCGAACCCCTTCCGGGTCGGCTTCGCGAGAATGGGCGGTCCGCCCTGCTCGGCCCAGGTCAGGCAGAACCGCGGCGCCTCGCCTTCGTGCACCACGTGCCAGCGCAGATCCACGACCCCGCTCTCGTTCGCGAGCGCGCCGTACTTGGCCGCGTTGGTGGCGAGCTCGTGCAGGGCGAGAGCCAGGGTGAGGGCGGCCTTGGCGGAAAGGTGCACGTTCGGGCCGCTCATGCGGATTCGGTTCGCGGCGGATCCGCGATGCACCGCGAGCGCCCCCTCGATGACGTCCGCGATCGGCGCCGCGGTCCAGCTCGACTGGGTCAGGATGTCGTGCGCACGGCCGAGAGAGATGAGGCGTGCGGCGAAGGCCTCGCGCGCCTGCTCCTGGTCGGGCGCGTTGCGGAAGGTCTGGCTCGCGATCGCCTGGACGAGGGCGAGCGTGTTCTTGACCCGGTGCTGCAACTCGCCGGTGAGCAGGCGCTGGTGCTCCTCGGCGCGCTTGCGCTCCGTGATGTCGAGCATGGCGCCGATCATCCGGATCGCGCGGCCGATCTCGTCGCGGATGACGTAGCCGCGGTCGAGGATGTGGGCGTAGGAGCCGTCCGCGCGCAGGAACCGGTACTCGTCGGCCCAGGCCGCCCCGGTTCCGTCGATGACGGCGTGGATGCCGGCGTCGATCCGGGCCCGGTCGTCGGGATGAATGTGGGAGATCCACCAGTCGCCGGTCGGCTCCACGGCGTCCGTGGCGTGGCCGTGGGCGGTCAGCAGCGCCTCGTTCCAGAGGAGGTGGTTCGTGGCGAGGTCCCAGTCCCAGACCGCATCGTTGGTGGCGCGGGCCGCCAGCCGGTAGCGCTCCTCGGTCTCGCGCAGCGCCTCCTCCGCCTGCCGGCTCTCGGTGACGTCACGCACCGTGCCGATGAAGCGCACGGTGCGGCCGTCCCGGACGAAGGATTGCCCCTTGGCCGCGACCCAGCGCTCGACGCCGTCCTCCAGCCCGACGGTGCGGTAGGTGATGTCGTAGGTGCCGCTCCCGGTCGGGTCGAGGGCGGCCCTCACGGCGTCGTCGACCCAGCCTCTGTCCTCGGGATGCAGTCCGGCCAGGAAGATCTCGTAGGAGACGGCCGCGTCGGGCGGCAGCCCGAACAGGGCGCGGGTGCGCCCGTCCCAGCCCAGATCGCCGGTGACGAGGTCGTAGTCGAAGATGCCGGTATTCGCGGCCTCGACGGCGAGCCGCGCTTGCTCCTGCGCCCGTCGCAGTGCCGCCTCGGCTTCCTTGCGGTCGTGTATGTCGCTGTTGCTGCCGAGCCAGCCGATCGCTGCGCCGCTCGCGTCCCGCAGCGGCTCGGCCCGGATCAGGAACCAGCGATAGGTCCCGTCGACGCGCCGCAGGCGGGCCTCGGTGTCGTAGACGGCCTCACGCGTGCGAGCATTCTCCCAGGCCCGCATCAGGCCCGGCAGGTCGTCCGGGTGGATGACCTCGCCCCAGCCGAGCGGCAGCGCCTGCTCCGGCGTCTGGCCGGTATAGGCGTACCAGCGATTGTTCAGGTAGCTGAGGCTGCCATCGGGGTTGCCGAACCAGATGATCGCCGGGGCCAGCTCGGTCAGCGCCTCGAAGCGCTCCTCGGCCACCTTGCGCTCGTGGATGTCGAGGGTGGTGCCGATCCAGCTCGTCAGAACCCCCGCTGCATCGCGGACCGGTCGTGCGCGCGAGAGAAACCAGCGGTATTGTCCATCCGCCCGGCGCAGCGGGAACTCGACCTCGTAGACACGCTCGCCCTTCGCCGCCGCGAGCCACGCGTCGCGGACGCGCTCGCGGTGGCCCGGGTGGATCGCGCCCATCCAACTCGCCTCCCCGGTCTCGCCGGGGGGCAGGCCGGTGTAATCGTACCAGTAGGCGTTGCAGTAGGTGATGGTGCCGTCGGCGTCGCCGAACCAGACCACCTGCGGGCTGACCTCGACGAGGGAGCGGTAGCGCAACTCGCTCTCCTGCAGCGCGGCCTCGGAGGCGCGGTGCTCGGTGCGGTCGCGCAGGATCTTGAGAAATCCCAGGTGTTCGCCGTCCTCCGACGTCAGCGGCATCATCTCGCCGGCCGCCCAGAAGCGGCTGCCGTCCTTGCGCAGGTGCCAGCGCTCGTCGGGTGCGCTCCCGGTCCCCAGTGCGAGATTCATCTCCGCCGGCGGCCTGCCTTCGGCGCGGTCCTCGGGCGTGAAGAGGGTAGCGACCGGCCGGCCGAGCATTTCCGCCTCGGTCCAGCCCAGGATGCGCTCGGCGCCGGCGTTCCAGCGGGTGACGCGCCCCTGCGGATCGGCGGCCACGATGGCGTAATCGGTAGCGCTGTCGAGAATGCGTTCGTGAAGCCGGCGCTGCTCCGCCTGCTCGCGCAGGGATCGACGCAGCTCCATCTGCGCCATGGTCTGCCGGGCGAGCCGCGCCAGTCCTCGGCGCTGACGCTCCGAGAGTTCCCGCGGCTGGGTGTCGAGCACGCAGACGGTGCCGATGGGCTGCCCCTCGGCGGTCTTCAGAAGGGCGCCGGCGTAGAAGCGCAGGCCGGGCTCGCCGGTGACGAGCGGGTTGTTCTCGAAGCGCGGATCGCGGGCGGCGTCCGGTACGTAGAGAAACTCCTCCTGCAGGATCGCCTGCCGGCAGAAGGAGGTCTCGAGCGGGGTCTCGCGAACGCCGAGCCCGACCTCGGCCTTGAAGAACTGCCTCCCCTCACCGACGAGATTGACCACCGCGATCGGCGTCTCGCACAGTTCCGCGGCGGCTTCCGCGATCTCGTCGAAATCCTGCTCCCGCGGCGTGTCGAGCAGCCGATAGCGGTCGAGCGCCCGAAGGCGCACGGCTTCACTCTCACTCGTCGTGGCGCAATCCATGATTGGCAGGCTTGGAAGCTCGGGTGGTCCCATCAGATGTGAACGCCGGGTGGGATTGAAAGGCCGAGCACGACCTTTGCGCGAATTCCGGTGCCGTGAGGTCACGGCGGCCCGCCACCTCGACCGCCAGACGATTTTTTCGGTCCCTCTTCCCCTCCATCGGAGAACGGAAGCGAGTACAACCGGCGATACCGACAGGGGCCGTGACCCGGCACCCTCGCTCGGTCCGGATCCGGCACCGCACAGAGCACTCGGCGGCCGCGGCCCGACGAGCGACACCGGTTCCCTGAGTTGCCTGGTAACGACGCGACGGAAAGATGCCCGTGCCGAAGCGGAAGACGGATGCCACCCCGACGGCCAAGAGCCCGCTCCAGGAGATCGTCCAGACGCTGGACGCGGTCGGGAGCTGGGACTGGGATATCGGCAGCGACGTTCTGGTCGCGGACGCTCTGGTCGCCGCCTTCTTCGGCGTGGACGCGGAGCAAGCCGAGGCCGGCGCGCCGCTGCGCGATTTCATGGCCGGCATCCATCCGGAGGACCGCGAGCGGGTCGTGCGGGCGATCGGCCGGTGCGCGCGAGCGGGCGGCGCCTACGTCGCCGAGTACCGCGTCTGCGCCGCGGATGGGCAGATTCGGTGGCTCCTGGCGCGCGGGCGCTTCGACCTCGACCGGTCCGGTCAGCGCGGGCGCGGCATCGTCATCGACATCACGCCCGCACGGATGAGTGACGAAGCCTATGTCTCCACCGAGATGTTCTCGTCGCACGATCCCCTCGACGCGGCGGCCGACCGCTGCATCGCCGCCCAGAAGGCAGTCGAGAAGGTCGGAGACCGGGATTTGCAGTTCCTCGCCGACATGCTGCTCTTCGAGGTCGGCCGCAGGCTGGCGGGGCGGGAGGATCAATCGCGCCGCAGGCACCTCAACTAGGCCCAATCCTCGGCCCGGCCGCAATGCGCGGCCCGCGCGGAGCGGCGGGTCGGGCGACCCAAAATTTTCCGGGATGGGGCACAACAAGCTTGCGCACAATCTGAATTTCGCACATTGTATGCATTTAGCCCAACCGCCCTGCCAGAGATGGCGCCCGTGCCTGCGCGCGGCCGCACGGCGTCGCAAGGAACGCACATGACCAGTCTCGATCCCCACGGTTCGCGCGAGAAGGCAGGCGTGGAGGGCGCCGGCAAGGAACGCGCGGCCGTGCGTCTGCCGGCGGCCGCCCAGCACTCGCTCGACCAGATCGCGGAAGCGCTCGGCGTGACGAACGCGTTGCTGAGCCAGGACCCCTCGGCCGTGACGGACGGGAGCGGACGCGTCAGGCTGGCGGAGGCCACCGAGTTGTTGCAGGCCTTCATCAGGATCGACGATGCAGAGGCACGCCGGCGCTGCCTCGACTTCGTGCGGGACACCGCCCTCCGACGGCGCCCGGACCGCGCCTGAGGCGCGAAGCGTCCGCCGGCGGTGGGGTCGGGTCCCTGAACCGCCCTGCCTCCGGCGAGCGTCAGAGCGCGCGTGACCCGACGGGATGCCGGTCCGCATCGCGCCGGGCCGTCACCCCGGCGTCGAGGAGGACGCCGCTCAGGCGCTTGGAGATGAAGTCGATGTAGCTTCTGGCCTTGGCCGGCACCAGCCGCGATGTGGTCACGATGTAGACCGGCGTGGCCGGCAGCTGCCAGTCCGGCAGGACCGGCTCCAGCCGGCCCCTGTGCACATCGCGCTGCACATTGATGTCGCTGGACATCGTGATGCCACGCCCCGTGATCGCGAGACGCCGTGCGAGACTGCGGCTGTTGCAGGAGAGGCGCCCGGACACCGTCGTGTTGACGACCTCGTCCCGGCGGGTGAACTGCCACGTCGCCGTGGACGATGCGACGGGCAGGACGATGTCGTGCTCCGACAACTCGTGCGGGTGCCCGGGGCGACCGCGGGATCGGAGATAGTCGGGTGCCGCGAACAGCCCGTTCGCCGTCGCGCCGACGCGGCGGACGATCAGCGAGGCCTGGGTGGGCTCCTCGTTGGTGATGGCAAGGTCGTAATCGTCCTGCACGAGGTCGACCTGGGACGCGTGAAGGTCGAGATACACGTGCACCTGCTCGTGCAGGCCCGAGAATTCCGCGGTCAGGTCGGACAGGTGCTGCACGGCCCAGAAATCGGGCGGTGCCGCAACCTTGAGGAGGCCGGCCGGCCCCCGTGCCTGGGTGATGAGGGCGTCGAAGCTGCGCTGCGCGTCCTCCACGAGCTGCGAGGCCTGAGCGAGGTAGGTCTCCCCGGCGGGCGTCAGGGCGATCTTCCGCGTGGTGCGGTCGAGCAGGCGGATGCCGAGGGCGGCCTCGAACTGCGAGATCCGCCGCGAGAGCGAGGACACAGGCATGTCCAGCGCCTCCGCGGCCCGGCTGAAGCTCATGCGTTTGGCAACTTCAACGAACAGAGCGATGTCCCGAAGGATCTGCGGACTTGGCATCGCCGTGGCTCCCCCCTGCAGCGGAAGCCGGTTGGCTCCGCCCTATCCTTCCGTCCATGTACAACCATAGGTACTAATGCGGAAGTTTAGAACAGGTTACAACGAGCCTATCGAGCTGGTAAACGATACATGAATGCGGTCACCGCAATAGGATGATTGAATTTCCATTGTATTTGATCGGATTTTCCGTCGAAAATTCGCGATCATTCCGATCCCTCGATCTGCCTCGATGGGCGGAGGCACGCTTCCGGCAGGGGAATTTTCCAACCACTGAATAGGTTTATCCATCAGCGGGTCTTCTTTCGTCCTGCGGGCTCTGACAGCATGGTCAGGGATGACAATCGTTCGGCTGACGTTTCGGACGAATGCTTTCCGTCGGCGCTGCATCGACCCCTCGAATGCATCCTTGGCGGCGAAACGGACGGATGCCGGACCGCGATAAGGCCTGTTTGCGCATGTCCAACGAGGTTTTTGCCACGCCCCTGATGGCTCACGTCAATCCGCGGCGGCCGGAACTCGGCAAGCGCCGCATCGCCTCCGTGTCCGAAGGGCTCTCCGCCCTCTACGGCGCGGCGCTGATCGAGGTGCGCGACGGGGCGCGCAGCGACCTCTGGGACGAGGCCGCGGGCGCCCTGTGCACGGCCTACTTGCAGTCGGATCCGGCGAAGACGGAGGCGGCGCGCGCGGCGCTGGAGCGGCTTCTCAAGGCCGTCTCACCCATCGTCAACAAGCGGCGCAGGGCCCTCGTCTCCGACGACCTCGCCCTCTGGTACGCCGCGGGGGCGCTGCCGTCCTAGGGCGCGCTGCTCCGCGCCAAGTCGTTGAAGGGCCTCAAGGATGCTTGTGGATCGGGTCGATCCAGTGGACGGCCTCGGGCCGCTCGACGGGCTCGACATCGGGCAGGTTGACGACCACCGCCTCGTTGTCGGAGCGCACCAGCACGCAGTGCAGGGGCTCGTCGGTGGAGGCGTTGATCTCCTGGTGGGGGACGAAGGGCGGCACGAAGATGAAGTCGCCGGGGCCGGCCTCGGCGACGAATTCGAGCCGGTCGCCCCAGCGCATCCGGGCCCGGCCGGAGACGATGTAGATGACGCTCTCCAGGGCGCCGTGATGGTGGACGCCGGTCTTGGCGTCGGGCTCGATCGCCACCGTCCCGGCCCAGATCTTCTGGGCGCCGACCCGGGCCGCGTTGATGGCAGCCTGGCGGAACATGCCGGGGGTCTGGGCGGTGTTCGGGTCGAGCCGGTCGCCGGGGATGACGCGCACACCGTCGTGCTTCCAGCGATCCTGTTTCGAGGCCTCGGAACGTAGATCGCGATCATCGTCCGCGTTGTCGTGGTGGCCGTGTCCGTCGCCGATGTCGTGCATGTCGTCTCCGCCCCAACTGCGTGCGCCCGCGCATCATCGCACGGCGACGAGCGCCTCGGAAAATCCCGTGTCGACGATGGCCTCGGCGCGCGGTGCGCGGGCCTGCGGGATCAGGCCGGCGCGGACGTAGAGGTCGATGATGCGCTGCTCGTCGGCGATCACCGCCGCATCGATTGGCACCGTGCGGTACTGCGCGCGGCCGAACCAGCGCAGCGGCACGGCCTCCGGCAGGCCGATCAGCTTCGACCACGCGGCGGCGTAGGGCGCGGGATCGCTAAGCGCCCAGGCCCGTGCCCGGGCGAGGCGCGCGGCGTAGTCGGCGAGCAGCGCGCGCTTCGTCCGGAGTGCGGTGTCGCTCGCCACCGCGAAGCTCAGGCCCGGCGTGATGCCGTTGCCGTCGCGCAGGACGCGCACGAGGCCGGCGAGCTCGGCCGCCGAGGTGTAGGGCTCCCAGGTCGACCACGCATCGACCGCGCCGGAGGCGAGCGCCAGCTTGGCGTCGGCGGGCGGCAGGAAGCGGAAGGCGACGCTGTCGGCGGGCAGCCCCGCCTCCTCGAGCGCCGCCAGCACGATCTGGTGGCCGATCGAGCCGCGGTTCGTGGCGATGCGCTTGCCGCGCAGATCCGCGACCGTGCGGATCGGAGAATCCGGGGGGACGAGGATGGCGAGCCCGTCCTGCCGGTTGCGGAAGGCGAGGAAGGCCTTCACCGGCACGCCCGCGGCGGCCGCGAAGGTGAAGGGCGCGTCGCCGACGCAACCCGCATCGATCGCCCCCGCATTCAGCGCCTCGAGGAGGGGGGCGGCGGCCGGGAACTCGCTCCATTCGAGCCGGTAGCCCAACCCGTCGAGGACGCCCGCCGCCTCCATCAGGGCGCGGGCATTGCCGCGCTGGTCGCCGACCCGCAGCACCTCCTCGGCCCGGGCGGGCGCGAGGGCGAGAACGACGAGGGCGACGAGCGCGAGGAGGCGGCCCGGCATCAGGCGGCCTCCGCCGTGCCGGAGGCGGCCTCCGCCGTGCCGGTTCGCCGGGCGAGCAGGCTGCGGAAGGCGGGCAGCAGGCTGCGGCCGTACGCGATCGCGTCCTCCAGCGGGTCGAAGCCGCGGATCAGGAAGGTGCGCACCCCGAGATCGTGATAGTCGAGGAGCGCCTCGGCGACCTGCTCGGGCGTGCCGACGAGGGCGGTGGAATTGCCTGCGGCGCCCGTCTCCGCGGCGATCGCGGTGTAGAGCCGCTTGTCGAGGCGCGTGCCGGCGGCGGCCGCGGCGAGGAGGCGGCGCGAGCCCTCGTTCTGCGGGCTCGCCGCGGGGCCGAGGCCCGTGGCGGCGCGCAGGTCCCGGGTCCGCGCCAGAATCGCGTCCGCCCGCGCCCAGGCCCGTTCCTCGGTCTCGGCGAGGATGGGGCGGACGGAGAGGCTGAAGCGGGGATCGCGCCCGTGGGGGGCGGCCGCCGCCCGCACCCGGCCGATCAGCTCGCGCACCTGCGCCTGGGTCTCGCCCCAGAGGGCGGAGGTGTCGGCGTGGCGCCCGGCCACCGCCAGCGCCGCCGGGGAGGCGCCCCCGAAATAGACCGGGATGGCGCCGACCGGCTTCACCTCGGAGAAGCCGCCCGCGACCCGGTAATAGGTGCCCGCGTAGTCGAAGGGGGATTCGGCGGTCCAGCTCAGGCGGGCGATGTCGAGGAACTCGGCGGTGCGGGCGTAGCGCTCGTCCTTGCTGAGATGGTCGCCGTCCTGCGCGAGTTCCCGGTCGTCGCCGCCGCTGATCGCGTGGATCGCGACGCGCCCGCCCGTGAGCTGGTCCAGCGTCGCGAATTGGCGCGCGGCGACGGTGGGGGCCGTGAAGCCGGTGCGGTGCGCGATCATCAGCCCGAGCCGCGTCGTCGCGGCGCCGATCTCGGCGGCGAGCAGGAGCGCGTCCGGGGCCGTCGCGTAGAAGGCGACGAGGATGCGGTCGAAACCGCCCCATTCATGGGCCTGGGCGAGCAGCCGGAGGTAGTCGCGGTCGATGGCCGAGCCCAGCGGCGCATGCGTCTCGGAGACGTAGCGCGGGGCGGCAAAGCCGATGAACTCGACCGCGTCGGGCGGAAGATGGCTCATGGATGTCTCCTTCGGTATCCGGACCGGGCGGGTGCGGGTCGCTTCAGGCGCCGAGGACGGCGCGGCCGGCCTGCATCCGCACCGCGTCGCCCTGCGGCCAGTGGATGCGCGCGCAGAGAACGTCGCGCAGGTGCCGTTCGAGCGGGTTGGCGCGCGACAGGCCGGCATTGCCGCAGAGTTCGGCCGCGCGCTGGACCGCGGCGATGGCGTTCTCGGTGACGGTGATCTTGACGAAGCCGGATTCCTGCGCGGCCGGCAGGCGCCCGGAATCGGTCTCCGCCGCAAGGCCCGCGACGAGGCGGGCGTTGACGCTGAGGAGGCGCTCGTTCTCGCCGACCGCCTCCTGGAAGCGGGCGAGGCTCGCGAGCGGCGCGCCGAGGCTGCCGGGCCGGCGCCCGCGCAGGAAGCCGACGAGCCAGCCCTGCGCCGCCCGCGCCACGCCGTCGTAGAGGGCGGCGAGCAGCGCGCAGCTCCAGGCCTGCTGCAGCGGGTCCGGGCGCGCCCACGCCTCCGGCGCCCGCAGGTCGACGGCGTGGTCGTCCGGCACGAACACGTCCTCGAGGAGGACGTCGTGGCTGCCGGAGGCCCGCAGGCCGAGATGGTCCCAGGTCTCCTCGATCCGCACGCCCGGGGCGTCGAGGGGCACCAGCAAATTGCCGGTGCGCGGCTCGGCCTCGTCGGTGCGCGCGAAGACGAGGCCGTAGGCGAGGCCCGGCGCCCCCGTGGAGTAGATCTTGCGGCCGGTGACGCGCCAGCCCGCCCCGTCGCGCCGGGCGATCGTGGCGGGCAGGCCGCCCCGTGCCGGCGTGCCGAGTTCCGGCTCGACCCGGAGCGCATTGATCAGGGCGCCCCGCGCCGCGGCGGCGCGGCCGAAGGCGTCGGCGACGGGACCCGGCCAGGGCGAGCCGTCCCGCAGGACGAGGCCCTGCTGGAGGAGCGTCATGGCGAGGACGAGGGCGGTCGCCGGCTCGCCCGCCCCGATGGCGCCGACCGTCTCGACCGCCCGCGCGAGCCCGCCGCCGGCGCCCCCGAGACGGCGCGGCACGCAGAGCGCGAGGAGGCCGGCCTCGCGCAGGGCCGCGATGTTCTCGTGCGGGAACGCGCCCGTCCGGTCGTGCTCCGCCGCGCGTTCGGCGAAGCTCTGGGCAAGGGTTCGGGCAACGTCGAGGGACGGGACGGCGGCGGTCATGTCGGGCTTCGAGGGAGGGGGCCCGGACAGGTCCGTCGGCCATGCGCGCATCGTCCCGCATCGCGCCGCGTCCCGTCAACGAAACGATCTTTCGAAATAGGGAGGCTGCGCAGCCTGTTCTTGTCGCGATCCAGGGGAATATACGTGTGATCTTCTATCGACTGCCCGTCGCAGGACGAATACGCGGTTCTCAGTGCGGGACGACGTGCAATCGTCCGGTCCTGGTTCGCTGCCTGCCGTGCCGGGCCGCGAGCGCGCGTCCCGATGAAGTCCTTCTCGATCTTGAGCCGTTGCTGCGGACTTTCTTGTCCACATGAAGAAATGTTGAGAATAAGCTTCCATTGACTTCGCGCGCAAGCGAACGAAGACTTGTTGCAACATGTGTCGAGCGAGCGGGGCTGCGCCTGCGCGGCCTGGCCGCGGGCGGCTCCCGTCGCGCGCATGTCCGATTCCAACAACCCGCCGCGCACCGCGCACCGGAGACCGCCATGACCGACGAGCCCACGCGCCCCGGCCCCCTGCCGTCGCGCCGGTTCCTGCTGCGCGCGGGAGCCGCCGCCGCTGCGCTGCCGCTGGGCTTCGGCGCGAGCGCCGTCCGGGCCTGGGGGCCCGGCCCGGCGGCGCCGTTCGATCCCGGCCCGCTCTGCGGCCCGGCCGCGGCGGAGGGGCCGGCGGGACCCCTGAAACCGATCCGGCTCGCCTGGAACGCCACGGCGATCTGCACCGCCGCGGCGCCGCTCGCGAAGGAGCGCGGCCTCTTCGCCCGGCACGGGCTCGACGTGGAATTCGTGAATTTCGGCGGCTCGACCGAGGCGCTGCTCGAGGCCATCGCCACCGGCAAGGCCGATGCCGGGATCGGCATGGCGCTGCGCTGGCTGAAGCCCCTGGAGCAGGGCTTCGACGTGAAGATCACCGCGGGGCTGCACGGCGGCTGCCTGCGCCTGCTCGCGGCGAGATCCGCCGGGATCACCGACATTGCCGGGCTCAAGGGCAGGACCATCGCGATCAGCGACCATGCCAGCCCGGCCAAGAACTTCTTCGGGCTGCTGCTCGCCCAGGCCGGCATCGACCCGGAGAGCGGGGTCGAGTGGCGGCAATACCCCGCCGACCTCCTCAACCTCGCGGTGGAGAAGGGTGAGGCCCAGGCGCTCGCCGATTCCGACCCGCGTACCTGGATCTGGCGCAAGGATCCGCGCTTCTCCGAGGTCGCGACCAACCTGTCGGGGAGCTACGCGAGCCGCACCTGCTGCGTGGTCGCGGTGCGGGGCAGCCTGATCCGCAACGACCGCGCCGCCGCGGCCGCGCTCACCCGCGCCGTGCTGGAGGCGGGCCACCGCGTCCACCAGGACCCGGAGGATGCGGCGCGGATCTTCTCCGGCTACGGCGGCAAGGGCTCGGTGGAGGACCTCGCCGCCATGCTGCGCAGCCAGGAGCACGGCGACCGCCCGGTCGGCGGCGACCTCAAGGCGCAGCTCATCCTGTACGGCGAGGAACTGAAGCAGGTGAACGTCCTCAAGCGCACGACGGACACGGCGAAATTCGCCGAGCGCGTCTACGCCGACGTGCTGAACTGAGGGCGCGGCATGCGCAACCTCACGGGCAGCGCCCTCTTCGCGGGCGCGCTTCCCCGCGCCGCCTCCCTGCCCGACTTGCCGCGGGCGCTGCCCTGGAGCGGGCTCGCCGCCGCTGCGGCCTGGCTCGCGCTCGCGGGGGCGACGCTGGCGCTGCCCGAGAGCGGCGACTTCCCCCGCACGGGATCCCTCGCGACGGGGGCGGGCCTCCTCGGGCTCGCGCTCCTGCCCGCGAGCCTGCTCGCCTCCCGCCTCGGCCGGGCCGGGGCGCGGCTGCGCCACGGGAGCCCCTGGGTCGCCGCCCTCGCGCTCGGGCTCCTCGCCTGGGAACTCGTGACCGCGAAGTTCGAGCTCCTGCCGATGCCGTTCTTCCCGCCGCCGCAGGCGATCCTGGAGGTCTTCCTCGACGATTGGCCGAAGCTCGGCGGCAGCATCCTCAACTCGCTGAAGCTGCTGGCGGGGGGCTACGCGATCGGCGCCGCGCTGGGCTTCGCGCTCGGCGTCGCGATCGGCTCGTCGCGGGCGGTGGGATACTGGGCGCACCCGGTGCTGCGCTTCGTCGGGCCGCTCCCGGCCACCGCGTGGCTGCCGCTCGCCTTCTTCGTCTTCCCCTCGTCCTGGTCGGCCAGCACCTTCCTCGTCGCGCTCGCCACGGGATTCCCGGTCACGGTGCTGACCTGGTCGGGGGTGGCGGGCGTCAACAAGGCCTATTTCGACGTCGCCCGGACGCTCGGCGCCTCGCCCGCCTTCCTCGTGCTCCGGGTCGCGATCCCGGCCGCCCTGCCGCACGTCTTCGTCGGCCTGTTCATGGGCCTCGGCGGCTCCTTCGCGGTGCTGGTGGTCGCCGAGATGCTCGGCGTGAAATCGGGCCTCGGCTGGTACCTGCAATGGGCGCAAGGATGGGCCGCCTACGCCAACATGTACGCGGCGCTCATCGTGATGGCGCTGATGTGCTCGGGGCTGATCACCCTGCTGTTCCGCCTGCGCGACCGGGTGCTCTCCTGGCAGAAGGGGCTGGTGCAATGGTGACCGCGACGCAGGAACGCCCCGCCGCCCGGATCGCCAATGCGGCCCCGGCGGGCGCGATCGGAGCCCGGCTGACGATCGAGGCCGTCAGCCACGCCTTCGACATCCGCGGCGCGGCGCTCCCGGTGCTCGACCGGGTCGGGCTCGCGGTGGAGCCCGGCGGCTTCGTGGCCTTGCTCGGCCCTTCGGGCTGCGGCAAGTCCACCCTGCTGCGGCTGATCGCGGGGCTGGAGCCGCCGGACGAGGGCCGCATCGCCGTCGACGGGCGGCGCGTCGACGGGCCGGACCCCTCGCGCCTCCTCGTCTTCCAGGACCCGACCCTCTACCCGTGGCGGACCGTGCGCGGGAACGTGGCGCTCGGCCTCGAGGCGCAGGGCGTCGGGAGCCGGCGGGCCGCGCGGATCGAGGCCGCTCTGCGCCTCGTCGCCCTCGACGGCTTCGCCGACGTCTATCCCCACCAGCTCTCCGGCGGCATGGCCCAGCGGGCGGCGCTCGCGCGGGCGCTCGTCAACGAGCCGCGGCTCCTCCTCCTCGACGAGCCGCTGGGCAAGCTCGACGCCCTGACCCGCCTCGCCATGCAGGCCGAGATCCTGCATCTCTGGCAGGAGAAGCGCTTCACGGCCTTGCTCGTCACGCACGACGTCGAGGAGGCGCTGGTTCTGGCCGAGCGGGTGATCGTGCTCGGCGACCGCCCGGCCGCGATACGGGCCGACATCCGCGTCGACCGGCCCTATCCGCGCCACCGCGACGATCCCGAGCTCGTGCGCCTGCGCCGCGAGATCCTGGGCATCCTCGGCCAGCCGACCTGATCGGGGCGGAGGGCCGACGGCTCGGCCGATGCGCGCCGGAGCGCCACGAAGAATCGGACAAGATAATCCTCCGCATCTTTCCCGTGCGCGGAGGGCTCAGATCTCTCGCTGAACAGTAAAACGAAAGTCCGTTTCGTTGACGCGCCGACGATGTTCCGGCGATGATCATGCCGCGGTCCGCGAAACGTTCGGGAGCCGCGTTCGGTGCACGGGCGAGAGCCCGGTCCCCGATCCGGCCCCGGACACCTCGCGGATCTGCCCAATTCCCGCAGCGGCGCCCTTCGGCGGCGCCCGGTGGCCGCCCGCGGCTGCCGGGGCGCCGACGATGCCCTGCGCCCTCGCAACGACCCTGCCGGAGACCGTCCCGTGCCGCGCCCCATCCCCCACACCCTCGGCCTCGCCGCGCTGATCGCGCTCGCCCTCACCGCACCCGTCGCCGCGCAGGAGCCCGTCGCGGCCCGCGCCTCCGCCGAGGCGAAGGAGCCCGCCCGCGAGAGCGCCCTCGTCTCGACCGAGTGGCTGGAGAAGAACCTCGACGCCCCGAAGCTGCGCATCGTCGAGGTCAGCGTCGAGCCCGGCCAGTACGAGCGCGGCCACATCCCCGGCGCGCAGAACGTGGTCTGGCACACCGATCTCGTCGAGACGGTGAGCCGGGACATCGCCGGGCCCGAGAAGTTCGCCGCCCTCGTTCGCAAGCTCGGCATCGACCGCGACACCACGGTCGTGCTCTACGGCGACAACAACAACTGGTTCGCCGCCTGGGGCGCCTGGGTGCTCGCCCAATACGGCCTCGTCGACAGCGTCAAGCTCCTCGACGGCGGCCGCAAGAAGTGGGAGGCGGAGAAGCGCCCCCTCGACACCCGCACCCCGGAGGTCAAGGCCACGGCCTTCCAGGCGGCCCAGCCCTCGGCCGGCCTGCGGGCGCGCTTCGCCGACGTGCTCGCCGTGGCGCGCAAGGAGCGCGATGAGCAGATCCTCGACATCCGCTCGCCGGACGAGTTCTCCGGCAAGGTGATCGCGCCGGCCGGCGTGCAGGAACTCGCCATCCGGGCCGGCCACATCCCGGGCTCGGTGAACGTGCCCTGGGCCAAGGCCGTGAACCCGGACGGGACCATCAGGTCGACGGCCGAGCTGAAGGCGCTCTACGCCGCGGCCGGGATCGACGGCTCGAAGCCGATCATCACCTCCTGCCGCATCGGCGAGCGCTCCAGCCATTCCTGGTTCGTGCTGAGCCGGATCCTCGGCTACCCCGTGCGCAATTACGACGGCTCCTGGACCGAGTACGGCAACGCCGTCGGCGTGCCCGTGGTCAACCTCGCCGGCACGGTCTGGGGCGGCAAGTGACGGCAGGGTTCGGAGAGGCGCGAGGGCCCGCCCCGGCGCCTGCCCCCGCGGCGCGGGCCTCGCTCGCGCGCCTCGCCGAACCGCTCGGGATCGCGGTCGCCGTCGCGCTCGGCCTCGGCATCGCGCTCTCTGCCCAACGCCTCGCCGCGGAACCCGGCGGGACGCGCCTCGGCCTCTCCCTGGTGCTCGGCGCGCTGTTCGGCTTCGTCCTGCAGCGCTCCCGCTTCTGCTTCCTCTGCCTGTGGCGGGACTTTCTCGACACGGGCGACCCGCGCGGCATGCTCGGCATCCTGACGGCGCTGGCGGCGGGGCTCGTCGGCTACGCGGTCGTGCTCGGCGCCTGGATGCCGGACCCGTCCGGCACCCGCCTGCCGCCGGACGCGCATATCGGCCCGGTCGGACCCGTCCTGGTTCTCGCGGGCCTCGCCTTCGGCGCGGGCATGGCGGTCTCCGGCTCCTGCATCAGCGCCCATCTCTACCGGCTCGGCGAGGGCTCGCCGACGGCGCCCTTCGCGCTCCTCGGCACGACCCTGGGCTTCGCGCTCGGCTTCGCGACCTGGAACCCGCTCTACCTCGCCAGCGTGTCCGAGGCGCCGGTGCTCTGGCTGCCGCGCCATCTCGGCTACGCGGGCTCGCTCGCCGCGAGCCTCGCCGCCCTGGCGGCGCTGGCGTGGCTCCTCCACCGCCTCGGCCGGGTCCCGGGAGCGGCGGCGGAACCGGCCTCTCCGCTGGCCGCAATCTTCGTCGCGCGCTGGCCGACCTGGATCGGCGGCCTCGCCGTCGGCGCGATCGCCACGGCCGCCTATCTCCGGGTCGCGCCCCTCGGCGTCACGGCCGAGATCGGCGGGCGCACCCGTCAGGCGGCGGCGCAGCTCGGCCTGCTCCCCGAGCGCCTCGAAGGGCTCGACACCTTCCGCGGCTGCGCGACGGCCGTCCGCGACGCGCTCCTCACGTCGAACGGCCTCTTCGTCGGCGGCCTCGTGCTCGCCGCCTTCGCCGCCGCCCTCGCCGCCGGCCAGTTCCGCCCCGCCTGGCCGAGCCCGGGCCAGGCCGTCCGGGGCCTCCTCGGCGGCCTGCTCCTCGGCTGGGGGGCGATGACGGGCCTCGGCTGCAGCGTCGGCACCCTGCTCTCCGGCGTCATGGCCGGCGCGGTCTCGGGCTGGGTGTTCGGGTTCGCGATGTTCGCGGGCGTCACCGCCACGCTATTCGCCGGCCGCCGCCTCCGGCTGATTCCCTGACGCAGGTCGCCGCTCGGCCCTGGTTGCGGGGAGGCGCGATGCGCCGTATCCGCGGCGGGCGATGCCCGGTCCCTCGCTCCGCTCCGCCCGATTCCCGAGCCTCTTTTGTGAGATCTGCGCGCGTCTGCCGCTGTTCGAGGATCTGCGCCCGGAGCTGATCGCGCGCCTCTCGGCGGCCGGGCTCGGGCGGGGGCTGCTCACGGCATCGCTGCGCGCCCGCCTCCGCAAGGCGGGCTTCGCCGATCTCGGCCAGATCGCCCAATCCGCCCCGGCCGCGATCCTGCAGGTCAGGAAGTTCGGTCCGGTGCGGGTCGAGGCGCTGCGCGCCTTCATCCTGGAGGAGATCGCCCGCGCCGCGCCCGGTGCGCGGGTGCGGCACGCGGCCGAGGCCCTGGCGGAGCGGCGGCTCGCCCGGCTTCGGGAGATCCCCCTCGACCGCCTGCCGCTGGAGGCGGACGAGATCGCGCGCCTCGCCTTCGCGCGGACCTGCGCCGATCTCGCCGCTCATTCGCGCATGGCGCTGGTCCACCGCGGCGCGATCGCGTCGGCCGACCTCGATCGCCTCGTCACCACGCTGGCCCGATTTTTGGGGGAGGGGGGTCCCATCATCCCTGCGCCGGCCGCCCTGCCCGAGGAGGCCGACGGGTCGGAGGCGCGCCGGGCGGCCTCGCTCGCGGAGCGGGACCGCGAGTGGGAGGAGGCCGCGCCCGCGCGCGGGCGGCCTCGCGAGCGCTCGGCCTGACACCGCGATCGGGAGGGGCCTCGCCTCAAGCGGCTCCCGCACCGGCGCCCGGCAGGCCGAGCGGCGAGAGGCGCGGCAGCGGGGGCTTCCCGTCCCGCGGCCGCAGCAGGCCGAGGCAGCGCCGCTTGAGGTCGATGAAGGCGGGGTCGGTGACGAGGTCGCGCCCGCGGGGGCGGGGAAAGCCGAGCGGGATGTCCTCGAGGATGCGGCCCGGGCGGGACGACATCACGAGCACCCGGTCGCCGAGGAACAGGGCCTCGTCGATGTCGTGCGTGACGAACAGGACCGTGGTCGGAAGGCGGGTCCAGAGGTCGAGCAGCATCTCCTGCATCATCAGGCGGGTCTGCGCGTCGAGCGCCCCGAACGGCTCGTCCATCAGGAGGACCCGCGGCTCGTTGATGAGGACGCGGGCGATCTCGACGCGCTGCTGCATGCCGCCCGACAACTCGTCCGGGTAGCGCTCGGCGAAATCCTCGAGCCCCACCAGGGCCAGGAAGGCGCGCGCCCGCGCGAGGCGCTCCGCCTTCGGGAGGCCGCGCATCTTCGGGCCGAAGGCGACGTTCTCGATCACCCGCTTCCAGGGCAGCAGGGTGTGCTGCTGGAACACGATGCCCCGCTCGGGGTCGGGACCCGCCACGGTCTCCCCGTCGAGGCTGACGCGGCCCCGGCTCGGCGCGAGGTGCCCGGCCAGCGCGCCGAGCAGGGTCGACTTCCCGCAGCCCGAGGGGCCGAGCAGGCAGACGAACTGGCGGGCGGGGATCGCGAGGCGGACGCTCTCGACCACGTCGAAGGCGGCCTCGCCCTGGCCGAGGCGGATCGCGACGTCGGCGAGCTCGATGCGGCCGGCCCGCGCGGCGGATGTCGCGAGGGTGCTCACGAGCGGATCCCGGCGCGGGTCCAGGGCATCGCGAGGCGGCCCGCGGCCCGGACGAGGGCGCTCGAGCCCATGCCGAGGAGGCCGATCAGGAGCATGCCCACGACGATGTCGTCATAGTTCTGCAAGGTGTAGGCTTCCCAGGTGAAGTAGCCGATCCCGTACTGGCCCGAGATCATCTCCGCGGTGACGAGGCAGAACCACGCCGTCCCCATGCCGATCGCCGCGCCGGTGACGATGCTCTGCGCGGCCGACGGGATCACGACCTCCCGCAGGATCGCCCAGCGGCGCGCGCCGAGGCTGCGGGCGGAGGCCACGAGGCGCGGGCTCACGCCCTCCGCCCCGTGCACCGTGTTGAGGAGGATCGGGAACAGGGCGCCCGTGAAGGTGATGAACACCATCGACAGCTCGGAGGACGGGAACATCAGGATCGCGAGGGGGATCCAGGCCACGGCCGGGATCGGGCGCAGCACCTCGAGGGGCGGCAGCAGCAGGTCGCGCGCCGTGCGCGAGCGCCCGATGGCGAGGCCGAGGCCGACGCCCGCCGCGAGCGCCACGAGGAAGCCGCCGAGGACCCGGCCGAGGCTGGCGCCGATATGGGCGCCGAGCTTCGGCGACTGGACGAGGGCCGAGAGGGCTCGGGCCACGTCGAGCGGCGCCGGCACGTTGCGGAAGGTCACGAGGCCGAGATCGAGCCTGTGGCTGGCGGCGAGGTGCCAGCCGAGGAGGCCGAGGCCGAGCGCCCCCGCCCGCAGGGCGAGCCGCCGGAGGGGAAGGCCCGGCCGATGGGCGAGGCGGCGGTGCCCCGGCGCACTCGGGGCCGCGAGAGCGGGGACGGCCGCGTCGATCGCCGCGCTGCTCATCGGGCGCTCAGCCGCGGTTCGCCCGCGCGGGCGGCGGCGAAGTCGATCACCTCGCCCCCGTGCGCCTTCGAGAACGCCTCCGCGTCGCCCTTGAGCAGGAAGGCGTTGAGGCGCCGCTCGCGGTCGCGCACGTACCAAGCCTGCGCGGCGAACAGCTTGATGCCGCTGTTGCGGTCCTGCGCGTAGACGACCCGCGCGCTGCCGCCCGCCTTCTCGAGGTCCGCCAGCGCCGCGATGGCCGCCTCGGGCGAGGCGTAGGGACGGACCCGTTCCTCGCCCTTCACCCAGATCTCCGCGACGCGCGACACGTCCGCGATGGGCCGGCCGGTCGCCGCGTCGGGATTGCGCAAGGGCGATGGCGCGTAGGCGGCGAGCCGTGCCTCGTAGTCGATCCCGGCCTGCGCGCTGGCGGCGCGGATGAAGCGGTCGTCCACGAAACGGTCGACGTCGAGGTCGCCGTCCGCCTTCTTGAGGAGCTTCAGGGTCTCGATCGAGGTCTTCAGCGCCTGCCGGTATTCCGGCTTCCACGTGACGTCGCGGGTCTGCAGGCCCAGCGGGCCGTGGAAGAGGTAGGCGACCTCCGCCTCGATCCCGGTGACGCGCTCGACGAGTTCGGAATACTTCTCCGGCTCCGCCGCGAACAGGCGGTCGGCCTCGATCGCGGCGCGGAGATAGGCCGTCACGATCTCGGGGTAGCGCTCCGCGTAGCCCCCGTCGACGAGGGAGCCGTGGAAGGTCGGGGCGTCGGACTGGGAGCCGTCGTAGATCTTGCGGGCGATGCCGCGCCAGGGAAACAGCTCGGCGAAGGGCACGAAATCGGCGTGCGCCTCGATCTTGTTGGCCTTCAGGGCCGAGCCCGCCACCTCGGGGGCCTGCGTGATGATGGTGACGTCGCGCTCCGGGTCCCAGCCCTGCGCCTTGACGGCGCGCAGGAGCAGGCCGTGCGCGGTCGAGGCGAAGGGCACGGAGATCGTCTTGCCCTTGAGGTCCGCGAAGGATTGCACCGGCGAGGCCGTCGGCACGACGATGCCGTTCCCGCTGCCCCGGACGCTGCCGGACAGTACGCTGAGGAACAGGCTCTTGCGGCCGGCCTTGGCGAAGGCCGCCCCGTTCAGGGAGCCGGGGAAGTCGGCCATGGCGCCGAAATCGAGCTTGCCCGCGACCATCTCGTTGGTGAGCGGCGCGCCGCTGGTGAAGTTGCGCCACTGGATGTCATAGGTCGCGTCCTTGTACTTGCCGTCCTGCGGCAGGAACTTCTCCAGGAGCTTCAGCTCGCGGATCAGGAGGCCGCCGGTGGCGCAGTTGATCGTGGTGTCCTGCGTGCCCACGGCGACCCGGATGGTCTCGGCCCGGGCCGCGCCGACGAGGGTGGTGGCCGCCAGCAGGGCGGCGGCGAGGCGGCGGAAGGGGATCACGGGGGAGGCTCCGTCGACAGGGGCTTTGCGCGGCAACGGGCGGGCGGGATGCGACGCACCGCACTGCGGCAACCCGCCGATCGTCGTCCGCGCTCAGCATCGGAGGCGAGCAATTAATTGCATTGCCTCAGTAACGCCGAACAGAGACGGGCCTTGGGCCCGTGGTCGGAAACAAAAACCTCCCGGTCAGCTATGTTTTCGGAAGATCCTACTTCCCGGGCGTCCTTCTTTGGGATGGCTCGAACCGGGCGCGGAGGGATAATGGCCCCTCCCGAGGATGGATGGCCGAATCTCCCGCGGCGCTCCGCCCGATCCGTCCCAGCCCCGGAATGCCGCCGCCCATGCCGTCGACGCTCGTCGCCCTCACACCGTCCCGCACGCCGGCGCCGCTGATCGCCAGCGCCCTGTTCCTGAGCGAGAGCAGCGAGGGGCTCGACGACGGGGCCACCTTCCTCGACCGGCTGACGCCCGGCGAGGCGGCGCGCCTGCGCGAGGCCGGCCGCTGCCTGACCCTCGCGCCCGGGCAGAGCGTCTTCGAGCAGGGCGAGCCCCATTCGGGCATCTTCCTCATCGAGGAGGGCCGGGTGCGGGTCTTCTACACGGGTCCTTCGGGCCGGCAGATCACGCTCGCCTACTGGACGCCGGGCCATTTCATCGGCGGCCCGAGCCTCACCGGGGGCGGCAGCCACCAATGGTCGGGGGAGGCGATCGAGCCCTGCCGGGTCACCGCGCTCTCCTCGGCGACCCTGCGGAGCCTGCTGCGCCAGATGCCGAGCTTCGCCCTGTGCCTGATCGAGGCGCTGGAGGCGAAGGGCCGCTGCTACACGGCGATGGCGCAGATGCTGGGCACCCGCTCGGTGATCGAGCGTCTGGCCCAGCTCCTCCTCAATCTCGGCGACCTCTACGGACGGCGGGAGGGCGAGGCGGTCGTGATCCAGCGCCGGATCACCCATGACGAGATCGCCGCCCTGGTCGGCTCGACCCGGCAATGGGTGACGATGATGCTGCGGCGCTTCCAGGACGAGGGCGTCGTCGCGGTCGACAAATCCGTCATCCGCCTGACGCGCCCCTCCCGCCTGCAGGACATCGTCCAGGGCGAAGCCTGACGGCCCGGCCCGTGGGATCGCCGCGGGAGAAGGGCGCGGACGCAATCGGATCTCGCAGGCCCTGCATCCGGGCAGGGCCGGCGCGCGTTCCTGCCCGGTAGTGGCCGGAAGGATCCGCGATGACGACACGGCGTTCGGTTTGGCAGTTTCTGACGGGCCTGCCGCTCCTCGGGACCCTCGTGCCGGAGGCGCGCGCCGCGGACGGGCCGGCGGCTCCGGCCGAGGAATCGCCGACCGGGCCGCCCGGCACCACGATGCTCACCGTCTTCCTCCGTCACGATCAGACGAAGACCGTCAGCCAGATCAACGAGCACCTGAAGCATGCGGGCTGGTTTCGCGACTTCCCGCCCGCCGGTGTCGAGGTGGTGAGCTGGTACGTGATGATGGGCATCGGGCAGGTGGTGACGCTACGCTTCGCGCCCGAGCGGCTTCGCGAGGTCAACATCCTCATCGAGCGGGCGGCCTGGGGCGGTTTCCGCACCGAGTTCTATCCGACCTACGATTACCGCAAGCTCTATCAGGATTTGAAGGCGAAGATGGGCTGACGGCGTCTCCCCCGGCCGGGGGGCAAGGACGCGCGGCGACCCGGCCGGCTCGCCGGAGACGGTGCGCTTCCGCACTCGCCCTTTCGCGTCGCCGTGCCCCGCGCTCCTGTTGGTTCATATCTAAACCATTGAACCATCGAAGAAAGCGGTTTCCCGCGAACCGTACCCGTCGCCGTGATCCTGGTCTGGCGTATGGCTCCGTACAATGCCGCAGCCTATTTGCAAGTTGAACTGCCGGACGTTTGTTCATAACTGGTCAGGTCGTGAGGTTCTGGCCAAGACATGACGGAAGGTTTTAGCTTTCCGAGTTCATCAGGCCCAAAAGAGTTGCTGGATGGCCCGCTATTTCTTCGACGTGCATGAGCCCAGGGCGTCGATCATCGACAATGAGGGAGCGGAGTGTTCGCAGAGGTCGGATCTCTCCGAGGAGGTGCTCCGCGCCCTCTGCGAGATCGCGCGCGACCGTCCCGAGTCCTACCTCGACCAGAAGCTCCGGATCATCGTGAGGACCAGCGACAGCGAGGTCGTGCTCACCGCCTCCCTCGGGCTGACCCTGGCATGGCATTCCGAGGAGCGCAGCACCCGGGCGGCCTGAGGCCGATGTCCGGCGAGACCGGGCGGCCGGGCGAGTCGCTCGTTCGGACGCGCATCCTTTCCCCTCCGAGACCGTGACCTGGGTCACGGTCGCGGCCGGGCGCACCGACCATAAGAACCTCGGGGCCGAGAGGGTCGGCCCGGTTGGAGGAGGTTCTCATGGTTCGCTCGGTTCGTGTTCTGGCCGCCGCTCTCGTGATCGGCGTCGCGGCCTTCGGCGCGGGTGAAGCGTCCGCGCGCGGGTTCGG
>NZ_SMNT01000023.1 GCF_004348265.1 Methylobacterium segetis
CGCCGGGCGGGCCGCCGCGCGGTCCCTCACCGCCGCCGCGGGAGCCTCCCTCACCGCCGCCGCGGGGACCACCCTCGCCGCCGCCGCGCGGGCCGCCCTCGCCGAGGCCGGGCGGGCCGCCCTGGGCGAGCAGAAGGATCCCGTCCGCCGCCCGCGAGACCTCCGGACCCGACAGGAGCAGGCCCGGCAAAACGGTGCCGGTCAGGAGCAGGAGTCGGGTCTTCCGCATCGGAACAATCTCGCGCTTCGGGTTCGGACGGGGCCGAACGGGGTCGGGCGCGATATGGTTCCCGAGCGCGCGAGGTCAAATTTCCGAGGCGCGCGGGCGCGGCTTGAAACAGGCCTTTCGCCTGTGATCACAATGTCTTGTGTGAGGCTGAATCCGCCTCCCGCGCCGCAACGCTACGGCGTCCCGGTCCGGGTCGGAACCGCGATTACGTTCGGGGCGATCACCCGGATGGCGGGCTTGGCATCCGCACCGGCCGCATCCGTCGAGGCGGTGGTCGCGGGCACCCCTTCGGCGGCGCTCGCCTCGGCGCCGGTGCGCCCGGCCGCATCCGCCGCGAGGCCGGCCGCGGTCTTGTCGGCGCGGCCGACCAGGGTGAGGCGAACCTTCGGCCGGGAGAGCGCCTCGGCCTGCATCGGGGTGACGAAGATGTCGCCCTTGTGCCGCACGAGCATGCTCTCGGCCTTCACGAGGCTCTGTGCCCAGCTCTGCCCCTCCTTCTTGCAGGAGCAGTTCGGCACGAAGGCCTTCTGGAACTTGAAGGCGTTCGGCAGCGAGGCGTAGGAGCGCCGGCCCTGGACGGTGGCGGCATGCTTCAGGGCGTCGTCGCCGTGGGGCATCGAGTAGGCGGCCGATTCGGTGCCGGGGCAGAGCGCCTGGCACATCTCGTTCGCGCCCTCGCGGCCGTCCGGCAGGTTCGGCATCGGGAAATAGGCGCCGTCGCAGGTGCGCACGCAGATCACCTGCGCCCCGCCGCGGGCGAACTGCCCGGTGGGCGAGCCGTCCGGATTCGTCGGGAGGTCGCCGCAGGAACTCGCCACCGCCGCCTGGAGCTGGCGCCGCCGCGCGGCCACGACCTCGCCGTTCTCGCTGCCGTAGCCGGCATTGAGCGCGCGGATGCGCTGCTCGACGGCGCCGCATTGCGGGGGGCGCGTGTCGAAGAACAGGAACCGGCCGCCCTCGCAGTTCAGGGTGCGGTAATAGGCTTCGAGCCGTGAGATCTCGCCCTGCAGGGCGCGCGCGACGTTCGCATTGTTGCTCAGGCTCGACAGCTCGGCGCGGTAGCGCTGGCACGCCGGGTTCGGCGTCTGCTGCTGCGCGAGCGCGGCCGGCGCGAGCAGCACGGCGAGGGCGCCGGCCGCGAGCGTGCGGGCGAGCTGACGAATCTGAGATCGGATCAGCGGCATGGCTCTGTCGATGACGGGTCCGGCCTGAACGCGGGATACGGAACGCGGGCGGTCGAGGCTTAACTTATTTTTACGCGGCCTCGCGCCTCAGGGACACCCTCCCTACATGCGCCACGTCGCATCAGCGGGGGAAAGGTTGAACCATGTGGCTTCGGAGTCTCACAGGAGCGGTCGGCGCGGGCCTCGTCGCGCTCGCGGCGCTCTCCGCGCCGGCCGCTGCGGCCGACGATCCGGACCGGATCTTCGACAAGTCGACGGTGTGGCGGCCGCTGACGCCGAACGACAAGCTCGTCGTCTACGGCATCGACGATCCGATCGTGGGCGGCGTCGCCTGCCACTACACGCAACCCGAGAAGGGCGGCATCAAGGGTACGCTCGGCCTCGCCGAGGACGTCTCGGACATCTCGCTCGCCTGCCGGCAGGTCGGCCCTGTCCAGTTCAAGGACAAGTTCAAGCAGGGCGAGGTCGTGTTCAGCGAGCGGCGCTCGCTGATCTTCAAGTCGATGCAGATCGTGCGCGGCTGCGACGCGAAGCGCAACACGCTGATCTACATGGTCTACTCGGACAAGGTGGTCCAGGGATCGCCGAAGAACTCGACCTCGACGGTCCCGCTGATGCCCTGGGGCACGGAGCCGCCGCCGAAATGCGCCGACTTCCTGAAGTGAGGCGCCGCCTCGCGAATCCTCAATCCTGGCAGGTGATGCGGATCGGGCGCTCGTCGCGCTTCGGAGAGGGCACGGTGTCGATGGCGCCGGTGTAGTCCTCCTGCGCGGCGATGCCGTAGGAGGCGGCCGAGGCGAAGCCCTGCGACTCGCACCACGCGTTGGCGACCACTTGCCCGCACTCGCTCTGGCCGCCGGTCAGGCAGTCGCCGACGCCGTAGCCCTCGCTCGAGGGGATCAGGAAGGTGCGCTCGATCGCGGCGGGCGCCACCTCGGTTCCGGCGCGGGTGGGCTGCACGGCAGCGGTGAGAAGTAGAACGCCGAGAAAAGCGCTGAGGCCGGCAGCCGTACGACGCATGAAGGTCTCTCCTGACCAAACCATTGACGATTGCGCTGAAGGTCCGACGCGACGGTAAACAAAGGCTTTAGAACGTCGGACGCGCACCTCTTCGAGCGGTCGGGCGCATGGCCCGTCGTCGTTCTCGAAAAGCTCACCGTTTTGGGTTAGCGCAGGAGAGCCGGCGGGGCCGTCGCCTCCGCGCAACAGGGGCTGGAGACCGGCCGGCAGCCAAAGGGACGAGAGTGGGTTTCATGGCGCCAATGTTGCGGCTCTACAACACGCTGACCCGGGAGAAGGCGCCCTTCGTGCCGATCGACCCCAGCCATGTGCGCATGTACGCCTGCGGACCCACGGTCTACGACGCGGCCCATATCGGCAACGCGCGCCCGATCATCGTCTTCGATCTGCTCTTCCGCCTGCTGCGCCACCTCTACGGCGCGGCGCAGGTCACCTACGCCCGCAACGTCACGGACGTGGACGACAAGATCAACGCGCGCGCGCTCGAGCGCGGCATCACCATCCGCGAGCTGACGGACGGCACGCTCGCCGCCTTCCATGCGGACATCCGTGCCCTCGGCGTCCTGATGCCGGAGGACGTGAACCTGCCGGGCGAGCGCCCGCGCTTCGTCGAGCCGCGCGCGACCGACCACATCGTCGAGATGGTGAATCTGATCGAGGGGCTGGTCGCGGCCGGCCACGCCTACGTGGCGGAGGATCACGTCCTGTTCGACGTGCCCTCGATGCCCGATTACGGTGCCCTCTCGAAGCGCCCCCTCGACGAGATGGAGGCCGGGGCCCGCGTCGAGGTCGCGCCCTACAAGCGCTCACCCCTCGACTTCGTCCTCTGGAAGCCGTCGAAGCCCGGCGAGCCGTCCTGGCCCTCACCCTCGGGCATCGAGGCGCCGGGCCGGCCCGGCTGGCACATCGAGTGCTCGGCGATGTCGTGGAAGCATCTCGGCACCACGTTCGACATCCATGCCGGCGGCATCGACCTCATCTTCCCGCACCATGAGAACGAGGTCGCGCAGTCCCGCTGCTGCTTCGGCACGGAGGTGATGGCCAACGTCTGGCTGCACAACGGCTTCCTGCAGGTCGAGGGCGAGAAGATGTCGAAGTCGCTCGGCAACTTCGTGACGCTCCGCGAGGTGCTGAACGACTGGCCCGGCGACGTCGTGCGGCTCGCCATGCTCAAGACGCATTACCGCCAGCCGATCGACTGGACGCTGCGGGGATTGGACGACGCGGGCCGCATGCTGGAGCGCTGGTACGGCCATGTCGGCGACGCGGCCCCGTCCGCCGATGCGCCGGAGAGTGTCCTCGAGCCGCTGCTGGACGATCTGAACACCGCCGCGGCGCTCGCCGAGATCCACCGGCTCGACGATCCGGCTGCCCTGAAGGCTGGCGCGAACCTCCTCGGCTTCCTCTGCCAGACGCGCTCGGAGCGGGACGCCGCGAGCGTGCGAGCCTCCGGCGTCGATGTCGCCGCGGTCGAGGCGCTGATCGAAGCGCGCCGCGTCGCCCGCGCGGCCAAGGACTGGCCGGAATCCGACCGCGTGCGCGCCGCGCTCGCGGCCATCGGCGTGACCGTCAAGGACAACAAGGACGGCACGACGACATGGAGCGTCGCGCCGTGACGGACGCGGCCGGTTGCCAGCCCGTCGTCGTGATCGATGCCGGCCGTTACGAGCTGAAACCGGCCCTGGTCGGCACGATCGATCCGTCGGTGGGCGCCGATTCGCGCCAACATCCGCAGGCGCTGCAGGAGATTCGACAGGGTCAGGGACAGGGGCGCGAGCGCACCGGATAAGCCTGACCCTCCGGCCCGGTTCGCGGACCCGAACGAGGACGCTTGGCGGAGGGCGCGTTGCCGGCCCTCAGAACCGCTCCTTGATGAACTCGTCCGCCTCCGGCGCCGGCTCCCGGTGGGAGGCTTCACGGCGCAGCATCGGCACGACCTCGGATGCGTCCCGGGCCACGAGGTAGTTCAGGTCGAGGCCGTCGCGGATGAAGCCGTGGCCGCGCATGTGGTCGAACAGGGTCAGAAGCGGGCGCCAGAAATCCGCGACCGAGACGAGCAGGATCGGCTTGGCATGCTGGCCGAGCTGAGCCCACGTCAATTGCTCGACGAGCTCCTCCAGCGTGCCGATGCCGCCGGGCAGCGCCACGAAGGCATCCGAGCGATCGAACATCATGCGCTTGCGGGTGTGCATGTCACCCACCACGACCGTTTCCTGGATGTCGTCGAGCATGCGCTCGCGCGACTTCAGGAAGTCCGGGATGATGCCGGTGACGTGGCCTCCGCCGTCGAGGACGGCGCGCGCCACCGTTCCCATCAGGCCGACATTCCCGCCGCCGTAGACGAGCCCGATTCCGGCCGCGGCCAGCGAGCGCCCGAGGGTCTCGGCGGCTTGGCGGAACGCCGGATTCTCCCCGAACCCGGAGCCGCAATACACGCAGACCGTCTTCACCGGCGCCATCCGGCGTCCTCCTGTCTCGCTTCGCCGCACCGCCGCGGGTCCGGGCGCATGCACCGCGTCGGACTGTGCCAAACTGCTGAATTCGCGCGGGATTCGCCCCAACGAGGGCGTCGGCGGCTTGGTGTCTCGGTCATGTACGTTAATATGCCGGGACCAGTCGACGGTTTTATCCGCGGACCGGCCGCTTCGGAGGGCGGTCCGGCCCCGTCGACATGCGGGGAGTAGGACGCCATGACGGCGGAGTTGCGGCGGAGCCTCGGACTAGCCGGCATCGGCCTGCTGTGCGGGTTCCTGCTCGTGGTCGGGCTGTTCGGTGCCGGCGAGTACATGAAGCGCGCTTCCGAGCCCGCGCGACCGGGCGAGGCGCGCGCGCCTGCAGGCATCCTCGACGCGCCTTCGGGGCGCGGGGCGGACGCGCGGCCCGAATCCTCGGCCGGCGATCCGGGCAAGGCCCGGGCCGGGTCGGATCCCTCGCCCGCGGAGAAGCCGCAGGCGACTCTCGCACCCGCACCGGGCCAGCCCGCGGCGCGGCCGAGCGCCGAGCCTGAGGCCAGGCCGCCCGCCGCTCTTTTCGAGGCCGGGCCGACCTTCGACGTGATCCGCGTGGAGCCGGACGGCGAGTCCGTGATCGCAGGGCGCGGCGCGCCCAACACGACCGTCGAACTGCTGGTGAACGGCAAGCCCGTCGCCCGCGCGCTTGCCGACCCATCGGGACAATTCGCCATCGTGCCGCCGACCCTGGCGCCGGGCAGCAGCGACATCGTGCTGCGCTCGGCCGGCCCCGACGGGCGCGAGCAGCGCTCGAAGCAGAGCGTTGCGGTCGTGATCGCGCCGAAGCGGGATGCGAAGCCCCTCGTCGCCCTGACCTCTCCCGATCAGCCCACCGTCGTCCTCTCCCAGCCGGAATCGGGTCCGCAGATGGCTGGGATGCGCCCCGGCGCGACAGCGACCGGAGAGCCCCAAGCGGGTGGCCCTGGTGCGCCCTCGAAGGCCGAGGCCGGTGCGAAGCCCGAGGCGCAGGCGGCGGCTCCGGTGAAGATCGTCAGCGTGGACGCGCAGGAGGGCGGCCGCCTCTACATCACGAGCCAGGCCGCGCCCGGCGCGACGGTGCGCCTCTACCTCAACGACACGCTGGTGGCGCCGGGCAGCGTCGGCGCCGACGGCAAGGTGACCTTCACGATCGGCCGGGGCGTGCGCCCGGGCGACTACAAGGTCCGCGTCGATCAGGTGGACCCGGTCTCCGGCAAGGTGCGCGCGCGCTCCGAGGTCCCGTTCAGCTACCCGGCGCCCGCAAGGGTGGCGAGCCGCGAGCGTTCGGAGGCCCCTCCTTCACCCACGGGCCGCGCCGAGGGTCAGGCGCCAGCCCAGGCGCCGCGGCCTTCCTCCGCCTCACCGATGCCCGGGGCGGCCCAGGCGAGACCGCACCCCGCGCCCGAGGGCGCCCCGCTTGCGGCGCCCGCGCAGCCTGAGGCGAGGCCCGAGATCGGGTCCCGTTCGCCGCCGACCCGGCCGCCCGAGATCGCGAGCGAGGGCACGAAGCCGGCGGCGGCTGCGGCACCGCCCGAGGTCGCCCTCGAGGCTTCGGCGAGGGCCGAGACGCCGGCGGCCCAGACCAGCGCGGCTCCCGCGCCGGGCGAGGGGAAGGGCGTCTTCGTCGCCGAGATCAACACCGCCAAGATCACGCGCGGCGACAGCCTGTGGCAGATCAGCCGGCGCACCTACGGCAAGGGCGACCGCTACACGGTGATCTACGACGCCAACCAGGGGCAGATCCGCGATCCCGACCTGATCTATCCCGGCCAGATCTTCGTGCTCCCGACCGACGAGGGCGCGGCACAGCGGCAGAAGAAGCGCGGCTGATCGCGGGCGGGATGCTGCCCCCGCCCGCTCGCAGGGCCGCCCTGCCTGGGCCGGGCGTGCACGCGGGACCCGCCGCGCCTATATGCGGGCCCGAACCCGCATTCCCGGACACGTCGCCCATGAGTTCCGAACCCGGCCCGGCCGCGCCCACCGAGCGCCCCGGCCTCGTCGCCACCTATCGCCGCCTCTGGCCCTACCTCTGGCCCCACGGCCGGCCGGACCTGCAGCGGCGCGTATTCCTGGCCTTCGGTCTCCTGCTCGTCGCCAAGGTCGCGACGATGGTGACGCCGTTCACCTTCAAATGGGCCACGGACGCCCTCGTCGCGGCCGTCAGCGCGAAGCCCGGCGAGAGCCTCCCCACCGGCCTCTTCGCGGCGCCGATGCTGATGATCGCGCTCTACGGATTGTCGCGCATCATCATGAGCGCACTCACCCAGGTACGCGACGGGCTCTTCGCCAAGGTCGCGATGCACGCCGTGCGCCGCCTCGCGCTCCGGACCTTCGAGCACATGCACCGCCTGTCGCTGCGCTTCCACCTGGAGCGCAAGACCGGCGGCCTCACCCGCGTCCTGGAGCGGGGCCGGGCCGGCATCGAGGAATTGTCGCGCCTGATGGTGCTGACCCTGGTGCCGACGATCGTCGAGTTCGCGCTCGTCATCGGCGTCCTCGCCTACGAATTCGACTGGATCTACTCGGTCGTCGTGCTGCTGACGGTGCTCGCCTATCTCGCCTTCACCTACAAGGCGACGGAGTGGCGGATCGCGATCCGGCGCCGGATGAACAATTCCGACACCGAGGCCAACACCAAGGCCGTCGACTCGCTGCTGAACTACGAGACGGTCAAGTATTTCGGTGCGGAAGGGCGCGAGACCGAGCGCTACGACGCCTCGATGGCGAAGTACGAGAAGGCGTCGACCCAGACTTACGTCTCGCTCGCCGTGCTGAACGCCGGGCAGGCCGTGATCTTCACCATCGGCATGACGATCGTGATGTGGCTGTCCGCGCGTGATATCCTGGCGGGCAGAATTACGATCGGCGGCTTCGTGCTCGTGAACACGATGCTGATCCAACTCTCCATGCCGCTGAACTTCATGGGCATGATCTACCGCGAGATCAAACAGGCGTTGATCGACATCGACGACATGTTCCGCATCCTCCACCGCAACCCGGAGATCGCGGACAGGCCGGGCGCCGCGCCGTTGCGCGTCGAGCAGGCGGCCTTGCGCTTCGAGGATGTTCGCTTCGCCTACAATCCGGATCGGCCGATCCTGCGGGGCGTCTCCTTCGCGGTGCCTCCCGGCCGGACGGTGGCGATCGTCGGTCCCTCGGGCGCCGGCAAGTCGACCCTGTCGCGTCTGTTGTTCCGCTTCTACGAGCCGCAGGCCGGCCGCATCACGATCGACGGGCAGGACATCGCGCAGGTTCGCCAGGACAGCCTGCGGTCCGCGATCGGCATGGTCCCTCAGGACACGGTGCTGTTCAACGACACGATTGGCTACAACATCCGCTATGGCCGCTGGGACGCCAGCCCGGAGGAGATCCGCGAGGCGGCCCGCCTTGCCCAGATCGACCGCTTCATCTCGAGCCTGCCGGAGGGATACGACACGCCGGTCGGCGAGCGTGGCCTGAAGCTGTCGGGAGGCGAGAAGCAGCGCGTGGCGATCGCCCGGACCATCCTGAAGGGGCCGCCGATCCTCGTCCTCGACGAGGCAACCTCCGCCCTCGATTCCTTCACCGAGCGCGAGATCCAGGACGCCCTCGACCGCGTGTCGCGGGGCCGCACCACCCTCGTCATCGCGCACCGTCTCTCGACCGTCGTCAACGCCGACGAGATCCTCGTGCTCGACCGCGGGCTCATCGCGGAGCGGGGCGATCATACGAGCCTGCTCGCGCAGGACGGCATCTACGCGGCGATGTGGAACCGCCAGCGCGAGGCGGATGAGGCCCGCGAGGCCCTGAAGCGCGCGGAGGACGAAGACGATCTCCCGGCCGTCGCGCCGCCCCGCCGGGGCGCCGCCGAGCCGGTACCGGCCGAGTGAGGCGGCCCCTCCCGGCCCGACGACTGTTGACGGAAATCCCTAGGACTGCCATCCGGCCCCGCCGGAGCGCGTGAAGCGGCCGACCGCAGGAGTGCCTGTACCTCCATGACCGACCTCTTCGAGACGATCCGCCGCGTTCTGGTCCCGATCCACAAGGAGGGCTACCCCTTCATCCTGATCGGCATCGTGCTGACGGTGGTGGCGGGCTACTTCTCGCAGTTCTTCGGCTGGATCTTCCTGATCCTCACACTCTGGGTCTGCTACTTCTTCCGCGATCCCGAGCGCATCACCCCGGTGGGGGAGGGCCTCGTCGTCTCGCCGGCGGACGGCCGCGTCAACCTCATCGCCACCGTTCTGCCGCCTCCGGAACTCGACCTGCCGCAGGTGCCGATGACGCGCATCTCGGTCTTCATGAACGTGTTCGACTGCCACGTGAACCGCGTGCCGGTGACGGGCCGGATCGGGCAGATCCATTACACGCCAGGCCTGTTCCTCAACGCCGAGCTCGACAAGGCGAGCGAGGACAACGAGCGCAACGGTCTCGTGATGGAGACGCTGCACAAGGGCGCCCCCCTTCGTGTCGGCGTCGTGCAGATTGCCGGTCTCGTCGCGCGCCGCATCGTCGGCTTCGTGGCGGCGGGCGACTCCCTGCAGGTGGGCGAGCGGTTCGGCCTGATCCGCTTCGGCTCCCGCGTCGACGTATACCTGCCGGCGGGCACCCGCGTCCTCGTCGGCCTCGGACAGAAGGCCGTGGCCGGCGAGACGGTGCTTGCCGACCTCTCGGGCGGTCCCGAGCGCAGCTTCCGCCGGATCTGAGGGGAGGGGATCGATGGACGAGCTCTTCCCACCCTTCGCCCCGGACCCGAACGAGCCGAAGCCGCGCCGCTTCAAGCCGGTGCCGTTCCGCGTGATCGCCCCGAACATGATCACCCTGATGGCCCTGTGCCTCGGGCTCACCGCGATCCGTCTCGCCTTCGAGGGCAAGTTCGAGCCTGCGGTGATCGCGATCGTCGTGGCCGCCCTCCTCGACGGCGTCGACGGGCGGGTTGCGCGCCTCCTCAAAGGCACCTCCCGCTTCGGGGCGGAGCTCGATTCGCTGGCCGATTTCGTGAATTTCGGCTGCGCGCCGGCCCTCATCCTCTACGGCTTCGCGCTGTTCCATCTGCGCTCGGTCGGGTGGATCGTGGCCCTCATCTTCGCCATCGCGATGGGCCTGCGCCTCGCCCGCTTCAACGCGATGCTGGACGACCCCAACCGGCCCGAGTGGAAGAAGGACTTCTTCGTCGGGATGCCCGCACCCGCCGGGGCGCTCACGGCGATGCTGCCGCTCTACCTCCACTTTCTCGGCTTCTCCTTCGAGAAATGGGCGGCGCCCCTGGTGCTGGTCTACGTCCTCTGTATCGCGCTCCTCGTCGTCTCGACCGTGCCCACCTTCTCGGGCAAGACGATCGGGAAGCGGGTGCCGCGTGCCTGGGTGCTGCCGATCTTCCTCCTCGGCGTCGCGATCTTCGGCGTAGCGATCAGCTTCCCGTTCGAGGTCATGGTCGCGATCAGCCTCGCCTATCTGGCTGTGATTCCGATCGGCGCGATGCAGTACCGACGCCGCGTGAGGCGGGAGGCCGGGGTTCGGGCGCCTCTGACGGACGAGCCCGGAGCACCGCGGACCTGACGCCCCGGGGCCGGTGCTCTCCGCGATTCCGGAGCCCGCTTCCGCCGTGGATAGGTGCCGCCCGGTCTGTCTCGGCGCAACGTCTTTCCCTAAGCTTCGCGGGGGCCGCGTGCGGCGGCCTTTCCTAGCGGAGGGCTGCGATGCTCGAGGAATTCAAAAAATTCGCGCTGCGCGGCAACGTGGTCGACCTCGCCGTCGGCGTCATCATCGGCGCGGCCTTCGGCGCCATCGTGACCTCGGCGGTGCAGGACGTCTTCATGCCGATGATCGGCGCCGTGACCGGCGGCCTCGACTTCTCGAACTACTACATCCCCCTCTCGTCGAAGGTGCAGACCGGCCTCGCCTACGCGGAGGCCAAGAAGCAGGGCGCCGTGCTCGGTTACGGGCAGTTCATCACCGTGGCGCTGAATTTCATGATCGTCGCCTTCGTGCTCTTCCTCGTGATCCGCGCCATGAACAAGCTGCAGACCCGCGAGGAAAAGAAGCCCGAGGCCGTGGCCGAGGTGCCGGCGGACGTGAGGATCCTGGGAGAGATCCGCGACCTACTTGCCGTTCGCCCGCGCGTCTGACGGGCCCTCGCCCGGCTCCAGACCGAAGGCGTCGAGAATGCGGTCCAGCGCATCTCCCACGGCGGCGGTGCCCTCCTCGTGCGTCTTCAGGCGCGTCTCAAGGCGTTTGATCTGCGGCTCGAAGGCCTTAGGCACCGCCTCGTCGCCGAGGAATTCCGGCTTGCCGGCGTCCACATGGTAGACGGTTCGAAGCTGCTGGCCGAGATGGTCCCGGACCGGCTCGGGGAGGACAGGATCGGACTCGGTGTCGTCGTTCTGCATTGTCGCGATCTCCGTTACTCGATCACGCTAACGTGTCGGCAAGGTCAGCGTTGCGCGGCAATGGCAGAGAAAAGGTGAGGTTCCGAACGCGCTCACCGTCTTGTGTAAACGACGAAGGCCCCGACGCGGCGCGTCGGGGCCTTGTCCTGTAAGGCGCCGCAGGGCGCCGCGCCGAGCTTAGTCGATCACTTCGACGATGCGGTGGCTACGGTCGACCAGCACCGGGCGATCGTTCACCACCGTGTAGCGGTAGCCGGGCTTCACGCGGTAATCGTCCGGCACCTCGTAGTAGGTCACGCCGCTGCTCGGCAGCGTGGTGCCGACGGCGACGCGGCCGTCGTAATCGTAGGAGCGCACGCGACGCTCGGTGACGTAGCTGCGGAAGCGCGGGCGATCATCGACGCCGAGGATGCCGCCGACCGTGCCCGTGGCCGCGCCGACCGCGCCGCCGACGATCGCGCCGACCGGGCCCGCCGCATCGGCGCCGTCGCGAGCGCCCTGCTCGGCACCGCGCACGAGGCCCTGGGCCTGGGCGGCCATCGGGAGGGCGAGAGCGATCGCGGAAGCCGCGAGGAGGGTCTTGATCTTCATAGAGAAATCTCCGGTTTCAAGGGACCGATGCGCTCAAGGTGCACAGCGGAGCTTGGGCCGGTAACGCGCGATATCCCGAAAGGGATGCGTCGAAATTTCCTATGCCTATAATTTGTTCAACGCCGATTCGACGGTGCGATCAGGCTTCCTTCGGCATGGCCGACTGGATGAAGCGGTCCGAGCCGAGATCCTCCTCGTCATAGCCGAGAAGCTCGGCGAGGCGCCCGCGGGCGCGGCTGACGCGGCTCTTCACGGTGCCGACCTTGCAGCCCATGATCGTGGCGGCCTCCTCGTAGGACACGCCCTCGGCGCCCACGAGGACGAGGGCCTCGCGCTGGTCCGGCGGCAGCTTGGCGAGGGCGCTCTGCAGGTCCTCGACGTCGAGGCGGTCGCCCTGATGGGGAGCGGTGGCGAGGCGGGCCGCGTAGGAGCCGTCCTGATCCTCGACCTCGCGGACGCGCTTGCGGTGGTCCGAGTAGAAGATGTTCCGCAGGATCGTGAACAGCCAGGCATTGAGGTTGGTGCCCGGCTGGAAGCGGGCTCGGTGCTGCCAGCCCTTCAGGAGCGTGTCCTGCACGAGGTCGTCGGAGCGGGCGGGATTGGAGGTCAGCGAGAGGGCGAAGGCCCGCAGGCTGGGTACGGCCGCGAGCAGACCGTCACGGAAATCCGGCTCGACGGCCTCGCCCTGTGCGCGCAGGGCCGCTTCCAGCTTCTCGATCAGCTCGGCGAAACGGTTCGGCATCTCGGCCTGGCCGATCGCCTCGTAGGCGTTGCGCAGGTGATCGCCGAGATGCGTGCGGATACTGGCGCTCAGGTTCGGCCGCGCGTCCGAATCGCCGTCGTGGCGGTCTGGGAGGGTCTGGATCTCGTCGCTCTGCATGGCTCGTCTTGATATGTTCTTGCTGCGCAGGCCGGCGGTCCTCTTCCGGCAGGCGGCATGGTTTGACGAGGGTTGTAGCGCATCAAGCTCCCGTGCGCACCCTGCGGCGCCGTGTCGGGACGCCGATCAACAGGCGTGGGAGGCGCTCACGGGCGCCGCGAGCGTCCGGGCCGCGCGGCTCGGCTTGAGGAGGCGGATGCCCCCGTCGCGCAGGACGAGCACGTCCCCCCGCTCGAGGTCGGTCCAGGTCTCGTCGCGGGTCAGGGCCTGGGTGGCGATCACGGTGACGACATCGCGCTCCGTGGTCTCCTGCGCGAAATCGACGTGCCAATCCTCGTCGATCAGCGTCGCCGTGCCGAAGGGCGCCGAGCGGGTCAGGTAGCAGAGCCGCTTGCCGCAATGCGCGTAGAGGGAGCGGCTGTCCGACAGGAGCATGTTGAACACGCCCCGGCCGTGCAATTCGGCGCAGAGGTCGGCCACCGCGCGATCGAGGGCCCCGGGCTTCGGCAGGCCGCGCCAGCGCGCCTGGAGCTGCCCCATCATCCAGCAGAAGGCGTGCTCGCTGTCGGTGGTGCCGACGGGGTGGAAGCCGGTGAGCGGCAGCCGCTTCACGCCCTTCAGCTGGCCGTTATGCGCGAAGGTCCAGCGCCGTCCCCACAATTCGCGGGAGAAGGGATGGGTATTCTCAAGCGACACGCGCCCGCGATTGGCCTTGCGGACATGCGCCACGACGATGCGGCTCTTGATCGGGTAGTTCCGCAGGAGCTTGGCGAGTTCGGAGCGCGCGCTCGGCTCGGGATCGTGGAAGGTCCTGCAGCCCCGGCCCTCGTAGAAGCTGATGCCCCACCCGTCCGCGTGCGGTCCGGTCTCGCCGCCCCTGCGGGCCAGGGCGGCGAAGGAGAAGCGGATATCGGTGGGCACGTTCGCGCTCATGCCGAGCAGTTCGCACATCGTTGGATTTTCGACGCTGACGGGAGACCGGGAGCCGAGATGTAGAAGCGTCGCGCCGCTCGAACAACCGTCACGCTCGCGCGCGCCGATGTATTCGGCGCGTGTCTTGCGTTGCAGGCTGCAGCAGCCGGCTGCCTCACATGCTCCGAATGAGCCGCGCACCCGGAAGGCGGGTGAGGCCCGATTATCCCTCGTTGCCCCAAGTGCCCTGCGACCCGTCACATCATCCACGTCGGCCGGGTGCGCGGTCGCGCTTTGCGCGCGCCCCGACGCGCCGTAAGACCGCGCCAAGCCCGCACTCGAGCCCGGGACTGCGATGGAACGCGATCCGATCCTCTTCGCGTGGCGCGCCGCGAAAAGCCGGCACGCTGCGGCGGTCGCGCTGGCACTCGGCGTGGGTGCGCCGCTCGCCGCGCTCGCGCTCCTGTGCCTGCGCGACCTCGCCGACACGCTCGGCCGGGACACCGCGACAATCCTGCCCTTCCTACGCCTGTCCGTCGCGTCCTCGGACGGCGAGATCGTGCTGGCGGAGGGCTGGCCCCTCTCCCCGGTCGCCCTCGAACTTGCGGGGTTCCTCACGCTCGCCGCCGTCGCGCTCCTCCTCGCCGCCCTCGGCTGGGTGGTGGCGCGACTGTGCTTCTCCGCCGAGGCGCGAGCCGTGTGGCAGCTTCGGCGGGCGACGACCGACGCGATCCTCAATGCGCCGCTCGGAGCGCGCGACGAAGCGCGCGGCCTCGCGCATCTCGTCGGGGAGTTGTTGGGACGCGTGGACGGTTTGCTGGCCGTCGGCATCCTCGTGCCCGCATTGACGATTGCGGCGATCCTGATGGCAGCCCTCGCCTCCGCTGTCGCGGCGCCGCGGCTCCTGCCCGTCGCCGTCGTGGGCCTGCTCGCCTCCGGATTGGCGGGCACACTCATCCTGCGCGGCGGCCGAGCCCGGGCGTCTCTGCGCCGCAATGTCAGCGGGCTGGTCGAGCGTACGCTCGTCGATCTGGTGCGCCGCCTGCCGGCCGTGCGGGCCCACGGTGCCGCCGCGCAGGAGCGCGCCCGGCTCCGCGCGAAGGCCGTCGCGAGTCGCGGCGCACTCGGTCACGCCGAGGCGCGCCTGGCCTATGCCCGTGCCCCGGCGGTGGCGCTCGCCGTGCTCCTACCTGCGCTGGCGCTCGGTGCGGCCCTGTGGCGGGGCGGAACCGTGCCGGGGGCACCGCCCGCCGCACCCGTCTCGCCGGGCGCGCTCGCCGCGGCGGCGGGCGCCTTCGGCCTCGCCGCCCTGCTGCTCGCCGTGACGCTGCGCCTCTACGTCCTGCGCGCCGACATCGCCCCCACTTTCCGCGAAATCGTCCGGTCTCTCGACGAGCTCGAGCGGCGACGCCCGCGCAGGACCACCCACGCCGTCCCCGTGCCCCGGGCGGGTCTTCTCACGCTCACGACAGTCGGCGCCTACGATCCGGCTTCCGGCGAGCGCCTCGTCGCGGCCGACCTCGTGCTGCCGATGCCGGGGCACGTGGCCATCGCGGGCGGGCGCGGCAGCGGCGCCCGCGTGCTGGCGGGTGTCCTGGCCGGCCAGATCGAGCCGACTGCAGGGTCCGCGACCTTCGACGGGCACGACATGCGGACCTTCGAGCCGGCCGAGCGCGCCCGGCGGATTGCCTTCGCCGCGGGCGAAGCCATCCTGATCGAGGGGACGTTGCGCCAGAACCTGCTCTACGGCACCGAGCCCGCCGCAACGATTCCGGAAGCGAGCTTCGTCGAGACGCTCCGCCTGACGGGGCTCGACGGCTTCGTCTACGCCCGAGGTCTCGTCGGGCGCGTCGATCCGGCGGCCGATCCCGAACTCGCGGGCGCCGTGGTCGCGGCCCGTCAGGCGGTGCGCGCGGCCCTGGCGGCGGACAATGCCGAGCGGCTCGTCGAGGCCTTCGATCCCGACCGCTACAACCATCAGGCGACGGTCGGAGAAAACATCCTGTTCGGCGAGTCGATCGGTACGGCCTTCGCGCCGGCCAATCTCGGCCGGCATCCCTATCTGCGTGCGGTGCTGGAGGCGGAGGATCTCACGCGCGCCCTCACCGAGATCGGCCTGCAGGTCGCACGGAGCACGGTCGAGATCTTCGCCGACCTCCCGAACGATCATCCGCTCTTCGACGCGTTCTCGCTCTTCCCGGCCGCTGAGCGGGCCTATTTCGAGGATCTCGTCGCCCGCCAGTCCGAGGCCAGTGGCTGGCGCCGGGGGGCGCCCGGGCAACGCGACCGCGAGCGGCTGATCGGCCTCTCGCTCCGTTACAGCGAGACACGGCACCGCTTCGGCCTGATCGACGCCGCTTTCGAGGAGCGGCTCGTGGCCGCCCGCCGGTCCTTCGCCGCGATGCTGCCGACGCACCTGCGGGGACAGGTCGAGTTCTACGATCCCACTCGGGTCAACGCCGCGGCGAGCCTTGAGGAGAACCTGCTCTTCGGCCGCATTGCCTACGGCGAGGCCGGGGCCGAGGCGCGGGTGCGTGCGCTGGTGCGCCGCGTGCTCTCCGACGAAGGGCTGGAGCGCACCGTGTACCGTCTCGGCCTCGAGAGCCGCGTGGAGCCCGCGGGCGGGGGCAGCGGGCTCGGCGAAGGCGCGATCGGCCCGAGGGAGCGCATTGCCATCGATCTTGCCCGCTGCATCATCCGCGACCCCGACATCCTCGTCGTCGCGATCCTCATGGAGGAGCGCAAGAGCGACGAGTTCCGCGAGCGCCTTGCCCGCCTCCGGTCGGCCCGCGCCGGGAGCGGCCTGATCGTCTGCCTGCCGGATTCCGCCGACCTCGAGGCGCTGCCGCCCTTCGACGCCGTGGTCCAGATCGCCCGCAACACGGTCGTTGCGCGCGAGGAAGCTGTGCCGGCCTGAGGGGACGATGGGTCCCGGGCGCGATACCAGCCTCACCCCCGCCGCAATGGCTCGCCACCGTCTCGAATCGTGCGTGCTCCGTGCCGCACCGGCGGGCCGACCGGCGTCGTCGATTTCCCGGGCCGCTCATGCTCCCTGCCATTGCCGGACAGCTCTCGCGGGGCGCGATCCTCGCCGTCGCGCTCGGCGTATCGCTGCTGCCCGGCGCCGCGGGCGCGCAGAATGCCAAGGCCGAGGCGCCGATCCCGGCCGCGACCCTGTCGCTGATGGCATCCAAGGGCACGAGCGCCTCCGCACCCGTTCTGTTTCGCGCCTACAAGAAGGAATCCGAGATCGAGGTCTGGAAGAAGGCGGCCGGCGGACGTTTCGTCCACGTGAAGACCTTCCCGATCTGCCGCTGGTCCGGCCAGCTCGGGCCGAAGCGCAAGAACGGCGACCGGCAGACGCCGGAAGGGTTCTACAGCGTGGCCAAGAGCCAGATGAACCCGAACTCGCGCTACTATCTCTCCTTCGACGTCGGCTACCCGAACGCCTTCGACCGCGCCCATGGCGGCACGGGCTCCGCCGTGATGGTCCACGGCGTGTGCTCGTCGATGGGCTGCTTCGCCATGACCGATCAGGTCGTCGGCGAGATCTACGCCATCGCCCGGGATGCGCTGGCGGGCGGGCAGGCGGCCTTCCAGTTCCAGTCCTATCCGTTCCGGATGACGGCCGCGAATATGGCGCGCCACCGGACGGACCCGAACATCGCCTTCTGGCGGCAGCTGAAGGAGGGATCCGACCGCTTCGAGGCGACGGGCGAGGAGGTGCAGGTGACCGTCGAGGCGGGCCGCTACGCCTTCACCCCCGCGAAGGAGCCGGCCAAGGAGCGCGCGGTCGCGATCCGGCGCGCGGCCGAGGAGGCGCGCATCGCGGCCCTCGTGGACGATGGGGCCGCCGCGGTGCGCACCACCTATTCCGACGGCGGCCAGAACGCGTTCTGGGCGGCGCTCGCCTCGAAGGGCGTCTCGCTCGGGGAGGTCAGCCGACCGGAGGCCCTGGCCTATGCCGGGCAGGAGGTCGTGGTGATCCCGGCGCGCCGGGCGCCCGCGCCCGTGCCGGAGGCGATCTGGGCCGGCTGGATCGCGCCGGGCAGCGGCCTCTCATTCGATCCGGTCTCCGCGCGCTTCGTGGCGGCCTACGAGCGGGTGCCCGACCCGTTCTCCGATTCCCCCGCGACCTACGCCGACACGCTGCCGAGGCTCGTGCGCATCGCACTGGCCGGGCAGGGCTCGGACCCGGCTGCCCGCGGGGAAGCTCATTGGGCTTACGCCGCCGACCCGGCCACCCAGCCGGGCCGGCTGGCGCAGCGCTGACGCGCGGCGGAGAGAGCATCGTGGAGGTCCCGCGGCGTGTGCGCGCACGCACATCAGAAACGCACCGCAACGACCACCTCACAGAGCGTGGAGAGCGCGAGGCGCCTCTTGCCCACCGGCCGAGCGGCGCGGATGCATTGACGCCGCCGCGGCGAAAGGGTCCTGATCGTGAGCGATCAGGTCAGTTGGTATAACGACCCCGATGATGATGTCGAAAAGTCTTGCCCCGGACAGCGGCCTGACGCTGCGCTTCTGGGGCGTCCGCGGCTCAACCCCGGTCAGCGGACCCGATTACGTCGAGTTCGGCGGCAGTACCCCGTGTCTGGAGGTTCGCTGCGGCGAGCGCATGTTCCTGATTGATGCCGGATCGGGCCTCTATAATTGCGGCCAGTTCCACCGGGAGACGCTGCCGAAATCGGTCGATCTCCTGTTCAGCCACCTGCATCTCGACCACACCGGCGGCCTCCCCTTCTTCAAGCCCGCGGTGTTCGATCCCGAGCGGACGGTCCACACGTATTGCGGAAACCTCGACGGTGCCTCCGCCGAGGAGGCCCTCGGTCGCTTGTTCGCGCCGCCGCTGTTCCCGGTTACGCTCGACGTCCTGCCCTGCACGCTCCAGCACCACGGCTTCAAGGCCGGCGAGACGCTGACCTTCCCGGACGGGATGCGGGTCGATACGATCCTCCTCAACCACCCGCAGGGCTCGGTCGGGTATCGCTTCGAGCACGGGGGCAAGCGCCTCTGCGTGATCAGCGACATCGAGCACAGCGATCCGTGGCCGGATCCGGCGCTCAAGGATTTCGTCGCTGGTGCCGACCTGATGATCTACGACGGCATGTTCACGGATTGCGAGTATCCGACCTGCCGCGGCTGGGGGCACTCGACCTGGCAGAAGGGCGTCGAACTCGCCCGCGCGGCCGGGGTCAAGGCGCTCGGGATCATCCACCTGCATCCCTGCCACTCGGACGCGCGCCTGCGCAGCCTCGAGGCGGAGATGCAGGCCGAGATGCCGACCGCCTTCGTCGCCCGGGAGCGGCAGGTGGTCGAGGTCGGAGCCCCGGTGCGGAAGGCCCGCAGCAAGGGGCTCGCCCTCGCCGCGATGGCCTGACGCGGCCGGGCCGCCGTCAGGCCTTGGCCCGTTCTTCCTCCCGGCCGATGCGGCTGTGTCGGCGGCTCCAGGCGAAGTAGATCACCAGTCCGATCGCCAGCCAGACAACGAGGCGGATCCAGGTCTCGCCGTCGAGGGAGACCATCATGGCTCCGCAGCTGACGATGCCGAGGATCGGCACCAGCGGAACCAGCGGCGTCCGGTACTCGCGCTTCGCGTCGGGCTGCGTGCGCCGCAGGATGATCACGCCGAGGCAGACGAGGACGAAGGCGAGCAGGGTGCCAATGCTCGTCATGTGGCCGAGTTGGCTGATCGGCAGGAAGCCGCCGAGGGCGCCGGTGAAGACCATGAAGAACAGGTTCGAGCGGTAGGGCGTCTTCCACTCGGGGTGGATGCGGGAGAACAGGCCGGGCAGCAGCCGGTCCTGGGACATCGTGTAGAACACCCGGCTCTGGCCGAGCAGGAGCACGAGGATCACGGTCGAGAAGCCGGCGATGATGCCGAGCGTCACGAGGCTCTTCAGCCAGGGGAAGGGCGTCTGCGCGATCGCGGTGTTCACAGGCGCGGCGTCGCCGCGCATGGCGTCGTAGTGGACGAGGCCGGTCAGCACGCCGGCGAACAGGATGTAGATGATCGTGCAGATCGCGAGCGATCCGAGGATGCCGATCATCATGTTCCGCTGCGGGTTCTTGGCTTCCTGCGCCGCCGTCGAGACCGCGTCGAAGCCGATATAGGCGAAGAACACGACGCCGGCGGCGCGCATGATCCCGCTCCAGCCGTACTCGCCGAACGTGCCGGTGTTCTCGGGGATGAAAGGCACGTAGTTGGCGGGCTTGATGTAGAACACGCCGACGCCGATGACCGCCGCCACGACGGCGAGCTTCACCATGACCACCGCGGCGTTCACCCGGGCCGATTCCCGGATGCCGATCATCAGCAGATACGAGGCGGCACAGATGATGAGGATCGCCGGCAGGTTCACGAGGCCGTGTGCGGTCGTGCCGTCGGCGAGCTGGTAGGTCTCGAAGGGCGAGTGCACGAGATTTCCGGGCAGGTCGATCCCGAATTCGTGCAGAAACCGGACGACGTATTTCGACCAGCTCACGGAGACGGTGGCCGCGCCGACCGCATATTCGAGCACGAGGTCCCAGCCGATGATCCAGGCGACGAACTCGCCCATCGTGGCGTAGGCATAGGTGTAGGCCGAGCCCGCGACCGGGATCATACCCGCGAGCTCGCTGTAGCACATGCCGGCGAACGCGCAGCCAATCGCCGCGATGGCGAAGGAGATCACGACTGCCGGACCCGCATGCTCCGCCGCGGCGATGCCGGTGAGCGAGAACAGACCCGCACCGATGACCGCTCCGATGCCGAGGCCGATCAGGCTCCAGGGGCCGAGGGTCCGTTGCAGCCTGTGCTCGCCGGCTTCCGCATCCGCGTTGAGGCGCTCCAGCGATTTCGTGCGCAGGAGGTCGCTCGTCAGGCCGGCCGTCATACAATCTGTCCTCTGGTTCCGTTCGGGCCGCGTCACGAACCGCCCGCCTCCGCGCCGAGGCGCGCCTGTCCTCGTCTAGCTAGCAGCGCGGGACGCGGCGGCCACCCCGAGGCAAGAGGCCCGCCACGGATTCGATCGCCGGGGGCGCTCGGTCAGAGCGGCCAATCCGCTTCGCGGTAGGCTCCGTCCCAGAACATCCATTCGAGGCGGGTGGCATGGGTGAAGGCGCGGTGCATGCGCGCGCGCAGGCCGGGCGCCGCGGAGGCGGCCGCCTCGTCCGTCGCCGCGATCATCTCGGCGACGGCGCGGGCGAATTCTTCGCCGGCATAGGTGTCGATCCAGGCTTGGTAGGGGTTGTCCGGCGCGGCGCGCGCGTGGATGTCGCGGCCGATCTCGGCGTAGATCCAGAAGCAGGGCAGAAGGGCCGCGAGCAGAACCTCGTAGGGTTCGGCGTAGGCCGCGGCGAGGAGATAGGCGACGTAGTGGTCGCAGGGCGGGGAGAGCGGCGTCCGCGCGAAAGTCTCGGCGTCGATCCCGTAATCCCGGAAGAAGCCGCCGTGCAGGGCCCGCTCGACCACGATCGCCGTCTCGGCCGCCCGCGCGAACTGGACCATCCGGTCCGGATCGGGCGCCTTGGCGGCGGCGAGGCTGAGAGCGCGGCCGAAACCGAGAAGGTAATGCGCGTCCTGCAGGATGTAGTGCCGGAAACGCGAGCGCCCGAGGGTTCCGGCGGCAAGCTCGACGTTGAAGGGCATCGTGCGGATCGCCGCGTAGATGTCCGCGTTGCGCGTCCAGGCTTCCGCGGAGAAGGTTGCCGGTCGTCCTTCTGCCGTCACGATCCGCCTCGCCCGATGTCCCGCAGCGCCCCGCCGGGAGCGCTCGCGCCTTCGTGTCGCCGTCGCGTGGCGCCGGTCAGCCCTGCCGTTGAGCCTGAGTCACCGCGACGTGGATGAGTTCGGCCAGGGTGCGGACGCCGAGCTTCTGGCGCATCTGCGAGCAGGCGTTGGTGATGGTCTTGTAGCTCACCGACAGATCCGTCGCGATGGCGCCGTAGGATTTGCCCTGGGCGAGGCGAGCGAGGATCTGCTGCTCGCGCGGGGTCAGCTGCGATTCGGGCGTGCGCCGCGCGTCCGAGCGCAGCATCGCGACCTCGGTCGCGAGACGGCGGTCGAGGTAGACCTCTCCCACGCGCACCCGCTCGAACGCGTCGTAGAGCTCGGCCGAGGCATGGTCCTTCAGAACATAGCCGAGGGCGCCCGCCTCGAGGGCACGCGAGACGATGACCGGATCGTTGTGCATGCTGAAGACGAGGATACGCGTCTTCGGCTCGACCGCCTTCATGCGTCGGATCAGGCCCAGGCCCGCGAGCCCGCTTCCCTGGAAGGTGAGGTCGCAGATCACGACTGGAGGGCGAAGCCGATGGAACAGGCGGTAGCCCGTCACCACGTTCGTCGCTTCCGCGACGGTCTCGATACCGGCATCCTCCAGCACCCGGCGGCAGCCCTGCAGCACGATCGGGTGATCGTCGATCACCAGGACCGGCAGGCGGGTCGTGACCGCGGTGGCGTTCGTCGCGATGGCGTTCATAGCGGCACGCTGGCCCCTGTCTCTTCGCCCCGCTCGGCATCCGCGGGGATGGTGATCCGGACAACCGTGCCCGGTGCGGCGTTGTCAAGCTCAAATGTACCACCGAGCGCTCCGACGCGCTCGCGCATCCCCGAGAGTCCGAGCCCGACCCTGTGATCCGGCTTCACCCCGGTGCCGTCGTCCCGCACGCTGATCTCGATGCTGCGGCTCTCCGTCTCCCGTGCGACCGCGCTCACATGGGCCGCTTGGCCGTGGCGCACGGCATTCGTCATGCTCTCTTGGATGCAGCGGAACACGGTGAGGTCGACGAGGTCGCCGTAGCCCCGCGCCAGCCCATCGAAATCTCCGGAGAAGCCGGTCGCGGGATGGCGGCGCGCGAAATCGCGCAGGAGCAGGTTGAGGCACTCGGTCAGCGGAACCTGCCCGAGCGCGTGCGGTCGCAGACGGTTCAGGAGATCCCTGTTCAGCGTCTGGACCTGCCCGACGATCATGCTGATGTCGGCCGCCCGCGCCGCGAGCTTCTCGCGGTCCGGCCCGCTCGGCGCCAGAGCGATGCGGCTGACCGAGGCGGCATTCGCCTCCAGCGCGAACAGGCAGGGCCCGAACTCGTCGTGAAGCTCGAGGGCCGTGCGGCGCCGCTCGTCGTCCTGGGCGGTGAGAAGCTGGCGGTTCAGGCGGCCGTTCGCCGCCCGGACCTCGGTCAGGGCCTCGGCGACTCCGTTGAAGCGCTCCGCGATGACGGCGAGTTCGCGGGACCGCGGGGGCTCGAGGCGCGCGGTGTAATCGTGGCGCTCCAGCTGCGTCAGCCCGTCCGCGAGGCTGCCGAGCGGGGCGAGTACGCGGCCGAGCGCGAGGTAGAGGGCCATCAGCATCGCGACGTTGATGCAGAAGGTCGTCACCGAGAGGGCGACCGCGTAGCCCCAGACCTCGTCGATCTCGTCCAAGGGTTCGGTCACGATCTGCGCCGTGCCGATGCGCCGGCCGGAGGCCACGATGGGCAGCACGTGCTGCTGGATCCCGGGCGCGATCATCTGCGCGAACCAGCGCGGTGCGATGTGCCTGTCGGACCGGAACCGGGTCAGCCCGACGCCGACCTTGCGGCCTGACTCGTCGAGCAGCGAGACGCGGACATGGCGCAGGGCCTGGAAGCGCAGGTCCAGGGTCTGCAGGAGGCGGTCCGGCGGTGAATCCTCGGCGAGCCGGATCGTGTCGGCGACGAGGAGTTCGACGGTGGCGAGGGAGGCCTGCGTCTCCACCGTCACCGCCGAGCGGGCGTTCAGCACGATGACGGTACAGGACACGAGGGCGGCGACGACGTCGATCGCCAGCACCACGGCGATCAAGCGGGTGCGCGTCGACAGGCCCGCCCAGAGCGAGGCGAGCCGCGATTCGCGCGGGGAGATCGTCGGGGCCGTGCCGGCGGATGGCGTCATCGTGATCGGGCAGGGCACCTCCGCCCACGAACCCAACGTCGCAAAGCCCGCCGCCGAAGTCCACGCACGGCGCGCAAGCCTCCACAGGGACCGGCGCGTCCAGCCCGCTTGCTGCGAACCTCGGCCGGGCGTAGCGGGGACGGGTTATGGACGACGCGGGCGCAATCACAGACCTTCTCCGTGCAGGGCTCGCCGACACGGACACGGCCTGGAGCCTCGGCACGTTCGGTGCCGCGGCGGAGTTCCGGCGCTTGCCGGAAGAGCCGACGGTACCCCTCGATGATGGACGCCTCGGGCTGGTGACGCCGCGCGGCGGCATCGCGTTGAGTCCGCCCGTTGAGACCGTCCCCGTCGCCTACGAGACGGCGCTCGGAGAGAGCTGGAGCCATGCCGTCGCTCTGTGCCTGCCCGAGGAATTCGGGTCTGCCACGGCGCATCCGGTGGTCACAGGACTGGGGCCCGATACGGCGGCCCTCTCGCCGGAGGATCGAGACGCGACCCTGTTCGATCTCGGCTTCGGCCTGCCGCAATGCGCGGTCTGCCTGCGCACGCGCGACTCCGAGGCGCTGGACATCCTCGGATCGGCCATCGGCACGCCCGCGCTCGACCCGCAGGATCCGCGCCTGTCGCGCGTGCCCAGGGGCGCCCTGACGCTCATCTTCGCCGGCCCGCTCGGGCGGATCGAGGTGTCCGTCGATGCAGGACCGGACGGTCCCCGCGCTCACGTCGTGACGAGCGTCCTGCGTCTGCAGCGCACGCACGCGGCGACGGCGCCGATCCCGGCCGGGCTCGTGCCGCACGCGCACATGCTGCCGCCCCATCCCTGCAAGGATGCTTCCGGTGCGGCGCTGCCTTTCCGGATGGAGCGCCACGCTGCCTTCCAGGCGCTCCTCGCGCGCTGGGGCGACCCACAGCTCTTCGCCCTGAAGGAGCATTGCCTCGGACGCGGCGAGCGTCCCGACCGGATCCCGGACCGGTGGACTCGCAGCGTCGAGAAGGTGGCCCGTGCCCAGGCAGCGCTGCTGGCCGAGAATTGTCCACAGCCGTAAGACGTGGCCGAGTCGCACGCCCCTGGCTCCCAAGTCATGCGCAGACACGAAGCCTTAATCGTACCGTGGTTAATCCGCAGGCGGTGTCCCAGACCACGGTTATGATTGACGTGGGGCTTGCGGACATCTTTGCGCCGTATTGTCACGATGAGTTCGTTTGCCAAGGCCGACGTCCCGCGTGTTCCGGCATGCGCGGCTTGGCCGGCGGCGCGGTTGACGCGCCGGGGTCGGTGAAGGGGAGCGCCGGTCCGTTCACCATGCGTCGCGTATCAGGAAGAGACCCCGCCCGATGATGAACGTCTCGATCGATCCGTCGGAAACCCGCGACACGCGGCCTTCGGCCAAGGTCCGGTCGGCCCCGCGGAGCAAGTTCCGCGTCGCGCTGCTCGGCGGCCTCGCCATCGGTGCCGTGGCCGCCTTCTCGGCGGCGTCGATGTCCCTGCTCGGCGGCCTCGCCGCCTCGCCGAAGCCGGCCGGGGTCAAGCAGATTGCAGCGAACTGGCCCGATCTCAAGGACGGTGTCCCGGCGCTCGTCACGGGCAGCCTGAGCGTTGAGCCCGCCCCCGTGTCCACGCCGGTCGTGCCGACAGCCGCGCCGGAGACTCCGATGCCGCTTCGCGCAGCCATCGATGCCGAGGCGAAGCCGATCGAGCCGCAGGCCGCGCCGCAGCCGGCCCCGACCGCTCCGAAAACGGCGAGCGCCCCCGCGAAGCGCGCACCGATGATCGAGTATGCGGCGACCGTCGCCCCCGTCCGGGAAGCGGCGCTGCTCGCGCCACCGGCCCGGACCGCCCACGTGGTCGCCCCGTCGAAGAACGAGACGGTCAAGGCGCGCACAGCGGACGTCGCCTTCGCGGCCTTGCCGGCTGCGCCGGCGCGCGAGGCTGCGCCCGAGACGCCGAAGGATGTCGCGAAGGAGGCGGCGAAGCCCCGCCTGAAGGTCGCAGCGCCGAAGCCGCCGGCCCCCAAGAGGAGCGAGGTCGCCTCCGCCGAGGCTGCGCCAGCGCCTACGGCCGCCGAGGAGCCCGAGACCACCGAGGTCTTCGGCATGAAGGTGCCTTCGCTCGCGCCCGCGGGCCGCAAGATCCGCGAGAGCGTCGAAGCGCTCGGCGAGGCCGTGAAGGGCCTGCCCGAGAAGTTCTGACCGGACGACCGGATCGGGAGAGCGGCCGTTCGTCCGGCCGCCTCAGCCGTTGCGCGGCTTCTTGCCCATCACGCGGGCATGCTTGTCCCCACGCGGGCTCTTGAAGCCCTTCGGGCCGCGGCGCTCCGCGGGCGCGCCCTCGGCGGCGAGCGGCTCGACCTGGATCTCGGGCGAACCGTTCCGCGCGAAAGCCGCCGCGAAGCGTGAGGCCGCGCCTCCCCGGACCTCGAACTTCGTCTCGCGCTCGAAGATGCGGATCGCGCCGATCTCCTGACGATCGACCCCACCGCGCCTTGTCAGCAGGGGCAGCAGGCGCCGTGGGTCGGCATTGTCGCGCCGCCCGAGGTTGAGCCGGAACCACACGGCCGGTCCCATGGCGGCGATGCGCTCCGCCGCGAGCGGATCGAAGCGCGGGTTCGCCGAACCGCGCCCCGGCGCCTCGCCCGGATCGGTCACGTCTTCGGGGGAGGGGAGGCGGGTGCGGTAGACGCGCGCGAGCGCCGCGGCGATGTCGCGCGGCGACATCTGCGTCAGCAACTGGTCCGCGAGGGCGAGATCCTCCTCCGCGGGCGGCTCCGAGAAGAGCGGGTCCGCCATCATGCGCTCGCCGTCGAGGCGGCGGATCTCGTCCGCCGTCGGCGGCCCGCTCCAGATCGGTGCGACCTTCGCGATCGCGAGGAGCTGCTCAGCGCGGCGGCGGCGGGAATTCGGGACGAGCAGCACGCTCGTGCCCTTGCGTCCGGCGCGGCCGGTGCGCCCGCTCCGGTGCTGCAGGACCTCCGCATCGTGCGGAAGGTCGGCGTGGATGACGAGGCTCAGCGTTGGCAGGTCGATGCCGCGCGCGGCGACATCGGTCGCGACGCAGACGCGGGCGCGCCCGTCGCGCAGTGCCTGGAGCGCGGCGTTGCGCTCGCCCTGGCCGAGCTCGCCCGACAGGGCAACCGCCGAGAAGCCACGCTCGGTCAGCACCGCCTGGAGGTGGCGCACGGCATTGCGGGTGTTGCAGAAGACGATCGCGGTCGGGGCATCCGCCTCCCGCAGGACGTTGAGCACCACGTGCTCGATCTCGCGGGGAACGACCCGGATCGCGCGGTAGGCGATGTCGGCGTGGCCCTGCTCCTGGCCCTTCACCGCGATGCGCAGGGCATCGCGCTGGTAGCGCTCGGCCAGCGTCGCGATGGCCTTCGGCAGCGTCGCCGAGAACAGGAGCGTGCTGCGCTCGCCCGGCGTCGCCGACAGGATGAACTCAAGGTCGTCCCGGAAGCCGAGGTCGAGCATCTCGTCGGCCTCGTCGAGGATCACAGCGCGCAGCGACTGGGTGGCGAGGTTCCCGCGCTCCAGATGGTCGCGCAGACGTCCCGGCGTGCCGACGACGATGTGCGTCCCGTCCATCAGGAAGCGCGCTTCCCGGCGCGGGTCCATGCCGCCGACGCAGGCGACGATGCGGGCGCCGGCGGCGGCGTAGAGCCACGACAATTCGCGGTGCACCTGGAGTGCGAGCTCGCGCGTCGGCGCGATCACGAGGGCGAGCGGAGCCCCTGCCTGCCCGAACGTCTCGGCCTCGCCGAGCAGGGTGCCGGCGATGGCGAGCCCGTAGGCGACGGTCTTGCCGGAGCCGGTCTGCGCGGAGACGAGAAGATCGCGGCCGAGGGCGTCGGGCTCCAGCACGGCGGCCTGAACGGGCGTCGGCTCCTCGTAGGCGCGCTCGGAAAGCGCCCGCGCGATGGGGGCGGGCATGGTCGGGAAAGGCAAGGGCGGACTTTCAGCGGCGGCGCTCGTCCGCTCCCGCACGGGGGCGCGGATCGAAGCGGAGGGCCGGTCTCGAATCGGTTACGGAGCCTGGATGTCTACCGCGCGCGGGCGCCCGGCACCACAGCACACGCTGCATGGGCCGGTTGCAACGCGCAAGCACGGTTTCGTGAGCGGAACGGCACCCGCCGCCATTTCCCGCCGCCACACCTGTCGTCCCCGACCGCCCGATGGCAGAAGGGGACCGGCCCCTGCGAGCCGGCCCGCGGCGGGCGGCGGGGCGAAACGGACGGGTCGATGAGCGGCATCCTGCGGTTGGCGGTGGCCTGGGCGACGGTCGGCGCCTTCGCGTGGTTCGGCAAGGAGTGGCTGGGCGATCTCGGCTCTCCGCTCTGGGCGTGCGGCCTGTTCGCGTGGCTCCTCGGCGCGATCATGTGGTCCGCCTTCGGCGTGGTGCACGAGGCGGAGGAACTCGCCGAGATGCTCGGCGAACCGCTCGGCACCCTGATCCTGACGCTCGCCATCGTGGTCATCGAGGTCGCCCTCGTCTCCGCCGTGATGCTCTCGGCCAAGGACGCGCCGACGCTCGGGCGCGACACCATGTTCGCGGTCCTGATGATCGTGCTCAACGGCGTCGTCGGGATCGGGCTGCTGATCGGCGGCCTCAGGCACCATCAGCAATCCTACAACCTCCAGGGGGCCTCCGCCTTCCTGTCGGTGCTGATCCCACTCAGCACGATCGCGCTCATCATCCCGAACTTCACCACCTCGACCAGCGACGGCACGCTGACCCGCCTGCAGGCGATCACCTTCTCGACCTTCACGGTCGCCCTCTACGCGGTGTTCCTGCTGATCCAGACCGGGCGGCACCGGGACTTCTTCATGGAATCGAGCCACGAGGCGACCTCGGGCCCCGAACCCACCGAGGCGGGAGAGCGGCCGGCGGCGGGGACGATCCTGCGCCACACCGCGCTCCTCATCGCCAACATCCTGCCGATCGTGCTGCTGTCGAAGAGCCTCGCCACGATCCTCGACCACGGGATCGCGGCGCTGGGGGCGCCCTCGGCGCTCGGCGGCGTCCTCATCGCGGCGATCGTCTTCACGCCGGAGGCCATCTCCTCCCTGAAGGCGGTGGCCCGCAATGATCTCCAGCGCGCGATCAACCTCTGCCTCGGCGCGGCGACCTCGACGATCGGCCTGACCGTTCCGGCGATCCTCGCCGTCGGCCTCATCACCGGTCAGACCGTCGTGCTCGGCCTGAAGCCGACCGAGATGGCGCTCCTGACGGTCACGCTGATCCTCAGCACGCTCACCTTCTCGGGCCTCCGGACCACGGTGCTCGAGGGCGCGGTCCACCTGATCGTGTTCCTCGTCTACCTCGTCCTGATCTTCAGCCCGTGAGCGAACCGCCGAACCGCTCGGTCCTGATCGTGCGCGGCGGAACGCCGGCATCGACGAGGAGGTCGGAGGCGGCCGAGACGAAGGTGTTGCTGCCGCAGACGAAGGCGTGGGCCGGTCGCCCGAGCCGGGCGAGCGCCTCGTCCATCGTCGCGCGGTCGATCCGCCGGCCGCCCGGCTCCCGGGTGAGGGCGAGCCTCAGCGTGAAGCCGGGCTCGTCACAGGCGCGGGCCTGCAACTCATCGGCCGCGATGATGTCCGAGCGCGTGCGGGCGGAGTAGAGGAGGAGGGCCGGCACGTCCGGCGCGGCCACCGCCCGGTGCCGCAGCATCGCGAGGAGCGGCACCACGCCCGATCCGCCTCCGACGAGGAGCAGCGGCCCGCCGTCCCGCTCCGTCCAGACGAACGCGCCGCCGATCGGCCCACGCAGTTCGATCCGGTCGCCGATCGCGGCGACATTCGCGAAGAATCCCGAGACCTCGCCCTCGTCGAGGCGCTCGATCATCAGCTCGATCGTCCCGGACGCCTCGGGCGCCGAGGCGATGGAGTAGCTGCGCTGGGCCTGATAGCCGTCCGGCGCGGTGAGCCGCACGTCGACATGCTGCCCGGGCACGAACCTGTCGGCGAAATCGACCCGGAAGCGGACGCTCTTCACGCGTTCGGTGACAGGGGTGATGCCGACGATCTCGGCCTCCTGCCAGCGGAGCGGGCCGCGGTCAGTCACCGGTGAAGCGCTGCTCGCGCCACGGATCGCCGTACATGTGATAGCCCCGCAATTCCCAGAAGCCTGCCTCGTCCTTGCGCGTGAAGCGCAGGCCGCTCACCCATTTGGCGCTCTTCCAGAAGTAGAGATGGGGCACGAGGAGGCGTGCCGGGCCGCCGTGATCGGGCGGGATCGGCGCGCCGGCGTAGCGGGTCGCGACCATGGCCTTGCCGTTCGCGAGATCCGCGACGGGCACGTTCGTCGTGTAGTCGTCGTAGCCCTCAGCGAGCGCGAAAGCGGTCGGCGCGGCGACGCCCGCATCGGCCAGGATATCGTCGAAGGTCACGCCCTCCCAGACGGTGTCGAACTTCGACCACTTCGTGACGCAATGGATGTCCCCGCCCCAGCGCGTGCGCGGCATGGCCTCGAACTGATCCCAGGTCCAGCTCTTCAGAGGCTTTGCGCCGTCGCGCAGCGTGAAGCGCCAGGTCGCGAGGTCGAGCCGCGGCGTCGGTCCGAGCTGCAGGACCGGAAAGTCCTCGGTGAGATACTGCCCCGGAGGCAGCCGCTCCCGCGTCGCCTCGGGCGGCCTGCGTCCCGTGAAGCCTCGTGTCGCCATAGGTGCCTCTCAGGTGCCTTTCGCCGGCAGCCGCGTCCTCAGCGCGAACGCCCGACGCGATCCCGGGTTCGAGCCGGCGCCGGCCTTTTCGTCAAGCTCGCATCGGCTGTGAACGTCGCTATTCTCACGATCCACCGGGGAGCGGACGCCATGACGGAGCACGGCTTCAAGGACCATTTCTCGACCGGCTCCGCGAACTATGCCGCCCACCGGCCGACCTATCCGGTGGCCCTCGTCGAGCATCTCTCCTCCCTCACATTGCGCCACGAGAAAGCGCTCGATTGCGGCTGCGGCACCGGGCAGCTCTCGACCTTGCTGGCCGCGCGCTACGGCGAGGTCGTCGCGACCGATGCGAGCGCCGCCCAGATCGCGGCCGCGAGCCCGCATCCACGCGTGCGCTACAAGGTCGCTCCCGCGGAGGCGAGCGGGTTGCCCGCCTCCAGCGTCGACCTCGTCACCGTCGCCCAGGCCGCCCATTGGTTCGATCTGCCGCGCTTCTACGCGGAGGTGCGCCGGGTCGTGCGACCGGGCGGGGTCCTCTCCCTGATCAGCTACGGCGTGCTCGAGATCGAGGGCGCGGCCGGCGCTGTCGTTCAGCACTTCTACGGCGCCGTTCTCAAGCCTTACTGGCCGCCGGAGCGCCGCCATGTGGAGGAGGGCTATGCGGGCCTCCCGTTTCCCTTCGCCGAGATGCCGGCGCCCGCCCTGGCGATCGTGGCGTCGTGGACGCTCGCGGATCTCATCGGCTACGTCGAGACCTGGTCGGCCGTTCGAGCGGCCGAGCGTGATCGCGGGCGAGCCCCGCTCATCGCGGTCCGCGAGGCGCTTGCCGAGAGTTGGGGCGAGCCTGAGCTTCGCCGGGATGTGCGCTGGCGCCTATCCGCACGGAACGCGCGCCTGTAGGACCGTTCAGCCAAGGTTGATGTCGGGCGGCATACGGCTTGGCCCGTCATTTTCATCCCGTGCCGAACTCTCGCCCCAATACCGTTGCTGTTCTGTTCAGTCTTCGCGACTCCCCGGCGATGCCGGGAGGTCGCTTCACAGGAGAGATCGAACCATGATCAGGCTTCTCACCACGGCGCTTGTGGCCGGTGGCCTCGCCGTCGCCGCGGTGCCGGCCGCGCAGGCCCGCGACGGAATCAGCCCGGGCGGCGCCGCCGCCCTCGGCGTGCTCGGCGGCCTCGCTGTCGGCGGAGCCATCGCGTCCTCCCAGAACGGCTACTATCCCGGCCGCCCGGTCTACCGCGCTCCGCCGCCGGTCTACGTCGAGGACGAGGGCCCGGTCTGCCACTTCGAGCGCCGCCGCTACGTGGACGGCTACGGCGACGTGTTCTTCCGCCGCGTCCGCGTCTGCGAGTAGGGCGGGCGCGGCTTCGCGCTGCGGCCCCGCCTCCGCGCTTCTTATCCGAGAGCGGGATTTGAGACCGGCCGACCGCCGGAACGCCCATCGCGGCGCGTTCCGGCGGTCGCTTGCTGTTGCGTGCAAGGGCAGAAAGCGGCCAAGAGGGCGTCTCGCGGGCTGCCGCATGCAGGGGAAGTCACATCGTTGTCGGAGCCGATCGAAGATCTGATCGTCCAACCACCGGATTTTGCACGGATCGCTGCGATCCCCAGTACGAACTCGTACTACGCCTATCCGCGACTGACCTGCCTCGCTCCGATTCCGGAGACGATCCGTCCGACCCTGGAGACGATCTGGCGCAAGGATATCCATCGGGGCCGGGACGTCGTCGCCTACCGATTCACCGACGTGTACGTCGCCGAGGAAGGTCTCGCCTTCGACCAATCCGGCAAGCTTCTCGCACCGACGCGGACCTATCACGACGACGAGCAGATCCGGCGCGCGCATGCTGCCGTCCTTACGGCAATCGGATCCGGCTCGGCGCGAACCCTCGAGCGCGGCATTCTCGCCAAGAGCCGCGGGGCTGACAATTACGGCCATTTCCTCGTCGAGATGCTGCCCCGCGCCTGGCTCGCGCGGACGCGCTTCGGCTTTCCGGACTGGCCGGCCATCATCTTCGACGAGCCGGCCCCGGTCCGGGACGTCGCGCGGGCAGCCTTGCAGGTTGCCGGGTTCGCGCCCGAGGAGATCGTCGTCACCGGGCGAGAGCCCGTGCTGGTGCGCGACCTCGTCGCGATCGACGGTCTCACCTCGCACAGCACCTACCTGTCGCCCCACGTGATGCAGTGTTTCGACACGATCACCGCCGGGATTGCGCCGGCGCCCGAAGCAGACCTCTACGCGACGCGGCGCCCTGCGCGGATCCGCGAGTTCGTGGAAGAGCCAGCGATCGCCGAACGCTTGCGCACCATGGGCTATCGTGAGGTCGAAGCAGCAGCGCTGAGTTTCGAGGACCAGGTCGCGGCCTTCAAGGGCGCGCGCAGCGTCGTCGGCTGCATGGGCGCCGCCATCACGAACATCGTGTTCTGCCGCCCCGGCACGGAGGTCGTGGTGTTCACGCCGAGCAGCGCCGGCGAGACGTTCTTCTGGATGTTGGCGCAGGCACGCCGCCTGCGGTATCGCGAGATCCGCTGCCCGGAAATCGGGCCGCAACTCTGGGCGATGCCGTGGGATCGGCTGATCGACGTCTCACCGGCCGAGCTCGAACGGCTGCTGACACGCTCGACGCCCTCCGAGCCACCAGCCGACCGGAAGCCGTCGCGCCTGCACGGGGGAGTCTCCGCTTTCCGTGCGGCCTTGGCGCGGGTGTGGCGATGAGAACCCTTCTCGCTGCCGCGGCTCTTCTCGTCCTCGGCGCTGCACCGCTCCGCGCCGAGGTCGAGCCATCGTCAGGAAGCCCTTCGGAGGCCGGTGCGAATGACACCTTCACGGGTTGCCTGCGCCAGATCGCGACATTTGCCGCGAGCCGCGGCCTCGACCGGGGCTTCGTGGAAACTCAACTGGCGGGCGTTGCACCCGATCCGGCAATTCTCGCCGCGGCGAACCGGCAGGCCGAGTTCGTTCGCCCGATCTGGGACTACATCGAGGCCACCGTCACGGAGGCCCGTATTGCTACAGGCCGTGAGAAGCTCGCGGAGTGGGCACCGACGCTCGCTGCCATCGAGCGCGCCTACGGGGTCGACCGTCACATTCTCGTAGCGATCTGGGGCGTCGAGTCGACCTATGGGGCGGTGCTCGACGATCCATCGATCGTGAAGCCCGTCCTGCGCTCGCTCGCGACGCTGAGCTGCGGAGAGCCGAAGCGCGCCGCGTATTGGCGGGACGAATTGGTGGCGGCCCTGCAGATTCTGGCCGAGGGCGCTGTCCCAGCAGAGCGGATGACGGGGTCCTGGGCCGGCGCGATGAGCCACACCCAGTTCATGCCGAAGACGTTCCGAGAGCACGCGGTCGATTTCGACGGCGACGGCCGCCGCGACATCTGGAGCTCGATTCCCGACGCGCTCGCCTCAACGGCGAATTATCTGCGCCATTCCGGCTGGCAAGCCGGAGAGGGGTGGGGCTTCGAGGTCACGCTTCCCGAGGGTTTCGATTACCGTCTCGCCGACGAGACGACGGAGCGCACCCTGTCGGAGTGGCAGGAGCGCGGCCTGCGCCCCGCCGACGGCCGTCCCGTCGCCGACCTGCAGCAGCGCGCGAGCCTCGCGCTGCCGGCCGGCGCCGGGGGGCCGGCCTTCCTGCTTCAACCGAACTTCCGGGTGATCCTGCGCTACAATACGGCGCTGTCCTACGCGCTGACGGTTGCTCACCTTTCCGATCGTCTGCGCGGTGCGGGCGGCTTCCTCCGCGACTGGCCGCGGTCGAAGCGCCCGCTCACGCCGGACGAGATCCGGGATCTCCAGGCGAGGCTGTCGGCCTTCGGCCACGATCCCGGGGGCGTCGACGGCAAGATCGGCCCGAAGACGCGCGCGGCGATCCGGTCGTTTCAGGGCTCGGCCGGTCTGACGCCGGATGGGTTCGCTGATCCGGAGCTTCTCCAGCGCGTCACGGATCGCCCCTGAGACCAATAGGGCGCGGGAGCTCGGCATGCGCGTGCTCATGATTTACTGCCACCCGCGTGCCGACAGCTTCTCGGCAGGCTTGCGCGACGCGGCACGGCGCGGTCTTGAGGCGGGCGGGCATGCGGTCGTTCTGCGGGACCTCTACGCCGAGGGCTTCGACCCCGTTCTCTCCGACAGGGAGCGCGGGTGCTACTACGACGAGAGGGCTGATCGCTCCGGTCTTGCCGATCACATCGCGGCGCTCCGAGGCGCCGAGGCGCTGGTCTTCGTCTATCCCACCTGGTGGTTCGGGATGCCGGCCATGCTGAAGGGCTGGATCGACCGTGTCTGGCTGCCCGGCGTCGCTTTCCGGCTCGCCGGCCCGAACGACCTGCAGCCCCAACTCACGGGGATCCGTCGGATCGGCGTGATCACGACCTACGGATCGCCGCGCTGGCTGCTGTGGCTAATCGGCTGGCCGGACTGGCGGGTATTTCGCTTCGGCATTCGCCCGCTTTGCGCGCAGCGTTGCCGCCTCGATTGGATCGCGTTGACGGGCATGGACTCGTGCAATGAGGCAAGGCGTGCGCGTTTCCTGGCAAAGGTTGAAGCCGAGCTCGCTCGGTGGCGTTGAAGCTTCTCGCGTCGCAACGACGAAGCGGAACACAATCCTTCCGCACATGGAAATGGTTTGCGAGAATGCAGAAATCAGGCCCGATAAATCTTCGCCCGCGAGCAGGGCGATGAGTGCGTATTCCTGCGCTTCGATGTAAAAATATCAACCAGGTCCGGTGCGGGATTAAGTCAATTTAGAACTTAGTTCCACACGCCAGGCTCGATGAGCCGGACAACTTCATCCGGTGAAACATCGAGCAAACGATCCCAGGAAAATGCCCCTCGTTGTGGGCCGATCTCGCGGCATCGAATTTCGTGATAATTCAAGTTACGGGCCTCCGCCAACATCCAGAAGAAAACTTCGGCAGCGCCACTCGGCATGAAAATGAAAACGTCGGTGCCCGGTCGGCAAAACGCAATGTTCGTGAGAGCTGCTCCGGCGCATCCAACCACCCGCGACGCACCTTTGAACGCTGCGACTTGTTCGTGGAAAGGTAGCGCCGCTGCCTCAACTTCCTGGAATCCGAGCCCCTGCAGCCGCTCGGCGACCAGATGCTCGTCGTTGAAATCGCGGCTCTTCGACGGTCTGCGTGGCACATAGATCGAATCGTTCTTAGCGGCTGCGATCGTCTCAGTGATCGTGTCCAAGCATTCCATGACCAGCGGCGACAGGTACACCGCATGGCCGGTAAGCCGGTCGACGACGATCAGGTCGTCGACAAAAACCGGAGCCCGCCCCATGGGCAGCACATACTCGTTCGAGAAACCCGCGCAATGCAGCGCCGCCGTCGCCGATCGCGTCACCGCTGTCGGCTCATCGAAGATGATGACGGGCCAATCGTTCAGGGACAGGATTTTTCTGGCAAGCCAGGCGCGCGGAAGCATTTCCACGAGGAAGTGCCCATAATTGTCGGCACCGCGGCTCTTCCCGAGGATGCCTTTATCAATCTTATTTGCAAGCCCACGCTCGATCGCATCCAGTACGCGTTGGCGGCCGGCGAGCACTTCCTCATCCGTGTGGTAGGTGCGCGTAACCGAGATCAGATTCCCGGCAAGATCGAAAACCAGACCCTCTTCGGCAACGATAACATCTTTCAGATGGTAAAATGTGACGTCCTCTCCCGGATGGACAGATCTTCTCCAGAGACCGTCGAGCAGTGACGCAATATGTGATGAAGCTAGGTGAAGGTTTTTTACTTTGGGATATGCGTAGTACGAATTGGTGCAAGGCATGGACGCGACTTTAGCGCCGGCTGGAGGAGGGATGGTAAATTCCTCGACGGCTTTCTTGTCCACCATTGTGATCCAGTCCGTCCCGAGGAGAGAACCGGCGCTCTCCATCCTCGAAAACTCATTGATAATCGAAGATAGTCAGATCGGCGTATCGTGCCGCACAATCGAATTTGTGCTGCACTCCGCGCTTCAAGCGAGACGTTCAAGCAAGAAGCCTGTTCACGTACGTCTCGGAACTGTCCTTGAACCCGACGAGGCAGCGTCGTGTACCATCCGAATACAGTTCTATGCTGGAGGTGGGTGCCTCGAGTTCGATGATGTCCTGGAAGCCAGCCGCGCGCATCGTGTCGATGATGCCGCGATAGGTCGGCTGCAGCTCGAAAGACAGGTCGCCCTCGATCGGACTACTCGTGTCCTTCGATCTGACGAAGTAAGCCGAGAAAGGTTCCGTATGGGTGATGGTGTCGACCACGCAGAATTTCTTGCTGATGTTGTAGCAATCCAGCATGACTTCGAAGGGCGTGGACAAGTGGTACATCAATCCGAGATTGAGAACCACATCAAAGGTCTTGTCGGTGTCGAGGGCATCTTTCACATTGCCGACTTCAAAATTGGCATTCTCTACACCGTAGAGGGATTTTAGGAAGTTCGCTTGTGCAATATTCTCTGCTCTCAGGTCGAGCCCGGATGTGCTTCCCACTCCGTGCACAGCCGCGTCGAGTGTGAAGAAACCGCAGTTGCAGCCGAGGTCGAGCAGGGTCGATGAGGCAGCCTCAGGTCCAAGCATGCCCGCAACGGCCCGCGTGATCAGGTTCGTTCGATAGCGGTGGAAAGCGACCGTCCGCTGGTTGTAGGCGCCGAGGGCCTCCGTCGACACGCCAGCCGGCTCCAGGTGGTAGGTCCAGGGTGCGAGCGAGCTGATGCCAGCCTCGATTTCGGGCTTCGACAGCTGCAGCGGTCGGCTGAGAAACGCGAAATCCTCCTCCGAGGGAGCACACACGAGCCTGGGAACAAGATACTCGCGGTGGAGATCGCCCCGTTCTCCCGCGATGGCCTTCCACGGCGCGAGAATGTCCTCGTGGTGATGGATTGCGGGATGGTGGTAGCCCGTGGCGCGGTACTCATACCCGGCCTGGGGCGGCGGCGCCTCGCTCGCCGGAGGATTGAACAGCAGATGAGACCGCTCAGGTGCGCTCGGAGCGGGAGCCGGCGCCGGAGCGGCCGCCCCCTTCTGGATGATCCGGCGGACTGCCGAGGAGATGAATCGCTGCATCAGCTGCTCGTATGTGAAGGCGTTTCCGACGTGGGGTCAGAGCTCAGTTCAACCTCCGAGGGCGTATGCCATCTCCCGGACGGCGCGGCAACGCAGCTAGGCTTGCTGGCTCTATGGGCAGACCGATTTGAGAGTTGAGCGCGCTTGTGCCGGATCGAACGGGATCGGTTAGCGAAAGTTGTCCAATCGTTTCCGTCAAGCGGTCGTCTGCGACGGCGAAACAGTGTCGCTGAATTTGTGTTGTAAAACGATCTTTTCCCAACGCGTTCGGATTGCCAAGAGTGTCTGAAGTTGCAGAAGTGCGAGCGAGCATCAAGAAGGATCTCGCTATGGCAGACATTGAAGAACTGAACAGCAGCCCCATCGACCTGACGGTCAACATCGTCTCGGCCTACCTATCGAACAATCACGCCGCGGTAGCGGACCTGCCGAGCCTGATCGCAAGCGTGCATGCTGCCGTGTCGGGCTTGAATCAGAGGGCCGAAGTGACCGAGCCTGAGATCAAGGCGACGCCGGCCCAGATCCGTAAATCGATCACGGCCGCCGCGCTGATCAGCTTCGAGGATGGCAAGCCCTATAAGACGCTGCGCCGCCATCTGACGATCCGCGGGCTGACGCCGGAGAGTTATCGGGAGAAGTGGGGGTTGCCGCGCGACTACCCGATGGTGTCATCCTCCTACTCGGAGGCGCGGTCATCGCTCGCTAAGAGTTTGGGGCTCGGGCAGCAGCGCCGTAAGTCTGCAACTCCAGCCGCTCTCGCGCCTGAGACCAGAACCAAGGCAGCTCCGCCTCCTGCTTCCTCGAAGGGCCGCAGTGCTCGGACAAAGGCGGCTGAACCGGCTCCTAAGCCGCGCAGCCGGCGCAAAACAGCCGAGCCGGCTGCGGCGGAGTGAACGCAGGCGAGGTTCGGCCTGTCGGCGGCCGCTGACGCCTCGATTGTCGAGATGATGCCGCATGAAGCGCAAGGCCCGCCCGGTCCGCCGTGGCGGGCTTTTCGTTGCGTGGGCATCACCTGCGCGTTGCTCCTCAGTCGTGACAGTTCCTTTCAGAACCTCACTTCGGGCCTGCGCGAGCGCTGACCGCCTGAGCGAAAAGGGGCTTTGAGCGTCAGCTTCTGGACTCGAGCCGCGAGTGACATCGTTCGATCGGCGCGTCGCCGAAGACTGTCGTATGGCCCGAAGATGATTGCGCAGTTCTCATCAGCAAGGCTCGGGAACGTGCCAGCAGTTCTTGCGAGCGCCTTAGACACTCAGATGTTTCGTCCCAGGATCGCTGCCCGGCCAACACGCGCTCGCGCGCCCGGGCGAGGGCTATGTCAAGCTCCGCTCGCGTCACTGTCCGGCTCTGCTCGACGAGAAAGGGGCCTTAACTTAAGTTAGGCGACGGCAGCATCGAGGGCAATGACAGCGGTCGTCATTTGACGCTCGGTACCCACGTACGGGGCCGCCACGAATGGGTAGCCTGCGTTCAGCCAACCAACCGCAACGGGTCGCATTGCCCTCGGGAGCGGACCTTCACCGATCGGGTGTTAGGGAGCTGCCCATCTCATGTAAGCGGCATTATGCGGCTGCCGCCCAGCCATCGCGGCGCGCCATCAGTGCTGCTAGATCTCCAGCGTGTCGGCGGTGAACATCGCCTCGGCGCCCAGGGAGGCGCTGCTGGAGGAGCCGTCGATCATCGAGATCGCGTCCGGGTAGACGGTGCCGCGGCGGCCGTAGGCACGCCTGGCCTCCTCACACCAGCCGTCGGCGGGCTCCGGCATGGTCAGGCGCTGGCGGTTGATCTCGGTGCGCACGAGCGCCTTGAGCCGCGCCTGATCCTGCTCCCAGCGCTCATGGGCGCCGCCGTAGGCGGCTTGAAGGGCGAGCCAGGGTGCCTGGGCGTTGCGGCCGGGCTTGACCGCCTTGCACTTCTCCAGGGTGATCGCGTAGCCGACGAGTTGCGAGACGAGTGCCGGCGCGCGGTTCGGGAGCGGCGCCTCGGCCGTCTCAGCGGCGCGGGTGCCGGTCGCGGCGAGGACGAGGACTATCGGGATCACGTAGCGACGCATGCTCCGGCTCCGTCGTGATGGGGTGAATGCTGGTAAAACGCCGTGTTCGGCTACGGCGAACCAGGATCCACTGCAGGTGCGATGTATGCATTATTTGGCATGCCAGCCTTTGTGGCAAGCAGAATAATTCTACGGCTGCGCTTGGGAGATAAGCCGACGCTGTCCCACTCGGGCTTGCCCTAACGGAACGCTCCAGACAGCGGCCAACTCATTTCAAACGAATGGCTTAGGGCTTAAACGCCTTGCTCCTTGAGGTCACAGAACTCGATGGAATAGCCAAACATCCTACCGTTGCTGGCAGGTTGCCATTAAAGAGTCGCCTCGCCTTCATCAGTGATCGCTCAATGTTGACGTACCGCATAGCTTCTCAGGGTCACCAACAGCCCCTCGCCGGCGGGTACCAAGCGGCGGATATGGATCATTCGGTGGCGAGCAATCCACCTGTCCGCTCAATCGCAGCTTGGTACAGCGGCAGCCTCTCGTCCCTCGTCGAGAAGACGATCGATGTCGGCGAGCAGCCATTGGCTTCATGAACTCGCGGAGAGAGGCGTAGGCTACTTTTTGCAAGGCACTCAGCTTCGCAGGCGCCTTGGGGCTCGGGTTATGCTACACGCGTGGCAGGCCCGGATTGAGAGTGGGAAATTCCAGGAATGCATTACGAGCGCATCAACCGCTTAGCGCGAATCGCGAACGCTAAGCGTTACTTGGAAATCGGGGTCTTTAACGGCTCAACTTTCTCGGGGGTAGACGTTGATTTCCGGGTTGGCGTCGATCCAACGTTTCATTTTGACTACGCAGCTCTCGCGAACGATCGAACGCATTTTCATCCTCTTCCGAGTGATGAGTTCTTCCGGACCGCACGCTATGAGCCATTCGACCTGATCTTTCTCGACGGCCTACATACCTATGAGCAAACTCTGCGGGACTTCATCAGCTCGCTCGCCTTCGCACACGACAGAACGATCTGGCTCATTGATGATACGGTGCCGAACGACAGCTTCTCAGCGCTTCCGGATCAGGAGCGCTGCTACCGCCTGCGCAGGTCCATCGGCAACGGTGATTGGTCTTGGATGGGCGACGTGTTCAAAGTCGTCTACTTCATCCGTACGATGATGAAGTTCTATCATTTTCGGACCTTCGGTGGCCATGGACAAACCGTGGTGTGGCGCGATCCCCGCATTGTCGAAAATTTTGTCGGGACACCTGTCGCGGAAATCGGTACGATGTCTTATGAAGATTTCATCGAGACTCACAGAGAGACTATGAACCTGGTGGAGGACGAAAATATTTTCGCTGACGTCCAAAGTTTTATTTCCAGTCCTAGCCCTCGCTCTTGGCTGATGTCCATTTTTAAATCGCCTTCGTAGAAGAATTTTCGTGTATAGGTGCTAAAATAATACTATCTGCTTCATCTGAGGACTTTCTCCTCGATTGAGCGATAAGTTCTATTAGAGCGGTCGGAAACTTTACGAGACGGTTGCTCAATCCAATCCGGATGAGGGGTATCTTGCATTCGTCGGCAGTGTAGGTGTGGCCAGGCCGCCCACCTCTGAACCAAGTATCGAGTAACCGGCGGGCCCGGATTTGGCGGCTGCGGGAATGATGCCGCTTGGGCAGAACTGAATCTCGGGAAGGATGAAGGTTGCCCCTTCTTAACGGATGGCCTTCTCGATGCGTGTCCGCTGCCACTCCTTCGAGGCGGTCTGCGCCGATCTCGACATCGAGCATCGGCTGACGAAGCCCCGTCGTCCTTGGACGAATTGTCGACTCGAGTGGATCAACCGCACGATCAAGGACGCGTCCGTCAAGCGCTTCCGCGACGAAGGCCATGACCAGCTTCGGCAGTACTTTGCCGACTTGGTGGCTGCTTACAACTTCGCGCGGCGCCTGAAGACCCTATTGTTGTTGTCGGTGAGCACAGCGTGGATCTTGTAGGGAACGGCAGCGGCGAGGGCGCGCAAGAAGTCGCCGGCAACCCGGCGCGTGGCCTTCTCGTGCAGCTCGGCAATGGCGAACTTTGAGGTTCGGTCGATAGCCACGAGGAGGTAGAGCCTGCCTTCCTCGGTGTGCACTTCGGCGATGTCGACGTGGATGTAGCCGCGCGGGTAGCGCTTGAACTTCGCCTGCAGCGGCTTGTCGCCGTCGGTCTCAGGCAGTCGCGAGATGCCATGGCGTTGGAGGCAGCGGTGCGTGCAGGTTCGACCGCGGCAGGTGTGGGAGCGCCGGCTGCACGTCGTAGAGCCACACTTCGAGCGGCAAGAGCGTGTGCCCCGAGAAGCAACGATGACGGCTTCGTCCTCGGCCGACAGCACAGTAGAATTCGGCACGTTCGGCCCCGTCTTCCGGTTGGCCGTCGGACCGCGCCTCCGACCGCAGTCTGCTTCCACTTGGCGACGATCTCTGGGTTGATCCCGCAGCGCTGAGCAAGCTGCCTCAGGCTCGCTTGCCCAAGCTGTATCGCTCGACGGACTGCCGCTGTCGCCGCAGCGCACCCGTGGTGACCCTGTCCCATGGCGCATCCCTGCATTCGCGTCAGGAAACTTCGCCATCACTCCCTGGGATCAAACATCTAGGGTTTGGACTCGATCAGCACCAGAAGGCGATGACGGCAGCCAGAGCGACGGCTGAGGCGTAGTTGCGGGCGAGTTTGTCGTAACGGGTGGCGATGCGGCGGAAGTCCTTGAGGCGGTTGAACGTCGCCTCGATGCGCCAGCGTTCCCGGTAGCGCGGCTTGTCGTGACGGATCCTTCTCTTGCGGCCGCGCTTGCCCAGAATGATCGGCGTGATGCCACTCTTGCGGAGGTCAGCGCGCAGCCAATCGGCGTCGTAGCCTTTGTCGGCGCTCAGGCGGCGGATCCGGCCGGGCGCCTCGGCCAGGACGGCCGGAGCGGCGGTGACATCGCTGGTGTTGCCAGGCGTCAGCAGGAGAACGCCGGGCCGGCCGAGGACATCGGTGAGCGCGTGGACTTTGGTCGTCTGGCCGCCGCGCGACGAGCCAATGGCCTGCGCCGTCGCCCCCCTTTCCCGCCGTGCGCTGAGCGATGCGCGCGCACGTAGGTGCTGTCGATGGCAGCCGCCTCGCCCGACCAGCCGGCCTTGGCCAGGGCCACCAGCATCGCCTTCCAGAAGCCACGCCGGGACCATCTGTTGAAGCGATTGTAGACGGTCGTGCGAGGCCCATACGCGGACGGGCAGTCACGCCAGCGGCAGCCCGAGGTGAGCACGTGCAGGATGCCGGAGATGATCTGCCGGTCGTCCTTCCGCTCCGGTCCGGGCTGATCCTTGGGCATGAACGGGGCCATCACCGCCCACTGCTCATCCGAGAGCCAGAACAGGTCCGCCATCGCCGCCTCCACGCTGCAATCGGCGGCCCTGAATCATAAAATCATAAACTCCGCAACGGCTTGGTTCGGTTCACACCCTAGGACTACAGGCCCACCCCGCTAGCCCAGCAGATAGCGCCATTCCCAAAGCTTTCGCCGGGTAGCGCCTCGTGATTGAGCAGACATTCAGGAATATACGAGCGCACCGTACGTCGGAGATGTCAGCGGTAATTTGCCGGAGGTACATAACAGTCTCTGGGCCTCACAGTTGCGCCGCGTGTCGAGTTAAAACCGGATGCAGTTCAACACCGCAACGTGCAGGATATCGATCAGGTCAGATGAATGAATCACAGGATCAAGGGCGCTACGATAAAGAGTTATGTTTGCGGGCCTAGAATGAACTGGAGAGCCAACTATAGAAGCCCGCGACAGTCTAAACGATGGCTACCGCCTCGACATGCTGCGTGGACTCACACCCTACGAGTTCGTCGGCCATAAATAGACGAAACAGCTCGAAAACTTCAGGCTTGATCCTCTGTACCACATGGCGGGGCCAAAAAACTCACCCGATTTGTCAGCGCATGGCTCGTCCGGAGCACTGGGAAGTGCGGATCGAACTGGGTCGACTGAGACGAGCGATCCGGTTTCGGTGAGACGCCGATGCGTTCGAGTCGCTGCGGCAAATGCGGAAAGTGCGGATCGAAGCAAGCAACCGGCGGGCGGTCCTGTTTCCTCGTCTGCGCATACGTCACGGCTTTCGGCTGATTGGTACTCTTCACGACGCCCTCTCAGAAATGTGCGGCACTTCTAGGCGTAGGTGGATGTCCCGCCTATGACTGTCCCATCACACCTGACTGTGTTTCGACCGAAGCTCGCGTTTTTTGCGGGAATGAGGCGAGACCCTGACGGGAGGAGCAGGGCCGTAAAGACGAGCGGGTTCACCGAAGAGTAGAGTGCCGCCGCGCTGAAGCAGGCCGCGACCGGAACGCCGGTCGCGGATGTGCTGCGCCGGATGGGCATCTCAGCGCAGACTTTTTAGCGCTGGAAGAAGCTCTACGGTGGCCTCGGAACGGGTGAGTTGCGCCGGCTGAGGCAGCTTGAGGAGAAGAACCGCAAGCTCAAGCAGTTCATGGCCAATCTGAGCCTCGATAAGCACATCCTTCTAGTTGTTGTCGCTGGCCAACGTCAGGGGCAAAATCGAGGCGTGCCGGCGGCAGTACAACGAGAGCCGTCCTCACAGGGCCCTGCGATGGCGAATGCCCTAGGAATTCTCCTTGGCGACAGCCCAGCAGGCTGCCGAGCGAGATCCGGGGGCTCACCCTTTGGCCCGAACAAGATCTGGGGAACCGTCACCGGCCGATCTCGTCCACCGTCGTAGCCTTTTCCGCCTGCCGAAAGGCAAAGGCGATCTGTACGTTTGTGAAGCGATTACAACGCACGGCATCCGCCCTCCCTCAGGGTTCAAGATGCGAGAAAAACCTGCGGTTAGCTTCGAGCAGTTCGCCAGGCCAAAATCATTAGTCAGGAACTACGCCTGCGAACTACTAAACGTTCCAGCAGCAATCCCAAAGTGAGGGCGGCGCTTGAAAATAGCATTACATACATGTAATCAACTTTCACACCCATATTCGGGTAGTAGCCAAGTCTAACCCATTCTATAACTTGCATTGCCGGGTTGTATTTTAGTATATCATATATTTGCTTTGGGAGGTAATGAGGAAGAAACATTACGCCACTGGCGACATACATGAGAATATTGAAAAGTTGGTATCCTATAAGCCACCCCGGAAAAAACGCGATAATACCAATATTGATTGTTCCGATGCCTATTCCCAAAGCGATCGCAGCGCAGTAGCCGGCTATTGCAGCAATGGGATCGACAGGGAGGGGATTTACTCCAAGTGCTATCAAAGTAGACATGACCGTCAATAGGCCAAGAAAACCTGTAATTATTTCAACAAGAATACGAGCAAGTACTACGTCAAAGTTTTTGACCTGAGGATAATACGTCAAAGGCTTGTTCATTATAACCGCCTTCATGACCTCTTTGGATATGTATTGGAATATGAGAACGGTTACAGCGCCCGTGGCAAAGAATAACGCCCTGCTTTCCCCAAGTGGTGCGGGAACTTTGCGAAATACGTAAATAGATACTAGCACGAATAAATGGACTACAGGCCACAACACAACCACTGCATAGCCGAGATGCGAGCCACCGAAGCGCGTGCGCATGTCGCGCAACATCAGCGCATGTAGCACGCGCAGGTAGGCCTCGGTACTGCTTCTGATCCGATTAGGGGCGGTTTGGCCAGCGCTCATGTGCTTCTCGCAATCGCTGCAGAAACGACCTCACCAAATCGCCCACGATAGCGACTGAAATATGGACTTGCTGTCATTATCCTGATCAGGGGGCGTGATAAAAATTTGCTTCAAGTTCGTCTGTTCGCTGATAGGTGGCGGGCAAGATATCGAACCGTGATCGGCTTGGCGTAGAAAGAGGCTTCGGTAGAGGCGAAAGTGCTCTCGGGGTGTCGCCGAGGAGCCGCAGGCGGCTCGTCCAGGGAGGTATGCCCTTTACGATCCACAAACGTCGACACGCTAGAGCAGTCTGCGAGCGGAACAGGGCCAAGGGTGGCACATAATCATTGGAAACTGGTGCGAGCTTGACCATCACACCAACTCGAAATCACCGGAATAGTCTCATTGCTTTCCGGAAAAACAGCACTCTAACATGCTGAAGATTTTCGAGACTTGATGGTGCCCAGGGGCGGAATCGAACCACCGACACTGCGATTTTCAGTCGCATGCTCTACCAACTGAGCTACCTGGGCGACCACCGAACCGCTTGGCGGCGTCGGCTGAGGCGGGGGTATAGTGAGGGACGGCCGTGCTGTCTAGCCTCCTTTCGAAGCGCCCTGCGGTTTTTCGTCCAACTCTTAGGGTCTGTGATCGCTTGAACGACCTGGTGCAGTGAGCGTTTCGCCTCTCGCGGACGAGGAGGGGCGATGCCGTGAGACGCGCAATGGGCCGAGTTGGAGCTACCCGTTGAGGCTCGCCGACCAATGGGCAAGACGGCGCCCAGGATCTTCGCCGCACGGTCTTAGCCATCCTCTGGCGCCATCAGAACGGAACCAAGTGGCGCGCCGTGTCCGCTGAACTCGGACCAAGATGGCGCGGCGCTCCGGCCTGCGGCCGGGGCGACGGCGCCGGCCCGTGCGCACGCCTGGCACTGCAGTGAGCGTGGCCGCCAGCATGCGGCTGTCGCGGTAGTTTGCCCTATCCAGCCTCAGGCCGGGCTGCGTGCCGTTCGCGTCCACGAAGGGGTAGCGCTTCGTGCCGAATCTGCCCCATCCGTCGGCTTCGGACCCGTGGCTGTCCCCTTGTCCCGCTGGCAGGCCGCCGCCGTCGAGAGCGGCGTGACCAATCGAGCGCATCTACATCCTGTAACTCTTGCAGCATCGAGCGGTGCAAGACGGCGCAGACACCGGCTGCCTGCCACGCCCACAGTCGTCGTCAGCTCGTCCTCCCGCTTCACCCGACCTTCGCGCGGCAGGTTTTTCCAGTGATTCCGGTGCGCAGAAACAGGATGATGCGCGCTAGCGCGGCTCACTCCGGGGCGCGTGGCCGTTCACCGTTCAACTTCGCAGGTTCGAGCGGCAGAAGCGGGTCTACCGTCGCTCAGACGTCGTCGCGAACGAGAGCGTGTATGCCCACTCAACCCGCTCACGTCGGTTTCGTCCCAAGCTTTAGGTCGCTCCGATCCTGCGGATGTTCTCGGTCGTCATCTTCCTCTTGAGCGATGACGTACCGGTCGTTTAGCCAGCGCCCAAGATCGATGTCGGCGCATCGTCGCGAGCAGAATGGCGTGTAGGCAACTTCAGCTCGGCACCCGCAGATCGGGCAGGAAATTCGGTTGCTCGGTGTACCCGTCATGCGATAGCGCCCCACCGCTCCTGGACCGAAAAACCTTCCCCCTCCAAAAGATTGCTTGTCTCGTAGAGCGGGAGACCGACAACCGCACTATGTGAACCAACCAGTCTAACCACGAAAGCGCCGGCGAGTCCTTGGATCGCGTAGCCTCCGGCTTTGCCGCGCCACTCCCCGGAGGCGAGATATGCTTGGATCTCTCGACCCGTTAATCTCTTGAACCGGACTCGGCTCTCGACAATTCGCTCGCGCCGTCGGGCCTTGGGTGAGAGCAGCGCAACGGCAGTGAAGACGCGGTGCTGGCGCCCGGAGAGCAAGCGTAAACAGTCCGAGGCCTCGTCTGGGATCTCAGCCTTGGGCAGAATGCGGCGCCCCACTGCCACGATCGTATCGGCTGCCAAGATCCAAGCGTCGCGCATGTCGTCCCGGCGACGCGCAGTCTCGTATGCGGCATCTACTTTCTCCCTAGCTAGGCGGCGGGCGCACTCGCGCGGCGATTCCGCTTTGCGGGGTGACTCGTCAATGTCGGCCGGCAGCAGCGCGTCGGGCTCGATTCCGATTTGTTGAAGCAGGCTAAGCCGCCGCGGTGATGCTGAGGCTAGGATTAGCCGAGCCGCGTGTGAGATCGTCGTGCTTGTCTGAGGCATGGGAGCCTCGAGCGAAGGCATTGTGTCCATTCTCTTCTCGTACTGCCTCTGCGCGTGAGTCACGGTCCACCCTCCGTAGCGCAGAGCACTACTGTAACGGGCGCGCGAAGTGAACGCGTTGCTCCTACTTGCGGATCTCGCCGGGACGGCGACGTAGACAAACCTCCACGCTGTGATATGGTCTAGCCTGAGCCGCTCGAAAAGCGGCCGCGCAGTTTGGAGCGCTGTGGCTGCGGGCGTAGTTCAGTGGTAGAACGTCAGCTTCCCAAGCTGAATGTCGTCGGTTCGATCCCGATCGCCCGCTCCATCAAGCCTTTGCCAATGCAGTGGTTTTTCGTTTCTGTGCACCGGCTCGCGACTTTAAAATTCAACTGAAAACGGCCCATTTTTCGCGGAAATCGACGCCGGATTTCTCACTGAGCCGCGCACGAAGGGAATGTACCTCGCCGCGCACGCGAAGAAACACACGTTCGCGACTGACGCCCTCCATCGCTACGGTCTGCCCGGCTGTCTCCAGCGCCCTTCCTGACCTATTTCACCGATAGGCTCGCACGCTGCTTGAGCCTAAGCGACGGGGTGGTGATGGACAACCTTTCAGTTCACACGAGCCTGACCGTCATCCAGGCGCTCCTGGCAGCGCGCGCGAGGTTCCTGGACCTGCTCGCCTACGAGCCCGATCTGAGCCTTATCGAACTCGCATTCTGAAGACGGTGCAACGTGCCGCCGTTGCCCGGACACGCGAGGCTCTTGGGCGGAGTGTTCATGCGGCCTTAACACAAGCCATGTCCGAGGTGTGCGCCACCCACTTTCATCACTCCGGCTATGACTCGGCATGACCCATATATGCTCTACGAGTCTGTCGCCTCCTCGTCGAACACTAGCTCCAGCACGAAAAAGGCGTTGAACGCAGGTGAGCGGGATGAGGAGCACGAAACGGCGGCATATGAAGCGTGGTCCACAGGTACAGTCGACCTCGATTGCTACTGTCTATTGCTCCTGAAACAGCGGACAATCGAGTAAAAAGCAGCGCATGTTTCAAAAGCCGGCCTGCGCTCTAAAGCGGAAAATCTGAAATTTACAAAATTTTAAAAGTATCCAGATTTGTTTCTTATGAAAAAGGCTTAGTTTCCTGATGGGCGGCGGAGCATTGCAACGAAAGCCGGAGGGGCGTATGACCTTAACTGCGTCGACGTAAGCAAGAACTACAAAGGACAGGCTCGGTCAAATCGAAATTAACTCGGAAAGTGAAACTTCATCGGTCAAAAATTTTAGTCGAGATACATCGAAAGATGCACAGGTCATGCGCGTTAGAGCAGTACTAAGAAAATATCTAAGAAATAAAATTCATTTAAGAAATAGTCAATCGCGGAAAGCGGCTGGTACAGTCGTCTTGTCGCACCACCCATTGTTTCAGGCTGATTACTATGTTCGCCAAGTCGTCTGCGCCGGGTTGCAGTTGAATGGAACCGATCCTTGGCTTCACTATATCACCATTGGCGACTTCCACCGCCTAAATCCGCATCCCCTTTTCGATACCGATTTCTATCACAGCTTATATCCTGATGTAGCTGCTGCGGGGAAACCAGCTCTTGTTCACTATATCGAATATGGGGCAGCTGAAGGTCGCCGTCCACATCCGTTGATTGATGTCGAATATATAAAAGAACAAACTCTCAGCCAAAGCGATCCGCTTATTCAATACATCACGGCAGTTCGTGGATCGATTAATCCTGATCGATATTTCCGAGAAAGTTATGTGCTAGAAAGTATTGGTAATGAGTTAGAAAAAAATGAGAGTGTACTTCAGCATTACCTCAGCAGTAGTCATTTAATCAGTCCGTCGCCGGATTTCGACGCTGCCGACTACATTCGCCGGTACCCTTATGCAAAAAACGTAAACCCGTTATACCATTACAAGCGGTGGGGGCACGCTGAAGGGCTGGCAATATTTCCGATCACCGCTTCGTTAGAAGGCGTGAAGCTCGACTTAGAGTTCGCCGCTACGCTTGATCCTGCAATTTTGCCCCCTTACGTTGATTGTGAGTCACTACCGCGAGTTATAATCGCTGATGCTCGATCGGGCGGAAGGGAGCTCTTAAGCATCCTATTGCGTAAGCTGGATAACAGCCGTCGTGCCGTGGTTTTCTTCATTGAAGAAGACAATACAGATGAGTATTTCCAATTTATTGCGCCGCTTATATGTGCTTGTCAAAGTCAGCACTCGACCGCGCAAATAATGATAATCGTTACTGGCAAAGTCCGGATGCAACCTCAGCCATTACAAGACAAAAAAACCTGTGAGGTCGTTTACCTTGGTGATATCGTCTGTTCGATGGCCCCTAACACGGCTGCGCTCACAATTGCAAATTTCATTCAGATTTTACCGAAGAACAGCATTTGCGTCATAAATTCTAAACTGGGGTGGCTATTAGTGGAGCGTCATGGCTTCGCCCTGCGTCGTACCACTTTGATGATGGGCTGTGCATTCTTTTACACTTACGACAATTTCGGCCGACGAGCAGGATACTCCTGGACGGAACTGCCGTATGCTGTCGACCATCTTGATTACGTAATAACCAATGACACCGCCTTCGTCAAGATATTGAAAAGTGATTTGCGGCTTTCCCAAGCAAATTGCAACAAATTTTGTGTTCTGCGTCCTCCTTTTTATAAAGACGTCGAAATATTGTTAAAAACTAATACCGAAAATGTTGATATATTCAGCGGTCGCCGCGGATGTCTTGTTTGCGTCGACCGGTATAACTCGAAAGACCAATTCGCCAAATTGTTTGAAATCGCTCGCGCGATTCCAGAAATCGAATTCTGTGTCATTTCTGAGAACGGCATTGCACTTGAAATTGATAAAATGGAGTGTCCGAGTAATATTATATCTCGCGTTCGTAAATACTTACATTTCCCTCTGCGCACCGAAAGTATTATAGCAGTTTTAAGTACTTCGAACTGGGCAGGTACGCCGCGTTTTTTACTTGAGGCTGCGTATGCTAAATTGCCGATTATTGCCTCCGGGGTGGGCGGCGCAGGAGTGTTTTTGACTAATGAGACCGGCTGGCCTATCTCGGCGCCTCGAGTTCCGGATGACTACGTCGATGCGCTACGCAAAATTATTCAAAATCCAGATGTTGCGATGAACAAGGCTTTCCGATTGTCGGAGTCAATTACTGAGCTATTTTCTGCCGATCGTTACTTTAGGGATGTCAAGCTTTTGTTTTCAGTAGAAAGCCGGCTCGGCGAAGTTGAAGGGTAAAAATATGGATGTATCTCTGGTTGTAAATATACACCGAGAGGGGGAACTTTGCGTTCCTTCCCTTCAGAGCGCTGCAATAGCCGTCTCGCATGCGCATAATGCGGGCCTCTCTGCGGAACTAATTCTTGTGCTTGACCGACCGGACCCGCTGACCGAGCAAGTTGTTGCAACGAATGCTGTAGGTGCTCGAATTGAGTCAATCAATGCCGGAGACCTCGGATCTGCTAGGAATCATGGAATCCGTTCGGCGACGGGTAATTACATTTCATTTCTAGATGGTGACGATTTATGTTGCCGCAACTGGTTGGTCAGTGCGATGGCTGAGGCACGATCCGCTGTAGAATTGCACATTGTGCATCCGAGGTTTAACCTGTTTTTCGGGCGCTCCTTCAGTCACCACTTTTGGGTGCTCCCAGATATGCGTACCGATGAAATTTGTACCACCCGATTACTTTCGGAAAATATTTGGACCTCATCATTGTTGGCTTCAGCTGACATATTTCGTCGGTTCTCCTACTGCCCTAATCGTATCAATGAGGGGTTTGGTTATGAGGACTGGGTCTGGAACCTTGAAACTGTCATGGCGGGATTTATGCATGTGACGGCGCCGAGTACAATCCATTATATCCGGCGGAATAAGAGGGATAGTTTAATGGATATGTCAAACCACAGGAGTGTGCTTCCTGATTTCAGTCGATTCTCTGGAGCTTTCAAAGCGACAGGCATGCTATCAAAAGATAAAATTTTAGAAATGGAGTCTTAACTTAGGCGCTTCAGCGACAGCTCGTAAAACAACGAGAGTGGTCATCTTTTGGCTGCTTGAATGAACAGCTCGGCTAGCGGGAATATGCTTGAGGATAAAATTGAACTTTGGTACCCAGGAAGCGAAGAAGATGCGTTGGTTCTAATCGCATCGCTGGATCATCTAAGTAATTCTGTGACGTCGGAAATTGACTCCGCTCAGAGTTAGACCCCGTTTCAAAACGGGTTCAGCGGCTTGGTTGTCGGAGGAGCGGCAGGTGCCGCTATAGCTGTGCCCGACCGATCTGCGACGTAGTTTGGGGCGGCGCTGACGGTCCGAGGAGGCACCAATGCCGAAAGCCTTGTCTATCGATCTGCGCGAGCGCGTCGTCGCCGCGATAGCGGGGGGACGTCCTGCCATGCCGCAGCCGCCCGCTTCGGGGCGAGCGCGTCGAGCGCCCGTCGGATAGGGCGCGTGCGGCAGGACGGTCAGGCTGCGCCACGGCCACGCGACGATCAGCGCTCACGGGCTCTCGCGGCGCACGCCGATCTAATCCGGGCCACCTCCGAAGCGCAGCCTACGATCTGCCTGCACGAACTGCGCGCCGCCCTGGCCGAGCAGAGCTAGACGACCAGCACGAGCGGGCTGTCGCGCTTCTTCGCCCGCCACCGCATCACCCGCAAATGGGTACGCTGGACGCGGCCGAGCAAGAGCGGGCGGACGTGTAGGTCGCCTGGGAGGACTGGTTCGCCAGACAGGATGCCCTCGACCCGGGTCGCTTGGTGTTCTTCGACGAGACTGCTGCTGCGACCAGCCTGGCCCGCCGCTACGGATGGGCGCCGCGCGGCCAGCGCTGTCGGATCCCCGTGCCGCAATCCGGGCAATCCGGGGAGCGGGCGCCAGCCCCCTCTACCTGCCTGCCTACTCGCCCGATCTGAACCCGATCGAGCTCGCCTTCTCCAAACTGAAAACGCTGTTGCTGGTCGCCGCAGCCCGGACGCGCGAGGCCTTCTGGCAGAGCGTCCACGCAGCTTTCTCAAGCGTCACGCTCGAGGAGCGCGCTAACTATTTCCCTCACTGCGGCTATGATCCCGCGTGACCCGAAAATGCTCAAGTCGACCCATGCGATGGTCGCAGGGCGCGATCCTCGACGCCATCCTAGATTTCGTGCGCGTCGGCTGCGCATCGCCGCACCTGCCGCTGGAATTCCCGCCCTTAGGCAGCGTGCATCGCTGGTTCTAATGCCTGTTGCACGAGGGTGTGTTCGAGCGCTTGGTTCATGTGCTCACGATGGCTGACCGTGAACGCGTCAAGGCGCTGCGCTGGGGTTTAGACTCGATCAGCACCAGAAGGCGATGACGGCGGCAAGGGCGACGGCGGAAGCATAGTAGCCCTTGTCGGCGGCCAAGCGGCGGACCCGGCCGGGGGCCTCGGCCAGCACCGCCGGGGCGGTCGTCACGTCACTGGCGTTGCCGGGCGTGAGCAGGAGGACGCCGGGGCGGCCGAGCACATCGGTGAGACCGTGGATTTTGCTCGTGAAACCCCCGCGCGAGCGGCCGATGGCTTGGTTCTGCTCCCCACTTATGGATGGCCCGCCCCTCACCGGGCTGCGCTGCTAGGCTTGCCGAGTAGCCGCTATGAGGGATGGAGCAGGACGATGACGATTGCGGTCCTCGGGATCGACCTGGGCAAGAACAGCTGCAGCCTCGTTGGGCTGGATGCGACCGGGCGGGTCGTGCTGCGCCGACGCATGCGCCGCGAGACGGTGCTCGCGTTCGGCGCCAAGATGCCGCCTTGCGTCATCGCCATGGAGGCGTGTTGCGGCGCGCACCACATGGGCCGGGCTCTGGCTGCGCAGGGCCCCGCCGTCCGGCTGATGTCACCCGAGTACGTGCGCCCCTACGTCAAAGCTCAGAAGAATGACGACCGCGATGCCGAGGCCATTGCGGAAGCCGCCACGCGCCCGACCATGCGCTTCGTGGCGCTCAAGTCGGAAGCACAGCTCGACGTGCAAACCCTGCACCGAGTGCGCGATCAGCTCCTCGGCTAGCGTACGGCGCTGATGAACCAGATCCGCGCCATCCTCTTGGACCGCGGTCATGTCGTACCGCAAGGACGCGGCCCCGCTCGCCGTCTGTCTTGCCAGCCTGCTCGACGCTGATGTGGGCTCGTCGCTGACGCCCCGTATGCGTGCTCTCGTGGCCGCGGTTCGCGAGCGCTGGCAGTTCCTCGATCAGCGCATTGCCGCACTCGACTCTGAGTTCGCCGAGCAGGCGCGCACAAATGAGCAGGCGCGGCGGCTGACCACCATTCCTGGGATCGGCGCCCTCAATGCAACCGCGCTGGTAGCGGCCATCGGTGACGTGAACACCTTCTCGCGCGGACGGGTAGCGTCCACGGACGAGGTGTAATTTCCGGGACCGTTTCGGTGGGGATTGGGGTGGCCATCGGGGCCGGCGGCTAAGGTGGAGTTTGCGGACTTCAACCTGAGCCGGGAGCACCCGATGACCGACGACAGAGTGGCACTGATCGAGGCGCTGCAGAAGGCTGACGACGGCAACTTCCTGCGCTCGTTGGCCGAGACGGTCCTGCAGATCCTGATGGAGGCCGACGTGGAGGGGGCCTGATCGGCGCGGGCCGCTACGAGCGCACAGGCGAGCGCAGCACCTACCGCAACGGCTATCGCGAGCGCAGCCTCGACACACGGCTCGGCTCACTCAACCTGAAGATCCCCAAGCTGCGGACCGGCAGCTACTTCCCCGGCTTCCTGGAGCCGCGCCGCACGGTCGAGAAGGCGCTGGTCGCCGTGATCCAGGAGGCGTGGATCGCCGGCGTCTCGACCCGGCGCGTGGAAGACCTCGTGCAGGCCATGGGCCTGTCGGGCATCTCCAAGTCCTCAGTGTCGAAGCTGTGCAAGGAGATCGACGAGCGCGTCGGAGCCTTCCTGACGCGTCCGCTCTCGGGTGCGTGGCCCTATCTCTGGCTCGATGCCACCTACCTGAAGGTGCGCGAGGGCGGTCGCATCGTCTCTGTCGCTGCCATAGTCGCCGTCGCGGTGGACACCGAAGGCCGGCGTGAGATCGTCGGCCTGCACATCGGTCCCTCCGAGGCCGAGGTGTTCTGGACAGACTTTCTGCGGAGCTTGGTCAAGCGCGGGCTCTCGGGCGTGCAGCTCGTCATCTCGGAGGCCCACGAGGGGCTCAAGGCGGCCATCCGCCGGGTGCTGAAGGCGACCTGGCAACGCTGCCGCGTTCATTGGACCCGGAACGCGCTGGCTTACGTGCCGCGCACCCAGCAGACCATGGTGGCTGCCGGCCTGCGCCACGCCTTCCAGCAGCCCGATCAGGACGCCGCCCGGGCCGCCCTTCAGCACCTGGGCGAGCAACTGCACAACCGCTGGCCGAGGCTGAAGGTCTTCATCGAGGCCACGTGCGAGGACGTGCTGGCCTACCTGACTTTCCCGCTCCAGCATCGGGCCAAGCTTCACAGCACGAACCCGCTGGAACGCCTCAACAAGGAGATCAAGCGGCGCGCCGATGTGGTCGGCATCTTCCCCAACACGGACTCGATCCAACGCCTGATCGGTGCGGTGCTTCTGGAGGCCAACGACGAGTGGCAGCTTCAGCACCGCTATATGCAGATCGAGGGCATGGCCGGGTTTGCTTCGGCGTTGATCGAGGAGAGCGTCACGACACTTCCACCACAGGCTGCCTGACCGATGGCGGCTCCAATTCCACCCCCAAAGTCCACCTCATTGACGGACGTAACCCGCGGACGCGACCGAGCCGCTTGGCTCGGCCTTGTACCCCGACAGGCAACGACGGGCGGGCGACCGAAGCTCGCGGGCATCACCAAGCGCGGCAGCAAGTACCTGCGCAAGATGCTGATCCAGGGTGCGCGATCCGCGATGCCGACGCTTCGGCAGAGCGAGACGCAGCTCGGCCAATGGCTGCGTGGTCTGCTCGCGAAGGCCCATACGAACACGGCGGTCGTGGCTTTGGCGGCGAAGATGGCTCAGATCGTCTGGGCGCTGCTGCGGCATGGGCGCGTCTACCAAGCGGCGGCCATTGCCGCCTGATCTGAGTTCGGCCGACACAGGGCGCGTCGGCCTTCTGATGTCTGCGAGCGGTGGGAGGAAGATGGCCTGACAGTCAACCGATGTCCTGGAAGCCTTTGGCAGGCAAATGGCGCTCGACGCCGACCCCCTTATGAGGCCCAGGACGCGCGGATCTCCATCTTGGCCAACGGCTCGCCGGAAGGCCCGATACGTTTATGCAGACTGCTCAGACCAGCGGATCCAGAGCCACTTGCAGACGCGGCGGGCCATACGAGTCCCTCCCGAGGCGCAGCGGTGCGCCTTTACGACCGAGGAGTCGACCAGCACCTGCGTCGGCGGTCCGCCAGCTTGGGCGAGCGTCTCGAACAGTCTGGCCCAGACCCCCTTGGCTGCCCAGCGCACGAAGCGGTTGTAGAGGGTCTTCTTCGGCCCGTAGACCTCGCGCGGTGCGTCGGTCCAGCGGCCACCGCCTTCCAGCACAGGGACGATGCCGCCGATCACGCGTCGGTCATCCACGCGAGCTTTGCCGCGCGTGTCGGTGGGCAGATGCGGCGCGACCTTCGCGAACTGCTCGTCCGTCAGCCAAAACTGATCCATGGGCTCCTCCTACAGGAACCCTGAATCACACCGTGGCAGGAGTAGCCACCATTACGAGTCCGGACGCCAGTTCCAAGCGTGAGCGTTCCGCGATCAAACATTTGACGGCTGAATCCATTGAGTACCACGGCGAGGTAAAGGAAGCCAGCAGGGACCGGCACCTAGTGCTTTGACGCTGACAAAACGTACAGCGATTAGCCCAATTTCTTCCGCGTTCGCAAGCGATTAGTAGGTGAGCGCGTGGTGCGTTCGTCTGCGTCTGTGCACTAGGAATATCGGTCACACTCCCTCGAGCACATGATGGCTTGCCAAGCCTATAATTCAGCGCCTAAGAGCCGAAATATGGTTGCGGGCTAGCGTGCAGAATTTGCGATGGGCACCCAAAGGGGTTGATCGATGGCGCGTTCGTGGCTTCCGCCATGGCACAGAGCCCACCAGCAGATAACGCCGATGTTGACATAGATGTCCACCGCAGAGAAAACCGCCTGCGGCAACGGAGGGTTAAAATCTTGACAACACGAGATAGTTGGGCGGTCCTAGCCCGAAAGGACGACATTCTGCGTCAGACGCTAGACGGAATTGCTGTCGCGACGAATCCTGATGTTATTTGCGATATTGGCTGCTTCAATGGCGAGGAGATCGCCAGGTTTCATCGGCTTGTTCCGTCTGCAAGCTGCTATGCGTTCGAGGCGAACAAAAGAAATATCGACAATTACATCAATGCACGAAGTGATCTCGAAGGCGTCGTTGTAAATAATGTCGCAGTAGCTGACTACGATGGGGAAATAGAATTCAATATTTTGAATGCTGAGGGCGAACAGGAAGACTGGAGGCGGGCGGCGGGATCGTTGAACGAGCGCACCGACGGGGTTGGCGGCGAGAAGGTGAGTGTTCGGTGTACCCGTCTCGACACCCATTTTGCATCGCAATTGAACGATAATTGCACTTTTCTTCTATGGATCGATGTCGAAGGAGCGCTTGATAGAGTGATTGCAGGCGGACAGAAGTTGCTCAGCCGAACAATCGCTTTCCGAGCCGAAGTTGAACGGCACCAGTTTTGGGCCGGTCAAAAATTAGCACACGAAACGATATCTGCCATCGAGAATTTGGGATTTATCTTAGTCGCAGACAGTTATACCGAAGACGCGTTCGCTCAGAGTGACGTGCTATTTGTCAATAAAAATTGGCTTAAGCTCGCGTCGCGAGATGAGTAGCTCCGCACAAAGATAAATAGAATTTGGTGCGCAGCGCGTCGGTGAGGTGAATGGTGCGCGCCAAATTTTCTCTATGGAGTAGTTATGTCCCGCGGTTGGCGTTTCAGAAAATTTTTTTTCAGAAATAGAGCGGTTCTAATCAAGAAAATTCGCGGAACTTCCTAAACACATGTTCTCCAGCTACTTCGCCAAAAAGTTCGACCGGCCCCGGTTCCAGGCGGATAAGTCTTGTCCCGGTTCGATCTTAAAATCTTTCAAGCGGTACGGCAGAACTTCCAGTCTAGGCGTTTTAAAGACCAGACTATAGCTACCATGGGCATAGCGTTAGATGCATCTAGCACCCGTCATTGGTTCGAGCAGTACTCAATGGAACCCCATACCCAACAACATCGGGCCACCCATTGCCGGATAATACAAGATAGACAACCTGAGGCAAATGTACCTTGCTGCTGCGACTCACCTCCAGAAAAGAAAGGTCTATATGCAGTTGTCGGCGCTACACCGTCTTATTAGTAAGCTGACAGTTACATTAATTGTATTCTCTTAATCGTGGATCCAGCCATATGAGAATTGGTACAGCTGAAGGTCAATTTGAATTGTCGCGGGAGCTTCGAAGGCTTCTGAACAGTCGGATTGTGCAGTCTTCTGCAAAAGCGAGCGTGGAAGATCAAAAGGACTATATCCTGGAAGGGCCCTTTGCATTTGATGCTAACAGAGATGTCCGTTTTTCGCAAAACGACAATGGATTGTTCCGGCACTCACTAATATTGTTTACTCAGCAGTGGGTCGGCATACGGCAGGCATGTGGCGCGTTCCCAGGCCATAAGCTTGCTATTGACAGTCACAATAAGTTTACATTGGAGCAGGTAGAAGAAATCTTAGCTCTGCTACATCAGCATCATATAAAATCTGTGTTCGTGCACGGCATGGCTCCCTCGACCTCAAAATTACTTCGAGTGGTGAAACGCGCTATGCCTGAGTTAAGAATATTCGGAGTTTGGCACGGCACGATGGCGGGATGGTCTTATTCGGAGGAGCTTGCACTATTTCGGGAATTTTTGAGTCTCGCCCAGACGAGGATTTTTGAGAAAATTGGCTTTTTGCGGACGGGTATGCATCATCTCTCAGAGTATGCTTTTCCCAAAACGCTCGTAAATCTGGTTCCAAAAACAGATATCGAGCGGGCCACTTTACCGTTTTTCACTAAGCCGCTCAAGTGTATTTTCCCAAGCTGGAACAACCAATGGAAAAACATGTTCACGAACGTGGTTGGTGCCCAAAGCTCGCCTTATGTCGATGAAATACTTGCTTACTCACAGTCCGATATCGACATTTTCTCGAAGTTAAAGCATGTTCCTTTTATTGATCATAGCGCTCATATGCACAGATTAAGTTTGATTGATCTTTGTTTAAATGTCTCGGTCAACGATTGCCAACCAATGACTGAGCTTGAGGGGCTGAGTGTAGGTACCCCCTCCCTCCGCGGTGACCTCGACCTCGATTTTGTCACCCTTCATGAATATGAGAGACTGTTCACGGTCAGTAAATACCTAAACGCGGATGCAATTCGGTCCAAAATCTCTGATTTGGCAGCTCTCGATGGGCAGTATATTTTCGATATCGTTGTAGAATATCGTCAGTTACTATACAAAAGGAGTTTCGAGAGGTATAGCGAATTCATCAATTAAATTACGTCAATACCGGTTATAGTAGGTTCAGAGATGTGCGGCATTGTAGGCATCGTCGGGCGCGACGCGGTGGCAGGACAGGTCATCGAGGCGCTGCGCCGCCTCGAATACCGCGGCTACGACTCGGCCGGCATCGCAACCCTCGAGCACGGACGCCTCGAGCGCCGCCGCGCCGAGGGCAAGCTCGCCAACCTCCAGCTCAAGCTCATCCAGGCCCCCCTGTCCGGCGCCATCGGCATCGGGCACACCCGGTGGGCCACCCACG